>MIBW01000101.1 GCA_001829625.1 Sulfurimonas sp. GWF2_37_8 | reverse complement strand
GCGGGACACGCTGCAAAAGCTTTACATATCAGCGCCAAAACACTCGGCTGGAGTTACAAGCATATGAATACCATAGGTGATGAAGCGCTCTCAAAACTTTTCGGCTTTGATGAATCGCTGCGTTTTAATGAAAACGAGCATGAGATAGCAGAAATGCTCCTGCTCATCACACCACAAATGTATGATGAAGAGATCAACTTTACACAACTCTACAACGATACAAAGTTTGACTCCATCGCAAATTCTATTGCTTCAAACTATCAAAAATGGCCACTCATAGATGCGATAGAAAAAGCAACTTTTTCTGCTTCAAGAGCACGAGAAAAAAGCGGAAATATCTCTATCAAACGTATTCCTTCTCCCCAAGCAAAAGAGATTATCCTCAAACGCCGTAGTGCTCAAGTGATGGATTCACACAGAACGAATATCTCTTATGAGAGTTTTTTTACTATGCTTGAGATTACTCTAGAAAGTTTTGACGGCTTCCAAAACGCAGTCAATCTTTTTATTTTTGTCCATGATGTTGCAACTTTAAACGCAGGTTTGTATATATACATTCGTAATCCAGGTCAACTTCATGAGCTTCAAAATGAGATGAGCGATGATTTCGTATGGGAAAAAAAAGATACAAATCTTTATTTACTTACTATAGGAGATTTTAGAGAATACGCAAAAGCTTATTCTTGCAGCCAAAATATCGCCAGTGATGGTGCGTTTAGTCTTGGAATGCTCAGTTCTTTTACAGATGATTTAGTTCAAAACGGTGCGCATCGTTACAAAGAAATGTATTGGGAGTGTGGAGCAATTGGTCAACAACTTTATCTTGAAGCGACTGCGTTTGGTCTAAGTGCTACAGGAATAGGCTGTTTTTTAGATGATGCTATGCATCAGATTTTGGGACTTCGTACAAATAAGTTTCAGTCACTTTATCATTTTACGGTTGGTCGAGGTCTCACAGATTCAAGGCTACTTACCCTCAAACCTTATGGGCGAAGAAGTTAAAAACTTCTCTAGCTCGGGCACGCTTCTATTGCACCCATATCTATCTTCGTTCCAGTGCCTGAAATCATCTTCTCATTTTCACGGATGCGTTTACCGTTATGCGTTATGGAGTAAGAGATTGCTGTCGTATCGCGAATCGTATTGATAGTTGAGCAGTAAGTCTCCAAAGAAGCCATAACCCAACGCGCTGCTATTACATCATCTGTGTCTGAGTCAAATGTATATTCAAGATGTAAAGTATTGAACTTTCTTGGCTGATCTTCATTTCTTATGACATCACCCTCTATTAACAAATTATTTACAGTTTTACCTGCATTTTTCGGTAAAAGTACCATATCAGTCGCACTGCAAGTGATGATACCTGCCAAAAAATACTCTATAGGAGAGATAGTAGGACAATCAATAATAAAACTGCTTTTTTCAGTTTTTGCTTCAAACTGCATACCTTCTTTATGTGCTACGGATACTTTCATCTTTTACGCTCCCAAAAAGTTTTTGAAATATTGCAACTGTTCTTCTGTTCGGATAGTTGCCGTTCCACCTGCAGATTTTCTTGCGTTCATCGAGTGTTCAAGCTGTAAAAACTTCAACACATCTTCACTTATTCTTGCATCAATTTCTTGAAGATATTTGAGCTCTATTTCACTCAAATCAATTTTGAGTTCTTCACTTTTTGCAACTGCTTTACCGGTAATAAAGTGCGCTTCACGGAAAGGAATATTGCATTTTTGCACCAGATAATCAGCCAAATCTGTTGCACTTAAATGTCCGATTTTGGATGCTTTTTTCATATTATGCGCTTTTACCTGCATAGTTTTGATAGCTTCTTTTAAAATTTCTAAAGATATTTCAGCTGTCTCAACCGCGTCAAAAACACCCTCTTTATCTTCTTGCGTGTCTTTGTTGTATGCAAGAGGAAGACCTTTCATAACCGTTAAAAGTCCCATAAGTGAGCCGTAAACGCGGCCTGTTTTTCCACGAAGAAGTTCTGGAACATCTGGATTTTTCTTTTGCGGCATAATGGATGAACCGGTTGAATATTCATCACTGAGTTCAACAAAGCCAAATTCATAACTCGACCACATTACAAGTTCTTCACTTAAACGCGAGATATGCATCATCATAGTAGAGATGTTAAAAAGTATTTCAAGAGCAAAATCTCTGTCACTTACAGTATCTAAACAATTAACACTCGGAGCGTCAAAACCTAAAAGTGAAGTAGTTAAATCTCTGTCGATGTTGTGAGGTGTTCCTGCAAGTGCAGCGCATCCAAGCGGAGAGATATTGTTGCGTTTATGAGAGCTTTCAAATCTCTCAATATCGCGTTTAAACATAGAAAGATATGCACCCAAATGAAACCCGAAGTTGATTGGCTGCGCATGTTGCAAATGTGTCATACCCGGCAAAAGTGTCTCTGTATGCTTTTGCGCCACGATTAAAACTTCATGCATTAAAAGTTTAAGTGCATCTACGATTTCAAGATTTTTTCTCAGCACATAACGACGAAAATCAACAGCTACCTGATCATTTCTACTTCTCGCAGTGTGCAGTTTTTTACCTGCGTCACCGATTATAGCAGTCAAACGCTTCTCTATCGCCATATGTAAATCTTCATCAGAAATTTTCCATTCAAAAGCACCAGACTCTATCTCTTTGATTACTTGAGCCAAACCTGTTTGAATCTCTGCAAGTTCTTGTTCTGTTAAGATGTTTTGTTTTGTAAGCATCATTGCATGAGCAAGTGAGCCTTCAATATCTTCACGATAAAGTTTTCTGTCAAACATAATTGATGCATTAAACGCATCCAAAAGAGATGAACTTCCCGTAGAAAAACGGCCTGACCACATTTTATCCATAATAATTTCCTTGATTTTATTTAAATATCTCTGTAAGTAAAATAGTTTTGTATTTTATCCAAATATATCCGCAGATGAAAGATTTTAAAGGTTTATAGATAGATTTTTCTATCTATAAAAGAGGGATGTTGTTATAAAAATGCTTAATTGCAAGCAGGAACGTTTCCGCTATCTTTAGCATATTCCACTAAAAATTCTTGAAGATGTTTTGTTTTTTTCTCATAACTGCTACTCTCAAAATATTCCCATGAATCTTTTGCATCTTTATTTTTTATGTGCAACTCAGCCAATGGTTTTCCCTTTTGTTCCATGAGTTTTTTCCAATCTCTCATCGTCTTTTTAACTACAAAAGTTTGACCGCCACTATGGCATGAGACACACTCTTTGACGAAAACTTTCTGACCTTTATGGATCGCTGCCTCTAAAGAAAAACAAAAAACAAAAAATATAAATATAAATGTTAAAACAATTTTATTCATCTATCTAACCCTCCCCCCCTACGATAATTTCTAATTGATGGTACATTAGAAATCATTATGTCTTACTTATATCACATTAAAATTATAAATTAATAACAAAATTGAGATAAAAAAGATTTTTTAGTTATACATTAATCACATGCAGGAATATTTCCTGTATCTGATGCATATTCCATAAAGAAGTCTCTATAATGTGGCACATGTTTACTATAGCGATCACCTCGGAAGTATTCTAAAGATTTGAGTGCATTTGTATTCTTCGCATGAATAAGCAATAAAGGTGTACCATTGTCTTTGAGTAAATCAGACCACTGCTTAGTATTTTTATTAATTACAAATTCTAAAGCCTTTCCGTGACATTCAAGACACATATTTTTAAAAAGGCCATGTCCTTTATAGACACTAGCAGAAAGTTCAAGAGAAGATATGCTGAGATAGCAAAGTAGAAATACGATGTTTTTATTCATAGTTAACCCCTAGAGAGAATTTATATTTGAACGATATCCTTTTATTGCAAAAGCCTCATAATTATAACATAAATTAATACAAGTTTGGAAGGAAACTAGAGTTGAAAATAGCTAGAATGTTTCTCTTCTAAATCCCAAATACCTCTTTCTTTTAACGAAGCTACAACACTTGGTGTGCAGTCCACATCATCAGGCCACTCACGAGTAAACCCATCAAGAGTATTTTTATTCGTTCCATCTACGCCGACTAAAGATTCTGAGATAAAAATATCTCTTTGAGCATCTATGTTGTTTGTCACTCTCCATACAAGCATATAAGCATTAGAGATATCATTTTTGGCTGCATCCACAAAAACAACAATGCGCATAAACGCAGCTAAAGGGAGCAAAATATCAAAATATTCACGAACATTTTTTTCTTTTTCTATGGAGATTACCGTGATAGGATTTGCAGTTCTGAGCATAAATTGATTGAGACCTTGAGCCTGTGGAAGGAGTTCTTTGACTTTAGCAAAAAGTAATTCACTTGTAAGAATTTCAGGAGCTTCCACCTTATTTGCTTTTGTCAAATCTATCCCCAATTTACCACCAACAAGAGTCTCTGGAGAAGAGTGGTCAAGTGCATCTAAAATCCCTTCTGATATAAAAAGAGATTGTGGTGTAAAACGGTTGAGTCCATAAGCGCAGATAGTCTCATAACTTTCAAGTTTTGGAGCATTCTCATCAAAAAAGATAACATGTTTTACAAAACTCATCTGCCCAGCACCCCAAAATGCGTGCATAAATTGTTTTGCATGACCCTTGTAGAGCGGTTGCATCTTGGCTAGAATAAGGTTATGAAAGCCTGCGTTTTCAGGCATATGATAATCAACTAAATCAGGAACGGTTGTTTTAAGCAAAGGGAAAAAAATCTTTCCTGTCGCCCAACCCATATATTTATCTTCCAAAGGCGGTTTGCCTACAACTGTTGCAAGATAAACTCTTTTTTTTCGCATCGTTATAGCACTCACCTCTAGCACAGGATAGAGTTCAGCCAAAGTATAGTATCCCGTATGATCTCCAAAAGGACCTTCGACTCTCAGTTCAGTAGTATCCACCCAACCCTCAATAACATAATCCACATCTTCAGGAATATACAAAGGTGTTGTAAGTGACTTCACGAGTTGTGCAGGTTTTTTTGTGATGAGTCCGTACATGAGCAGTTCATTGATGCCATAAGGAAGCGGAGCTGTCGCACACCAAGTATAAAGTGGATTTCCACCTATGGCAATACTTACAGGCATTTTTTTACCAGCTTTTTGGTACTGATCAAAAAAATGTGAACTGTCTTTATGGATTTGCCAATGCATTCCCAAATGATTTTTATCATAAACTTGAAGTCTGTACATTCCAAGATTTACCATCTCACCATCAAGACTTTGTGTATAAGTTTGTCCCATAGTGATAAAAGGTCCGCCGTCTTGCTCCCAAGTCGTGAGCACAGGAATATCATGAAGATTGATATCCGTACCCAAATATTTGAGCTCTTGACACACACCTTCACTTTGGCGTTTTTTAGGAAAGATATTTTTGAGAGAAAAAAGCTCACCAGCTAGGCTAAGTTTATTCATAAAACCGCTAGGTGGTTTCATATGAAGAAGTTTTGTGATCTCCTCAGCAACAGATTCTATCGTTCTGCCGAAAAGAAGTTCACAGCGTTTATAGGAGCCAAAAACATTCATCAAGATAGGCTCTTCAAACTTTTTACCGCTTTTACTCTCGACTGCGTTTGTAAAAAGAAGAGCTTTGCCTCCATCTTCTTTTTTTACCTCTGCATAAGCTAAATGCGGTATTTCCAGATAGATATCAACTACATCATCTATTATTTTGAGTTCATTGTTTTTTTTTAACAGCTCAATAGTTTTTTTCATTTAACCTACTTATGAAGCATCATGTTTTCAGCATCTTTGAGTAGCTCTTTAGCACCTCTAGCGATAAACTCATCCGCCATAGTACGACCTATGGTTTTATATAGATCACGGGAAACTATTTTTGTATCTGTCAAAATTTTTGTTCCATCTGGCAAACCTAAAACAGCTTTTATCATGACATCGTCGTTTTCAAGTACAGTTGCACTCACACCAATAGGCACATGGCATCCGCCTTCAAGTGTATCTACAAAGTCCCTCTCGATGGTCGTCTCTACGCGGCTGTAGTCATCTTCAAGTTTTGCAACTATCGCTAAAACTTCCGTATCATCAATCGCTTCAATACCCAAAGCACCTTGTCCCATTGAAGGTATCATTTCATAAAGGGAGATCGGATAGACATGAGCGACACTTTCCACAAGACCTAGACGATTGATACCTGCAGCAGCTAGTATGATAGCATCAAACTCACCCTCTTTGAGTTTTCTGATACGTGTGTCCACATTGCCACGAAGATCTTTAATGATGAGATCAGGTCTGAGTCTCTCTATCTGCATACGGCGACGAAGGGATGAAGTACCGACGACAGCACCTTTTGGAAGTGCTGCGATATCAGCATATTTTTCACTTAAAAGCGCGTCTCTTACATCTTCTCTCTCCGTGATAGCCGCAAGTAAAAGACCATCAGGCATCACAGTTGGAACATCTTTAAGTGAATGTACTGCAATATGCGCCTCACCACGAAGCATCGCTTCTTCAAGTTCTTTAAGAAAAAGACCTTTTCCTCCAATGGCGGCAAGAGGTCTATCTATGATTCTATCACCGGTTGTAACAATAACATTTAACTCAACTTCCATTCCTGGATTTTGTTCTTCTAATACAGCCTTGATATGATTGGACTGCCATAGGGCCAGTTGTGAGCCTCGCGTTGCTATTATTAATTTTTTCATCTCTTAGTTTGCCTTTAGATATTGTTTTTTTGTTTTATCCATCTTTCCATCATAAAAAAGTGTCGGCGTGCCTTGCACCATGAGCTCTTCAGCAAGTTTCATATCATACTCATACTGCTCCATCACTATTTTAGATGTAAGATCAGATGGTTTTACATTTGTTTTCATGGCTGTGTTAAATACCGCTAAGATTTTATTGACATCCCTTTCGTTTGCATTGATCTCAATTTTATAAAGCTCAAGTACCACATCTTTTTTACCTTGAAGTGTCGCGGCAATAGCTGCTTTTGTCAATTCTATAGATGCAGGATGCAGTGATTCAAGTGGAAAATGGTAGTAATACAAAGCATAAAGCTCAGGAAAATTTTTCATATGTTCAATCGCACCGGGAACAAAACTTCTACAAAATGGACAAAGAGGGTCTGAAAAAATAGCCACTTTATGTTTTGCGTTTGCATTTCCACAGATGAGATTCTCTTTTTTGTATTGCGTTTCTTTAAACGCAGGAGAAACTGAATCTGCAAGATTTTCACCCGTTTTGATATTTACCAACTCTTTTGTTAGATGTATGCCGTCTGTGAACCAAATCATCTTTTGTTTGATCTGTTTTGGAGCAGGCTGTGCTTTGAGTGTGGCATCAATACTCACAATCAAAGCTTCCCAGCCGCTCATGTCATCAAGAGCATTTCTTTCTACAACTTTTACTTCCAATGAAGTAATATTTGGATTGTTTTTAAATGATTTTTCTAAAAAATCTTCTACTTCTTTGTTTGTTGTAGCAGCAAAAAGAGCACTACTTAGAAGTGTGCTGAGTGTCAATAATTTCAACATCGATAACATCGGAATCCTTTTGTATAGTATTTTGTGTAGGGTATGGTTTATTACTTTGCGATTTTACATAAGTACGGTTAACAATCATCTTGGTAAAAACACCAAACTGGAGTAAAATCCCGATGATATCTGTAAGAAATCCAGGAATAATAAGCAAAATTGCTCCAGCAATCGTAAAAAGATTGAGGCGTTGAAACTCCGACATATCTATCTGACGTGATGAAACTGCACGAATATTTTCACTCAGAGTAGCTCTAAAATTACTCAGTATAACAATACCAATCAACGCACTCAAGAGAATCTCAAAAAAAGTTGCAAGTCCGCCTATAGCTGAAGCGATATTGACAGATACAAGAACTTCCAAAAAGAGATAAATCAAAAAATAAGGCATCTTAAATAAGTTCCCTTATTTTTCTAACAAGTTCACTTGCGTTTAGAGAGATTTTTTCATTTGTTTTACGGACATAAATCTCTGCTAAACCACTCTCAAGCTCTTTACCTATGATAATGGTATAAGGAAAACCTATAAGTTCTGCATCTTTCATCTTAAAACCAAATCTCTCTTTACGGTCATCAAGCATCGTCTCGATTCCTAAATCATTGAGATTAGCATAGAGCTCTTCTCCAAGTGCTACCTGCGCATCCTCTTTGATGTTTGAGATCATGATATTTACCATATAAGGAGCACTTTCTTTTGTCCAGATACAGCCGTTTTCATCATGGTTTTGTTCGATGATGGCGGCGACAAGACGACTTACACCCATTCCATATGTTCCCATCACAAATGGTTGTGCTTTGCCGTTTTCATCCAAAAATTCTGCTTTAAGTGCTGCGGAATATGTTGTGCCAAGTTTAAATATATGCCCTACTTCTATCCCTTTTGTAAATGACAAAGTACCATCACATCTCGGGCAACAATCCCCTTCATTTACCTCTGCAATATCGTAAAAATAGGCCACTTCGCTAATAATAGAAAGATCCACGTTGACATAATGGTAATCCGCTTC
>MIBW01000100.1 GCA_001829625.1 Sulfurimonas sp. GWF2_37_8 | reverse complement strand
TTGTTATTGCTTTTGCCATGTAGTGATAAAGCAAATAGTGTTCCGATAGTTTAGTTATTTGTGGATGGTATAAGATTCAAAGGAGTCTATTCATTAAAAGACTCTTTAATCTAAGTTGTTGTATCATTCTTTTTATACTATTAAATTCAACTTAACCCTCCTACAAAAGGCATTCATATGACAAATGTTAGCATCATAGTTTTAGACTTTGGCTCTCAATATACACAACTTATCGCACGTCGTTTGCGTGAAGATAAGATTTATTGTGAAATTCTTCCTTATCATACTTCAATTGCGGATATCAAGGCAAAAAACCCAAAAGGTGTTATCCTGAGTGGTGGTCCGTCTTCTGTATATAACAAAGATGCATACGAAGTAGATCAGGGTATTTATACTATGGGTATTCCTGTTTTAGGTATCTGTTACGGTATGCAAAGAATCGCTGTGGACTTTGGTGGCAGTGTTGTGCGCTCAGACCATCATGAATATGGAAAAGCAGAACTACAGATATTAAACGCAGGAGAAAATTGTTCACCTTTACTGAAAGATTGTGATGATGGACGTGTTGTATGGATGAGTCATAGCGACAAAGTAGATGTACTTCCAGAAGGTTTTACGCCGATAGCAGTTTCTGAAAACTCTCCGTTTGCGGCTATTGCGAATGAAGAAAAACGTGTTTATGCGATGCAGTACCACCCTGAGGTACAACACTCAGAAGAGGGTTATTTGATGCTTCGTAACTTTGCAAAAAATATTTGTGGTGTTACTGAAAAATGGAAAATGGAACATTTCTTAAAAGAGCAGATAAAAATTATTCGTGAAAAAGTAGGCACAGGTAAAGTTCTCTGTGGCTTAAGTGGTGGTGTTGACAGTTCTGTTGTTGCTGCTTTGTTGTATGAGGCAATTGGTGATCAGCTTATTCCTGTATTTGTAGATAATGGACTTTTGAGAAAAGGCGAAAGAGAGCAGGTTGAAGAAGTCTTTAAAATCAATCTTAAAACACCTCTCATCACAGTAGATGCGGTAGATAATTTCTTAGGTAAACTTGCAGGTATTTCAGATCCAGAACAAAAACGCAAGATCATCGGACACACATTTATAGAAGAGTTTGAAAAAGAAGCAAAAAAACATGACGGTATTAAATTTTTAGCGCAAGGGACACTTTATCCTGACGTTATCGAATCTATCTCCGTAAATGGTCCATCTGAAGTTATCAAATCACACCATAATGTTGGTGGTTTACCTGATTGGATGGACTTTGAACTTATTGAACCATTACGTGAGCTTTTTAAAGATGAAGTACGCAAAATCGGGCTTGAACTAGGACTTCCTGAGTCTATGATTAACCGTCATCCATTCCCTGGACCTGGTCTTGCTATCCGCATTATGGGTGATGTAAATGTTCCTGATTTGACGCTCCTTCGTGAAGCAGATGTCATCTTATTAGATGAACTCAAAGCTAGCGGATATTATGCGAAAACATGGCAAGCATTTGCAGTGCTCTTAAATGTCAAATCAGTAGGTGTAATGGGTGATAATCGTACTTATGACAATACAATTTGTGTAAGAGTTGTAGAGGCAGTTGATGGTATGACAGCAACTTTTGCGCATTTACCACACACACTTCTTGAAAGAATTTCTAGAAGAATCATCAATGAAGTTGATGGTATCAACCGCGTTGTTTATGACATCAGTTCTAAACCACCAGCAACTATCGAGTGGGAATAAAGTTCCTTCCCCTCCCCTTATTATCTACGAAGAAAGTTTTTGCTTAAGAATCACCTCTGAACGCTTGAGTGCTTTATCGATGTGGTTAAGTATATTTTCTTCGCCTATCTTTTTATCAAGTTTTGTTTTTTGTAAGTAAATATGTACATTCTTATGTACTCCTGAGAGAATAAGCGTTGCATTGTTTTGGCGCAACCTTTCATTGAGCACTTCAAGAGAGTGAAGCCCTGCGGCATCTATCATCGGTACATGTCTGAGCCTTAGGATAAAAACATCCGGCATCGTCTCAAAGGAAATAAGTGTATCGACGAGTTTTTCAGAGATACCAAAAAACAGAGGTCCATCAAGTTCATAAACTTCCACTCCTTTTGGAATAACTTTTTTCACAATCGAATCCGGATCATCCGTCTCTTCATCTTCGCTGTAAGCACGTATTTTTGTGGATTTCATCATAGAGTTTATAAAAAGTATTGATGCAAGAGAGATACCTGCTTGAATAGCGATATTGAGATCTACAAGTACCGTTAAGGCAAACGTCACAAACAAAACACCAATATCTGCCGCAGGTGCTTTGACGATGGATTTGAGATGTTTTATCTCTGCCATATTCCAAGCAACGACTATCAGTATAGCGCTCAAAGCTGCCAAAGGAATCTTCACGATAAGCGGTGCAAGAAGCATCATAAACACAAGCAGCCACAAAGCGTGCATGATACCCGATATCGGGGAGATAGCACCTGCTTTTACATTTGTCGCAGTTCTAGCGATAGCTCCTGTTGCAGGAAGTCCGCCGAAGATAGATGAAGCGATATTTGCGATACCTTGACCAAAAAGTTCTGTATTTGATTTGTGTTTTGTACCGCTCATGCCATCTGCTACTACCGCTGAGAGCAGAGACTCAATAGCTGCCAGCAGCGCTATCGTCATCGCATCAGGAAAGAGAAGCCTCATCTTCTCAAAAGTCAGTTCAGGAAAACTCGGACTCGGAAGCATAGAAGGAATTTCACCAAAACGGCTCTCTATCGTATCTACAGGAAGACCAAAAATCCAAACTAGCAAAGCAGAAAAAGTAACCACTACTATTGGAGCGGGGATAGCAGGATAGTTTTTGCGTACATAAAAAGTAACATAGATACTCAGAAGCGCTATAGAGAGAGCGAAAAAATTTGTTTCACCTATATGTGTAACGTATAGGATGAGTTTATCGATAAAATCTGGCGGCATATTCTCTATAGTGAGTCCAAAAAAATCCTTGAGCTGAGAAAAAACTATCAGCAAGGCTATGCCTGAAGTAAAACCTATAATAACGGGATAAGGGATAAACTTTATAAGCTCACCTGCGCGCAGAAGTGACATCACAACAAGTATAACTCCTGCCATCATCGTAGCAATCACCAAACCCTCATACCCATGTTTCATCGCAACAAGAGCAACCGTCACAATAAACGCAGCTGTAGGACCACCTATCTGAAAGCGGCTTCCACCCAGCGCTGAGATGAGAAATCCTGCAACTATTGCAGTAAAAAGACCTCGCTCAGGAGGAAGGTTTGATGCAATAGCAATAGCCATGGCCAGAGGAAGGGCGACAATAGCAACACTCAAACCTGAGAGACTATCTTGAAAAAACTCTTTTTTCGTATATCTGTTTTTTCTCAGATACCCTACCAACATAGGTTCAAGTGTATGGAGTATATTTTTTATCATTCCTGCCCTGCTTCTTTTTTTGATGATATTTTATAAGAATTCGCATTCTTTGGTACTTAAAAAAAAGCTGTTTTTTCTTCTTGGCTATAATAAAACAAAATATCTCTAAAGGATCATTATGTCTCTTACTGTTGAAGATGGATTTAGACTCTACGAAGAACGCAAATTTACCGAGGCTTTTGAAGTTTTATTTGATGCGGCAGCCTATAAAAACAACGGTGAAGCCCAGTATTATGTAGGGCTTATGTACCGTAATGGCTTTGGCGTAGAACAAAGTGAAGAAAAAGCAATAACATGGTGGACAAAAGCCAGAAGAAATGGACAAAGAGACGCTGCGTTTGCTATGTCAGAGATACAAACCTCAACAAAAAATATGTTTTAGGAGATTACCATGAAACTTTATGCACCTTGGGAGAGAGCTTTTAAAAAAGTAGCCACACCTTTTGAGCATTTTTTACATGCACAGACCACAACAGGTATCGTACTGATGAGTATGACTATCATCGCGCTTATCCTTGCGAACACACCACTTGCGGAAGTTTATCTGCATCTTTTTCACACTGATATCACTCTAAACATCGGTTCATGGAGTATCTCACACTCTATCCATCATTGGATCAACGACGGGCTTATGGCAATCTTCTTTTTTATCGTCGGACTAGAGATAAAACGTGAGGTACTAGTAGGAGAACTCTCCAACATCAAAGTCGCTATCTTACCTATTCTTGCCGCTTTTGGCGGGATGCTTTTGCCAGCACTTATCTATCTGAGTATCAACTATGGCTCAGAGAGTGCAAATGGTTGGGGAATTCCGATGGCTACAGATATCGCCTTTGCTATTAGTGCTCTTGTTTTACTTGGTAAAAGAGTCTCCACCGCACTTGTTACTTTTTTAGTGGCACTCGCTATAGTTGATGACTTGGGTGCAGTTGTAGTTATCGCTCTTTTTTATACGGAGCAAATTCACCTTATGCCTCTAGCTCTTGCAGGAGTCTCTTTTTTAGTGTTAGTTGCGTTTAACCGTTTTGGTATTCACGCCGTATTACCTTACTTTATTGTGGGCATAATTATGTGGCTTTTTATGCTTGACTCAGGTGTTCATGCGACTATTGCAGGAGTTATAGCCGCTTTGGCGATTCCCTCAAGACCAAAACGCACTCCTATTGATTTTACACACCATACACGTAATCTGCTTGAAGAGTATGACAGTTATCCTGTAGCAACCGATCATATGACTCATGAAAATCAAAAAGCGATTTTACAAAATATCAAAGACCGTATCGACTCCGTAGGTTCTCCTGCTTCGAGACTTGAACATGAGCTACATCTTCCTGTGAGTTTGATAGTCATCCCTCTTTTTGCCCTTGCAAACGCAGGTATCTCTATAGATTTTTCTTCAATAGGGGAGACTATTGCCACCCCTGTATCTCTCGGCGTTATAGCTGGTCTTGTTTTTGGCAAAGTTCTTGGTATTGCAGGAGTTGCATGGCTTGCCATAAAATCAGGCATAGCTAAACTTCCCGAGGGAAGCACTATGAACCAAATATTTGGTGTTGCGTTTTTAGGCGGGATAGGTTTTACTATGAGTATATTTGTCGCAGATTTGGCATTTGTAGGCAATAACATCTTTATCTTTCAAGCCAAAGTCGGTATCCTTGCAGCTTCACTTTTTGCAGGTCTCTTTGGATTTTTCTGGCTGAGATATATCGCAAAAGGAACAAAATAGGTCTAGATTTTAGCCTTTTTTTTCTCAATAAAGACTATCTTTGACCCAACATATAAAAACTCTAACTCCTTTGAACTCTCTTTATATAAAAGCGGAGAGTCAAGATCTATATAAGCTATCACATCATGAAATGCTATCGCCAAATGAAGGGCTGCGTTTATTGAAAGCGGCCCCTCAAGCATAGAACCTAACATACATCTGATACCATGCGCTCTTGCATATTCTAATATCTCCACAGCCTTGCTTATACCGCCGCACTTCATAAGTTTGATATTTATCATATCTGCGTATCTGCCCTCATGTACTCTAGCGACATCTTCAAGCGTAAATACCGCTTCATCCGCAAGGATAGCAGTGGCACTCTCACGTGTAATTTTTTTCAGTGAAGCCAAATCATGCGCTATGACGGGCTGTTCAATGAGTTCTATTTTGACCCCTTGTACTGCGTTTATAAAAAATAGAGACTCTTCAAGACTCCAAGCCTGATTTGCATCGACAAGAATTTTAACTTTGGGCAACTCAAACGCAAGCTCTAAAATCACTGCTATAGCGTGTTTGATATCACTGCCTACTTTTATTTTGAGGATATTTAACCCCGACTCATAAGCCCCTTTTGCATCACGAAGCATCGTATCAAGCGTGCCCAGACTGATTGTAATATCGGTCTGAAGTTCTATTGGTGCTTTGCCTCCAAGAAACTTATAAAGCGGCTCGCCAAACTCTTGTGCCAAAAGCGAAACAAAAGCCATATCAAGGGCAGCCTTTGCAGAACTGCCTATCTTTTGCTGCTCATGTAACAGTTGCAGGGCTTCTTGCGGATGTTTTCCTTGAAGTAGCTCTTTGATACTTTCCATGGAAGTTAGGATATCTTCTATCCCTTCATTTGTAATCGCTTTGGTTGCAGGTGCTTCACCATAAGCAAAACTTTTGTTTTGACACACGACTTTCACTCTGACAAACTCTACAGCTTCTACGCGGCGAAGTGCTGTAACAAAAGGGGTTTTGAGTGGGATACTTTTGACTTCTGTCTCTATAGATTTTATTTTCATTGTGTTATCCCTATCAATATATTTCCTACAATCAAACCGCCGAATGTTCCTATAAGATAACCCATAATCGCCATAATTACACCGATGCCTACAAGACTTTTATCATATGCGGCAGCCAGAACAGGAGCCGAGGCTACGCCTCCGATATTTGCAAGAGAAGCAACTGTTATAGAAAATAAATCAAGCTTCCAAAGTTTTGCCGCAAAAACCATCAAAACTCCGTGCAAAATCAAAATACAAAAGCCAGCAAAAACATAGACTCCAAGCTCGCTAAAACTCTCAAAAATGGCCCTAGAACCTATAAGCGCCACTAAAAGATAGAGCATACTTGTCGCAACTTCATTGGTGCCGTTAAGGTTTTTGAGTCTCGTAAATGAGCCAATAACTCCAAAGATCGTCGCAAGCAAAACCACAGTCGTAGTGCTGTTTAGAAACTCTATATAACTTGCAAGCAACTGCGAGACAAGAGATATCAAAAGCGCCAAAAATATCAAAAGCCAGTAGCGTTTTGCACCCATGTTGCAGGCACAGCCTATCGTACTCACAGACGCAAAATTTGCCTCACTTTTTGCAAATCTGTTAAACGCAGCCGCAAAAGGAACTATAAAAAGTAACAACATCACCCAAAGTGTATAATTTACACTATCGACCACAAGAGCAAAACCAAAAGCTTCTTGATTCACACCAAGGGCAGAACCGACTGCTATCATATTTGCCGTACCACCCATCCAACTTCCAGCCAAAGCTCCAAACGCAGCCGCCATATCTCTATCAAAAGCAAAGAGATAAGAGACGACAATAAAAGAAATCATCAGAGATAAAACAGCTGCTACATAAGCAAAAGTAACTCTTTTACCAAGGCGTAAAAAATGCCTCAAATCTATCTGCAGAAGCATCAAAAAGAGCATAGCAGGTAAAAGATTTGTCTTTGCTAATATGTATATTGCGTTTATCTCTTTATTGGAGTCGAAAAAACCAACACTTGCAAGAAACATTGTATAAGCATAAATCATCACAACAGCGGGAATATATTTAAAAATTTTTAGATTTGTTTTTTGCTCCAAAAGAGCAAACGCAGTGGCGCTAAACGCTAGAGTAAAGATATAAGTAAGTGGAGAAGTTATCAAAATTTACCTTCTATTTTTTCTAGAAGTGTATCATATATTTAAAGCACACTCGACTGAGGAGTCACTATGAAAACTGCAAAATCTCTCTTCCTTGCCTCAAGCTTACTTTACGGCACTCTTTGGGCAGCTACCTTAAACAAACGTACAACTGAAGATTCACTTATTGTCTATAATAGCAATATCGGTCTTGTCCATGAGCAACGAGAACTAAGTATCATCCAAGAAGAAAAAAGTATAGTTTACGAGGGTGTCGCAAGCAGTATAGATGTCGATTCTATCAATGTGATTTTACCTCAGGAGTTAAAGCTTAAGTCGCAACAATACCGTTTTGACAAACTTACACAAAATAAACTCCTTGAAGCGCATATAGATAAAAAAATAGAAGTGCGTCTGCTGCGTGATGGGCAAAGCTTTAAGATTATCAGCGCTACGCTCCTCTCAAGTGAAGGGACAAAGTCAATCGTTCGTGCCATGGATGGAAATATCCTCACCGTAAACTCTGATGATATTATCTTTCATGATATCCCGCAAGAACTTATCACAAAAGCTTCTCTTGTCTGGAATGTCGATGTTCAAAAAGATATCAATGCACCCATGGAGTTGGACTACCTCATCAAAAATATCTCATGGCAGAGCAACTATATCCTCAACATTTTTGAGAACGAAGCCTCCCTTGATGGCTGGATCAGTATAGACAATCGCTCAGGTAAAGCTTATGATGCTGTGGATTTGTATCTACTTGCGGGAGATATAAACCGAGCTACTCAAACGCCAATTCAGTATAAAGAAGCAAGAGCAATGGCGCTTGCAAATAGTGTACAAGTTACGCATCAAGCGCATGAAGGCTACCATTTTTATACTGTTCCTTTTAAAGTCTCCCTAGCCAACAATGAAAAAACACAGATAAAATTTATCAGTAAAACGCAGCTCCCTATACAAAGAAAACTCCGTGTTCTACTCTCTGATCCAAGATATTTGAGTGGTCAAGAAGAACATAGCGTTCTTCAATATGTGCGTTTGTCCGCTCTTGATATCGCTCTTCCAAAAGGAGTTGTACACAGTTTCTCCAAACTAGGTAAGACAAATATACTCTTAGGTGAGAGTTTGCTTGCACATACACCTAAAGAATCAGACATTGAACTTGAACTAGGAAAAAGTTTTGATGTCAAAGTCACAGAGAGTATAGAATCAAGAGATGATGACACTACTCACTCCCGTTCTACCATACGATACTTACTCAAAAACAGTTCAAATGAGGCAAAAACTGTAAAGATACTTATCCCTTTTATGAAAAGCCAAAACGCTCAAGTAGAGACAGAATATCCTTTTACATTTACTCATGGAGAGAGAGTAACTTTAGAAGTACCTCTTGAAGCGATGGGCACAAAAGAGATATTTATTCATTTTAACTCTCAAAAGGTAACACTTGTATAACCTGTTTCTGGTCTTATAGTGATTATTGCATTTTCAGTTTCATTTGTTAATGTGATAAGACAATTAGAAGTTATAAGTCTTTGTGTTCCAGCTGCATATGGCCCTGACATTGTACTATGATCACCCTTTAATGGTCTGCCCATATAATCAAAAGAAATTCTCGATCCACCCGAACAACCCGCACTCAGTGTTACTGATGTGATTCCGTAACTTAGGCCTAAATTTAATTTTTCCATACCTTTAAATCCATTATTCCTAATATCAATAGAAGCTGCGTTTCCGTATCCTCCTGTCATTATTTGATTTATATTTTGAGGATTTTTTGCCACTTCACTTTCACTAACATCTCCTGTATATGTACTTGCATCTGAAAAAATTGTATAAGCTGGTACGTTATTAGTATAATCACTTGTACTAAATACTATCTGCCACCTCCCCTTATACCAATTAGAATCAGCAGCATTATATTTATCGTCCATCATAGCTAAATGTTGTGTATATCTTATATGTGATATAAGTTGAATAGCCGCTTCTTGAACTGGATTAGTTTTTGTATTTGGAATAATTGCAGCAGCCAATATACCTATAACAACAATAACAAATACTAATTCCAACATTGTAAACGCAGTATGCAATAAATAATTTTTTGGTATTTTTTTCATAATAAACCTGTAAGAATAGATTAGAGATTAGTATATCTAAAAAGAAAAGAAATAAAAATAAGAAGAAGATACTTTAGGGGATTATCCCTAAAGTAGAAAAAGTCGTTAGATTTTTACAGAAACAAATTTAGTTTTTTTCTGCATTGATTATTAAATCTTATCTGCTACTTGTACGTCATAAAGAATGTCAGACATTGGGTGTCTGTACATTGGCATAGCAAGACGTTTTTCATCAAGAACATGTCCGATGAAACCAATTGAACGACCAACAATAAAGAACGCATTTAGAGTACCAGAAGATATAAATTCATTAATCTCTTCTTCAGTATAGCCTAATGCTCTCCACATATCCACCATCAAGATACCAATTGTACCATCTACATTGAGAATCAAATTTTCTTTTTTAGAAGTAGTCAATTGCTCAACAGTCAATGCATAATCCAATAATGATGTAGAAGGAAAATATGTAGCCGCATATTTTTTTAGACCTTCAACACGTAAGTCTGGGTTTTTAAGAGATTTAATACGGTGACCAATACCTGGAATCGGAACACCCTCTTTTTTCATATGATTTAAAAATTCTGCAGGTGTAAGTTTATTGTCATCAGCATATTTGAAATATTCAGCAGCACCATCAATCGCACCACCGAATCTTGGACCGATTGTTAACAAACCTGTAACAAGTGATTCAACTACAGATTTTCCAGCACGTGCTGTTACTTTTGCATTGTGTGCACCAGAAACAGCTGGACCATGATCTGCAACGGTTTTGATAACAGTTTCTATAAAATCAGTTGCCCATTTCGGATACTGTTTTTTGAACCACAATAATGAAACAACATCACCGATTCCTTTGCCAGTTTCAGGAGTTGCAAGTGATGATATTGGGAAGCCTGCATACGTACACTCATCACCTCTATCATCAGAAATCGTACAGATAAATTCTTTAGATTTTCTCACACTTGGACATAGACTCATGTCTGGTTCTGGTATAGCTGGAAGATTTAGCTCAGTATATACTTTTTTGATCATCAATGGTAAATCATTAAATGATGCCGGAACATGAATACCAACTGCAGCCATTGCGTTATTTTTTGCTTCTGCTGTTTCCATATCACCATTTGCTGAAGCACCAGCATGACCAAATTGAACTCCAGAATCATAATATTTTGCAATTGTGCCGATACACCATGCAATGATTGGCTTTTTGATTTTTCCGCTTTTTACAGCTTCAATCACTTTGTACTCTTCAGTACCACCAACTTCACCGAGTAAAATCATATATTTTACTTCAGAATTTTCTTCCATTCTCAGCAAGTTGTCAATAAATACTGAGCCAACAAATCTATCTCCACCGATAGCAACACCCTCAGCAATACCATCTGCGTTTATCGCGATAATGTTTGAAAGTTCGTTGAAAAGACCGCCAGAACGTGTTACTAGCCCACATGAGCCAGCACGATGCAATTTTGATTGCACGATATTTTCAATTGTTCCACCAATATTTGCAATTTTAAATGCACCTGGAGCAATTGCTCCAACTGTTGCAGGTCCAATTACAGTTACATTTTTTTCTCTTGCAGTTGCATTCATAGCACGTGCAAGTCTTTCAGGGATACCTTCAGCGGTAATCATGATAGATGAAAAACCACCAATTTCAAGTGCTTCCATAGTAACATCATACGCAGTTCTAAAAGATGCGAAGTTTAAAAGTACATCAGCTTGAGGCTGCGCAGCCTTTGCTGCAGCTGTAGTTTTATATAAAGGTATCATAATCTCATCTGGACCATAAAAGAATTTCTCAAATTTATTACCGCTTGTAGGAGCAACAATTGCCGCTACTGATGGTTTTTTTCTTTGTATAGTGTAATCATAATCTAACATTCTTTGAATAGCCGTTGTGTTGTTATTCCAGAAAATTGCTTGTGTGTCTCTTGTATATAATTTTGCCATCTTTTCCCCTTACTTCGCTAGTGCCATACGCACGATATCAGTTACGTGAGTTTCAGGCCCATAAACTTCTATATAAAGACCTAATCTATCTGCTGCTTCTTTAATATCTTTAAGACCTTTTTCATAATTTGGTCCGCCACGTCTTACATATGTTTTTACTTTATGCTCTTTCATTTTATCTGCATATGTCTCAAATGACTGAATAATGCCTGTAAAAGTTTTTGCAACATCAGTAAAGTTGGCAATTGCTCCACCAATAATTAAGATTTTTGGTCTGTCATCTTTGTCTGGAACTCTTGTCATAAGATCAATTAAAGTATCTGCATAAAATTTTGTTTCACTTGTAGTTGGACCACCTGAATACTCACCATAATTTGCAAGGTCGTCAATACCAGCCAAATCAGCAATTGTATCAGCATAAACAACTGAAGCACCACCACCTGCAACCATCGTCCAGATTCTGGCTTCTGGCTTTAAAATTGTAAGTTTTAACGAAGCACCTGATTTACTATCAGCATCTTCTATAGCTAAAACTTCAGGAGATTTTTCTTCCATACCAAATGAAGTAGGGTATTCAACATCGCCCCATTCTTCTTTCATCATAAATCCAGCAGTATCATCAAGTTTTGCGACCATATCAAGAAGCTCGATTTTATTTCCTTGCATTACAAAAGGATTAATCTCTAAGTATGCAAAGTTTAATTCTCTATACGCTCTAAAAAAACCGATTGCAAAATCTGCAAATTTTTCTTTATCAGCAGCTGCAACATCAGCAGGTATATTTGCTCTAATTTTTGCAGCTATCTCTTCTTCAGTATCTGTGATTGCAAAAGCCACTTCAGTAACTTTTTCGTCCCAACCCTCTTCAACTTCCATCCCACCTTCGGCTGACATATATAACATATCGTTATCGCCAACAACTGTAGCAGAGATATAGTACTCTTCTTCTTGTGCATGTGGTGTAAATGGTTCTACTACAAAGTGCGTCAACATATCTGTTTTCGCATCACCTGTTGGTGTTTCACCATCAAATGAAAAATATACGGACTGTTCAGTTGATGATTTTTCATCTATCCATGAGGTTGCTTTTGATAAAGAAACATCTCCTGGCTTCGTGTCCCTAAAGAGAACTAGACCATTCTTACCTCTTTTACCAAACAACATATCTGGCTTAGCAACTAGTGCTTTTTCATTTAACCATTTTTTATCTTTTGCTATTGCAGCAAGCTCCAATCCATTTTGAACCATAACCGTCTCGTACGCATAAGTAAAATTTGGAAAATATTTATCCCAGTGTTTTGCTAAAATCGACTTAGCATCATATTCTCGTATCGCTTTTTGAGCCATCTAAACTCCCTGTATTGATATTTGCGTTTATTTTAACACATTCTTTGTTTGGAATATCTTCAGTTTATAGTAAGTATTCATTAGATTTATAATTTGTTAATTTTTGTAACACAATAATTAAAAATATGCTTATTTCTGTAACTTATCGTTACACTATTTTCTTCTGAAACATCATTGAGCTCTTTTTCTTTTAAAATATACGAGTCACAATTATGCACACCATAAAATCGTAAACGCAAGGCAAGCTCTTTGTCTGTTTGAATACAATCTATCTTTTGTTCATGAAGTTTTGTAGCAACTTCTTTTGCAACATGCATCTTATACGCAAAATGTGTGTTTGGATTTTCAATAAATAGGTAAAGCTCCTTATTGAAAAATACAAGTAAAGCATTGCATAATAAAAAAATCAAAGAAACAGTAAATATATTTCTGTAACTTCCCCTAAAAACCTTTAGCCTAACACGATAAGAATTGATAAAAGTTCTTGCTGCAAGTGGAAGAGCCAAAATAACATAAGGAGCAAAATGCTCTATATCGACTCTTTGTCTAAATGAAAGTAAAATAGAAAAGATGAAAGCTGTGGTGGCTATAAACCACAATAAATCAATATCTTTTGTAACATATCTTCTATAAAGAACATAAAATATATAAATAAATACTATCGGGGTAAATACTGCTGCATAGATCCCCATAATATCTAAAAAATATCCGCTTGGCATTCCATAAATATCTAAGCCGTAATAATAGATATTCGACAAAAACAGTACACTGCTTATTGCGACCATTACTTTATCTTTTGTGTAAAGCCCATAGAAAAACAGTGCAAGAAAAAGATATGCAAAATCACTATCAATGAGGCATAACATCAATAAAAACAGATACTGCACATTGGTTGCGTAATTTTCATATATATAGACAAATACGAGAAGACCAAAGATAACTAATCCAGCACTATTAAAAAGTATCGCTGAACTTATCACACCGGGAAGAAGCACAAAAACAACTACGAGCCATAACCTGCTCCAAACATCAATTAAATATTTTTTGGAAATTTCATATAATAAAAGTGCACTTGATATATGCAGGGCAATCATTGGTAAACGCAGGCCAAAATCATTTTGACCAAAAAAATAAAAAGAAGTTTTGATAAAGAGTTGTAAAAAAGAAGTGTCACCATAAAGCAGTCGGGCTTCATCGTAAGAGATGGATATTTCGGAAGTTTGAAGCAAGAGCACAAGCGCATCTACTCCTAAGATTAGGAATAAGATGAATCTAGATATCATATATTTAAAAAGTTCCCTATTATTTCATGCCCATACTCACTCATGATAGATTCAGGATGAAACTGTACACCGTATATCTCTTTATCTTTTATCTTCAATGCCATTATCTCATGATCATCCTCACTATATGCGGTTGGCTCAATACTTTCAGGAAGATCTTCTTTTTCAACGATAAGAGAATGATATCTTGTTGCATTAAATACTTCTGGCAAATCCTTAAATATTTCGCACTCAGTCGTTCTTTTCATCTTAGAAACTTTACCATGCATCATATTTTTTGCACGCACCACATTTGCACCAAATACTTGAGCAATACTTTGATGCCCCAAACATATACCTAAAATTGGTACTTTATCTTTGAAGTGTTTAATAACTTCTAAAGTAACCCCAGCATCGTCGGGTGTTGCAGGACCAGGAGATATGATTATCTTTTGAGGATGAAGTTTTTCGATTTCTTCAATACTCATTTCATCATTTCTAATTATCTTTAAATCAGCACCGAGTTCCCTGCAGTATTGAACGATATTGTATGTAAAACTATCATAATTGTCTATCATTAAAATCATAAACGCGGTTCCTTTTCTTAAGTGAGGCATTATAACTATTTTTTTTCACAAACTCTTTAAAGATGGGAGTAGTTTTAAGCTTAGTTGCGTTTTAATAAAAATTTTGGAAGTTTAAGTTGAGAGAAGAAAGGGTAGAGCCTAGAAGAATTATTTTCTTCTAAGTTCTTTAATACGTGCTTTTTTACCAGCAAGTTCACGAAGATAAAACAGTTTCGCACGACGAACACGACCGCGACGAATAACTGTAATTTCATCGATTGAATCACTGTAAATTGGGAATATTCTTTCTATTCCAATACTATTTGCACCGATCTTACGAACAGTAATAGTTTTACCTGTTCCTTGACCTCTTTTTGATATACAAACACCTTCGTATGCTTGGATACGAGTTTTGTCACCTTCTTTAATTTTTACTGCTAAACGAACAGTATCACCTGCACGAAAGTCTGGAAGAGTTTTCTCTGCAAGTTGTGCTTTTTCAAAGTTTTCTATATACTTATTTCTCATAAGATTTCCTTATTCTATGCTTTAATAGCTGCTCTGGTCTGAAAAATTTCGTTTTACATTCAGACAGGGCTAATTTTATTGAGCGAATATTACTATGATTTCCCTTTAAGTATTCTGATGGAACACTGCTATTTTCGTATTCTTGTGGTTTTGAAAATGATGGCGCTTCTAA
This sequence comes from Sulfurimonas sp. GWF2_37_8, assembly GCA_001829625.1. Lineage (GTDB taxonomy): Bacteria > Campylobacterota > Campylobacteria > Campylobacterales > Sulfurimonadaceae > Sulfurimonas. The sequence goes on along the minus strand of MIBW01000100.1, from coordinate 30,412 downwards.
AAGAGGCGTCTCAAAACTTTCAATTTCCAAAGAGCTGCTATTTCCCAAAACACCTTCTATGTTTCTCGAAACAGCATCGCAAATAACTAAAGAGGCTAGTTCGCCACCCGTTAAGATATAATCACCGATACTAAAAACTTCATCCGCAAACTCTTCTATAACTCTTTCGTCTATACCTTCATATCTACCGCTGACAAACGCAATATGCTCTTTTTTTGCCAACCGTTTAGCATCACTTTGTCTAAAAGGTTTTGCAACGGGTGTAAGAAAAATGATATGAACATCTTTATCCTCTCTTTTTAACTTTTTTAAGGAGTCAAAAAGAGGTTGCGGATTCATAACCATCCCAGCTCCACCACCCACAGCGGTGTCATCAACTTTAGAGTGTTTATTTTCACTAAAATCTCTTGGATTGAGATATTCAATTTCCAAAAGATTTTTATCAATAGCTCTTTTTAAAATAGAGTCTTGAAAATACCCTTCTATAAGGTTTGAAAAAAGTGTTACAAAAGTAAATTTCATCAGGAAGCTTCTAGAATATCTAAACCGCCACTTACTACTATAATCTTTTTATCTATATCTGTTTTTACAATAAATGGCTTCTGATAAGGAATTAAAAAACTTTTAGCAAGATCTTTTTTAAGAAGATCTTCACTTGTTACAATATTTAAATAATCACTTATCGCAATACGCTCAACTTCTTCAACCACTCCAAGCAGTAGATCATTCTCATAAACACTACAACCAATAATATCAAACCAAAAAAATTGTCCATCTTCAAGATGACAAGATTTTTTAGTATCTTCATGCGTTGTAAAAAGATGCGCATTCGTAAATTTCTTTGCATCTTCTGGATTTGTGACTCCCGCAATTCTAATGAGACCTCTTTCGTGGTTTACGCTTTCAAGAATAATTTTTTCTTGATTTTGTAATAAAAAAGATGCTCCACTTTTAAATTGTTCAGGAAAATCACAATGAATATGAAACTTCAAATCACCCTTCAAACCAACAGTTTTACCTATTGTTGCTATATGGAGAAGTTCGTTATCTTTAAACTGCTTCGACATTTATACGGTAACTCATACCATCTTTTGCTTTACAGCCAGAAATAACTGTTTTGATTGCACCAATCATTTTGCCTTCTTTACCTATCAATTTACCAATATCAGCTTGATTGGCATAAAGAATTATTTCAGATATTTCATCGCCTTGCTTTACTTCAACTCTCACATCTTCAGGATACGAAGCTATCAGCTTTGCAAAATGAGCGACAAAATCAGATATCATAATTAGCGACCAGTAATCTTTTTAACGCGATCGCTCATTGTAGCGCCAACGCTTAACCAGTAGTCTAATCTCTCAGCATCAACTACCATAGTTTTTTCATCATTCATCGGATTGTAGTGACCGATTAGTTCAATCCAACCGCCATCTCTACGCTTACGTGAATCTGTTACCGCGATACGATAAAAAGGTTGTTTTTTTCTTCCCATTCTAGTGAGGCGAATTACTGTTGCCATGTTGTGTCCTTCTCTGCGCTAGTTATATTTCAACTAGCTGTATATGTTAAATTTTGCACCTAAATGCAGAGTTATAAGCTTATCCAAGCACATAACTTTACATTTGTAAAGTGAAGTTTCTATCTTCGGAGTGCTCCTGCACCGCCCATCTGACCCATCATTGCTTGAAGATCTTTCATTCCTTTTGGACCTGAGAACTTTTTCGCCATTTTGCCTGCATTTTTAAACTGCTTGATCATTCTGTTTATTTCAACCTGTGTCAAACCACACCCTATTGCTATTCTTTGTTTACGAGAGGCATTCAAAAGATCTGGATCTTCTCTCTCTTTTAAAGTCATTGAAGAGACCATGGCCCGGATATTTTTAAGCTCCGATGAGTTTTCAAAATCAAAATCTTTAATAGCTTTTGACATATTTCCCATACCTGGAATCATCCCCATAATAGAGCTCATACTTCCCATTTTTTTCATACTTTCCATCTGCTCTAAAAAGTCATTGAAGTTAAACTGCCCTTTTTGAATCTTTTTAGTCAGTTTTTTCGCCTGTTTTTCATCGATTATAGAAGCAGTTTTTTCAGCAAGACCTTCAATGTCACCAAAGCCCATGAGACGACTTATAACACGCTCAGGGAGAAAAACTTCCAAGTCTTCCATCTTCTCACCGCTACCGATAAAACGCAAAGGAACTTGTACTTGTGATGAGAGACCTAAAGCAACACCGCCTTTTGAGTCTCCATCATATTTGCTTAAAATAACTCCGTGAATACCTATCTTTTCTTTAAAAACTTCCGCAGTTTTAATAGCATCCTGCCCTGTCATTGAGTCGGCTACATAAAAAATTTCATGTGGCTGTGCTGCCTTTTTGACATCAGAAAGCTCTTGCATAAGTGCTTCATCAATAGCCAAGCGCCCAGCTGTATCTATTAAAACTACATCATAAATACCACTTTTTGCTTTTTTAAGGGCTGCGTTTACAACTTCTACAGGATTTTTTGTGCTTTCATCTTCAAAAAGCTCCACACCTATCTGCGCTGTAATCTGGCGTAACTGCTCAACTGCTGCTAAACGCTGCAAGTCAGCCGCTACAACAAGCACTTTTTTTTGCTTATTTTTTAAATAATTGGCAAGTTTTCCCGTTGTCGTAGTCTTACCAGAACCTTGAAGTCCTGTCATAAGGATTACTGTTGGAGGATTTGGAGCAAAAACAAATCCTTTGCTTCCTCCAATTTCTAGCAGCTCATGAAGGGAGGATTTTAGCGCGATTAAGAACTGATCTTTTCCTATTCCTCTGAGTTTTGTCTCATATTGAACTTTATCAATCAGCTCTTTTACGACTTTATGATTTACATCCGCACGCAATAAGTTTTTTTTGAGCTCAGCAAGTGCCTTGGAGAGAGCTTTATCATCATCATGAAAACGAATTTTTTTAATAGCACTTGTAAATGACTCTGTTAATGTATCAAACATGAGACTCTCTCCTCTTATTTTTTGGATGTAAAAAGTTGCGAATTTTATCTAAAACTTGCTTTTATTTTTCTTTAAGCTACTCAAAACTTACGAATGTTTTAGGTTCAGGAGCTGTAAATTCCATCCCTAAAAGTCGTACTTTGTATGCATGAAGCATCACACGTTTTGCACGACGCCCGCCGTACTGCTCATCACCGATAATTGGATGGTCTATGTAACGTAAGTGAGTTCTAATCTGGTGTGTTCTCCCATGATGAATAATACATTTTATCTTTGTTTTCTTCGCACTTACGATATCTGGAAAAATTTCTGTTCTAGCAGGTTTGCCTTTTGAAGAGACGTTTGAATAGGCTTTATTATTTTTCTTTTGGGTAAGTATCGGTTTATCTACTTCTACAGGTTCTGAGACAATTCCCTCAACCCATGCAATATACTCTTTATAAACTCTATCTTGCTTAAATTCTTTGATGGCTTTAGCACGAAATTCTTCATTTTTGACAAGCATTAAAACACCACTTGTCTCACGGTCAAGTCTGTGTAAAAGTACCGCAGGCTTAAACTGTCTTTCAATCTCATCTGAGTTGACATGAGCAGGCTTATCAACAACAATCAAATCATCATTTTCAAATATAGGACGAATTTTGTCGATTTTTTCTACGCGAAAAATTGTTCTAGCATCGATATCACCACGGGCAATCATGACTTTTTTATTTCCGACATAAACTAAACCGCGATCAATCATAGACTTCGCTTCTGAGTTAGAGAGACCTTCTTGAATTGCCAAGATTTTATATGCTTTTTCTTTTTCCATTTTTTACTTTCCTTTACTACATCGGAGTATTATTTCTACAACTGCGTCCAAATCTATCTTCTCTTCCACACAGGAAGAGGGTAGATTTTTACACTCCATAAGCGCTTTATGTATTTCATCTGCTTCTACATATTGTACATGATGCACATATTTGAAAAGCTCCTTTTGATGAAAAAAATGCTTTCCTGTAATGATTTTACATTCAAAATGTGCAGGCTCAAGCGGATTGTGTCCACCAACATCTTCTTTAAATGCACCACCGAGTATAGCTATGTCACTGATTGCATAAATATTATTCAGCTCACCCATTTTATCGACTAAGATTATATCACTTTCAAAGCTTTGCGTTTGAGAAAACAAAGAGATATTCCAACTATTTTGCTTTGCATAACTTTGCATAAGTGCATATACACTTTGAAATCTCTCAGGATGTCTTGGAACAATAATTAACTTTGCATCATGTATTTTTTTATACTCTCTAAACGCAAGTAAAACACTCTTTTCTTCACCTTCATGAGTGCTTCCAGCTACAATGACCTCAACCTTAGGCTTTAGATACTCTTTTGTTTTTTCTATCTTTGCAGCAAGTTTTATATTACCAACGACCTTTATATTTTTCGCACCAAGTGCTAAAAATCTATTTTTATCTGCTTCACTTTGTACAAATATTATCTCCACTTTTGATAAAATTTTCTCATAAAACCAGGCAAACTGCAAATACTTCTTCGCACTCCGTTCAGAAATTCGAGCATTTAAAAGAATAATTTTTGTTCCTCTTGCGAACGCAACATGAAAAAGCATATACCAAAATTCAGCCTCAAGTACAACAAGAACTTTTTCTTTTCGTACCCAAAACGGCAAAAATATCTCATACGGAAGATAACGCACCTGTGCATCATATTTTTTTGCTTCAGTATTTCCAGTTTGTGTAATTGTCGTGATTTTAACTTCTTCTTTACCCAGAAGTTCAAGCAAAGGCTTAAGGGCTCTTGCCTCACCTAAAGAGCAAACATGAAACCAAATAGCTTCTTTGAGATCAAATCGTAAGTTATGAAAAAGAAAAAAACGCGATGGAACGGATTGTTTGTATTTCGATTTAAAAGAGAGAATTATCAAAAATGGTAGCGCTACAAGATAGAGCGCTACACTTAGAAAATAATAGAGTATTGTAAATGGCGACAAGGCCTATTCTTCACTAACTTTCATATATAAGATACGGCCACAGTGAGGACAAGTATTGATCTCATCACCTTTGATAACATCTGCATATACTTTATCACTGATTAGCATATGGCAACCCATACAAGCTTGATCTTCTACTGCAACAACCGTTGAGTTTTTTGCCCAGCGACGAACTTTTTGATAAAACGCAAGACCTTTTTGGTTTACTTCTCCAAGAAGTTTTTCTTTTTCAACAAACACCTTTTGTCTTTCTATGTTGATAAGATCTAGTTTTGCATCTACATCTGCTTTTACAAATTCAAGTTTTGTATTGAGTTCATCAAGTGTCACTTTTGCAGCTTCAACTTGTGATTTTTTGGAGTCGATGATGCGTTCAAGTCTCTCAATCTCTTCATTAGCAAAAGTAACTTGCTCTTTTGCTATCTCTTCTTCAAGTTGCAATGATTTCATCTCACGCTCAGTTTTGATTTCAGAGCTTTTTTTTGCATTGTCTTCGAGTTTTTGAGAAAGTTCTTTGAGATGCAGCTCATTTTTCGCTTTTTTAACTTCTTCTGTTCTAATCTCTTGTGTCAAGTTCTCAATATCCGAGTGAATACTCTGCGTTTTCGCTAATGCAGCCTCGTAACTATAGTTAGCTTCTTCGATCTGAGGTTCAAAAGCGTCGATTTCTTTATCTACTATTGAAAGGTCTATTAGTTGTTTAAGGTGCTTGTTCATTGGACTCCTTTTGGGTTTCTCGAGTTTACCATTTTTACTATAAAGTCATGAAATATAAGTAAATGGATTTTCTGATGATGAAATTATAACTTCTAAACCTAAATTTTTCAAATGCTTTGCTAAAATTTGTGAAAAAAAGCGTTCACTTTCATAATGACCTATATCAATCAGGGAAAGATTGACACTTTTTGCCTCCATCGCATCATGGTATTTCACATCTCCTGTCAAAAAACACTCTGCCTCTATAAAACGCATAAGCGAACATCCTGAGCCAGTTGTAAGTGCTGCTATCTTTACATACTCAGAGCACTTGACACATTTGGTGTGAAAGAGTCCAAACGCAGTCGATACTTTTTTAGCGAATGTGTCAAAATCCTCATCAATTTTGAGATAAATAACAAAACCCTCTTGTTTTATTATCTCATATCCGAGTATCTCTTTGGCTACATACTCATTGAGGTGTGTTTGGTCAAAATTTGTATGCATTGCGATATTTGAGATATTTTTTCGTAGCATTTTTTGAATAAGATTTGCTGGATATTTACCAAACTGTAGTTGCTTCAATCCGCTAAATATAAGAGGATGATGCGTGATAAGTAAGGTATCTTCATCGATAGTATCGATAAGTTTTTCATCCACATCTATACTCAGCACAACACGTTTTACTTCTTGTGAAAAATCACCGAGTAAAAGTCCCGAATTATCCCAAGACTCTTGAAGCGTAAATGGTGAAAGCTCGTCAAGTCGTTTGTAAATCTCTGAGATTTTCACAACCTATCCTTCTATCTTTGCTAACTCTTCTTTGACTTCGATAAAATCAGCTTTAAGCTCAAGAGCTTTTTTATACATTATAATTGCTTCACTGTTTTTATGCATAGCAACAAGCAGATTTCCAAAATTATAGTACGTTATCGGGTTTGTTGCATCGATATCCAAAGAAGCCTGCAGATGATTTTTTGCAGAAGCAAATTCACCTTTTTCTCTATAAATAGAAGCTGTCGCATTATGTGCAAACTCATTGTCCGCATCTGCGTCTAGTGATTCTTTGTAGTACATGAGCGCTTCATCACTATTTCCAATTTGATTTGAAATATACCCTATTTTAAAAAGTATATCTGCGTTTTTTGGGTCCTTTGCATTTGCTTCAATAAGTAAAGCTAAAGCTTTTTCTTTATCATCGTTCTCAAAAGCTTCATCTGCTCTTTGTACTAAAGACTCTGGAGAAAAAGTAGAAAAAGCTTCTGCAGTTCTTGGACTATCCGCATCGCTATCATTGCCTTCTTTGTCTTTAAGTGTTTGTATATGCTCGTAAATTTTAAATGCAAAATAAGCAGAAGCTCCGAGTATGATAAGTTGGAAAAGTGTCATTATATCTCCTTAAGTATTTTATTGTTTATCAATTCTATAAACTGCAGCGGGTCAACCTGTATTTTATTAATACGAACAGCGAAATGTAAATGTGGACCACTCACACGTCCACTTGCGCCTGAGAGACCAAGCTGTTGGGATTTTTTTATTTTTTGTCCTTTTTTGACATCAAAACGGCTCATGTGAAAGTAGCATGTATAGATGCCCTGACCATGATCTACAAGTACAGTACCTCCTGAATAAAATCTATCCGCAACAAGTGCCACTACTCCGTCATTACTCGCGACAATAGTTGTGCCAACCGCTGCACGATAATCTGTTCCGCCGTGATAACCTTTAAGAGAATCGTTATAAACTCTTGCCTTTCCAAAATCACTCGTAATGACACTCTGCATCGGTGCGATAAACGCAGACTTGATATAACTTTCTTTATTGACCGTTCCATAGATGCGCATCGCTTCATCATACTCTTGGGAGATGCGTTTTTTTACTGCTTCACTCGTCGGATTTACTTTGGACTTAGTGACTTGTATCTGCTCTTTTGCATATTTTCCATCTTTGACTACTACAAACATATCCTCACTAAACGCAGCCTCATTTTTTTTGTAATGGAGTCTTAGTTTCTCTTTAGATGGCATTTGGTCGTAGCTCATGGGAATAAGTGCATACATCTTTGTTTTATCCAAAGGATGTTCAAATATTTTATAAGCCCTATCTGCATGAGCCACTCTATCATACACAACACCCTGCTCTTTTTGAAATATTATAAAAGTCGTTTTACCATTTGCTATACTCGAATCAGCCAAAGTATATTCAAGAGCAAAAAGAGAATATGTGGCAAAAAAAAGTAAAAAAAGTAAACGCATCAATTCCCTTTCATCGAACGTTCGATATCACGTTTCATATCTTTTTCTTTGAGGTCTTGGCGTTTGTCATGGAGTTGTTTTCCTTTGGCTATTGCAATCTGAAGTTTGATAATATTTCTGTCATTAAAATAAAGCTGCAAGGGCACAACCGTATATCCATCTCTATTGACTGCTTTGAGCATCTTTTGTATCTGTTTTTTATGCAAAAGAAGTTTTCTGCTGCCACGTTCTTCATGTGTATAAAAATGATGTGTTGTTTCAAGTCTTCCGATATGTGCGTTAAATAAAAACGCTTCTTCTCCCACAAAACGGATAAAACTATCTTTGAGATTTACCTTGTGCGCACGGATAGCTTTCACTTCACTTCCTGCCAAAACAAGACCCGCTTCAAATTTTTCTTCCAAAAAATAGTCAAAATAGGCTTTTTTATTTTTTGCGATGGTTTCACCCATTATTTTTCCTTTACTCTAAAAAAGCTGCTTCCGCTTCCGCTAAAATGCCAGCCATACTGATAGTGGTTTTTGAGTTCTTTATACTCTTGCAAAGCTGGAGCAAAAAGATCATTTGCTTCGTTCGCACTCATGCTCTTTAAAATATCTTTAGACTTTGTTTTTTTAAAAAATTCTATAGTTTTTATATCAATCGGTTTGTAAAAATTTTCTCGATAAGAAGCATAAACTTTTGGTGTACTAATCTCAACTTTTGGAGTAAAAGTCTCAAGTTCTAGTAAATCCTCTTCAAACTCTTCGACTATTTCACCGATACCGCTTACATTTGCCGCATCATATCCATAAATAAAAAATGGAACATCCGCTCCAACTTTGAGACCAATCTCTGCAAGTTCACGCAAACTTAATCCCAAATGCAAAACTTCATTACACATTTTCAAATATGTAGCTGCATCGCTACTTCCTCCCCCTAAACCAGCAAACGCAGGGATGGCTTTATTTACCCGTACAGCATGTGTACGCATAAGTTTCTCTAAAGATGCAGACTCTGTTGCACACTTAAGCGCAAAGTAAGCTTTGTAGATAGTATTTTGCTCAGTCGTACAAGAAAAATCTCCAAGAATCTCAAACTTTTCACTTGTTTTTGGAACAAATGAGAGCATATCATACAGATTAGCCACTCGCATAAAACGAGAGATAATCTCATGATATGCTCCACGTGAGCCTGTTATCTTCAAAAAAATATTGACCTTGGCATAAGCCTTATAGACTTTCATCTTCTATCTCTTATTTTTTGAGTATTTTACTTAAAAGTGTCAAGGCTGCAAGATTCACTTTTTTTGAAGAGGCGATGTTTGCATATTTAACATCTTCTAAAAGTTCACTGCGCATGATTGAAACATTATGTGGGGCTTCAATCCCTAACTTTACAACACCTTTGTCGATAGATATAACCTTGATGATTATATCATCACCGATAACAATGGATTCATCCAATTTTCTAGCAAGTACTAACATAAATCCTACCTAGTTCGTATGTAACGGTTGCGTCTTTTATTTTGATAATCGATATGTTATCACCATTATCTAGCCAATAATGCCCATTTTCTTGTATTTCTAAATCTTCCAAAGCAAGAACTCTTCCATATTTGAGATTTTCAAAATCTCCATGATAGCTGTTGCGTGGAATATTGAGCGATTTTTTGATATCTAAAACTTTTTCACCATCATAGCGAAATTGCCCCTCACTAAGCCTCTCTAAGGCACTAAGACTTCCATGTTTTACTCCAAGTTTTGTGGCAATTATCTGACCGATTGAACGTATATAAGAGCCTTCAGAAACTGTCGCTTCAAAAGTTACAAAGGGATGTCTGTAGTGTAAAAGCTGCGTTTCGTAGATAGTTGACTGTATCACATCAAGCACAACCTCTTTGCCGGCACGTGCCAAATCATATGCACGCTGACCGTTTATCTGTTTAGCGCTGAAAATCGGCGGTGTATATTCAAGCAAGCCTTCAAGAGATTTTACAACTTCTAAAACTTTTGTATCACTAAACGCAGCTAGCATCTCCACTTGTTCTATCATCTCTATGTCAAGTGAGTCACTTTTTGCACCCAACCAAAGGGTAGCTCTATATTTTTTGGGTGTTTTATCCAAAAAACGAAAAAGTTTTGTGTGCGAACCCATCCCGATAATCAAAACACCTTTAGCAAAAGGATCAAGTGTTCCTGAAAAACCAGCTTTTTTATTATTGTATTTGCGTTTAAGACGGCTTAAAAAAAGGTTTGAGCCTATACCAGAAGGCTTGTATGCGACGAAAAGACGGTTCATAGTCTCTCAACGAATGATGCCAAAATGTCGCGTGTTGTACCAGCAAAATTAATTTTGAGTTTAAATTCACGTCCTGATTTCCCTATGCCTGTCACTCTACCTGTTCCAAAAATCTTATGGCGTACCAAATCACCTTTCTTAAACGCAGTGTTTTTCTCTACTATCAATGAACCTGCACAAAGTCCCGCTTCATTGAAAAATCTGCTCTTTTGCAGTTCACTTCTGCGACCTTTATAAAAACGGCTATCAACATGTGAAAGTGTCAAAGTATCCTTTGCTCTAGTGAAAGAGACATAACCAAGACGTCTCTCTTCTTCAAGGTCGCTTCCATCACCAACCAAAGGCAAAAATCCTTCCTCTAGCCCTATAATAAAAACATGCTTGAACTCCAAACCTTTTGATGCGTGGATACTCATCATATAAATACTTTCACCCTCAACTTGATCTTGCTCACTCTGAAGTGTCAACTCATTTAAAAATTCATCAATACTTGCTTCAGGTGTTTTTTTGACAAAATCACGCATCAAACCGTAAAATTCATCCATATTTAAAACTCTCTCTATCTCATCAGGCATACCTGTATAAATCTTTTTGAGTTCAAAAGAGTCTTCTAGCAAATCAATAAAATCATATGTTGACTCCGCCGCTACATGAGCTGCATATTCTATTTTTTGCAAAAAATCTTTGAGTGTGAGTGCATTTTTTTTACGGACTATTGTTTCAAGTTCTTCAACAGAAGCATCTTTGATGAACTCATACATAGAAGAACCTTTCGCATGGGCTGCTAGTTCAAGTTTATCAACACTTGCTTTTCCAAGACCGCGTTTTGGTTTATTGACGATACGTTTAAAAGAAAAATCATCATGATGGTTCGTTATAACACGAAGATAAGATATAAGGTCTTTGATTTCAGATCTATCATAAAATCTAAGACCTCCAACAAGTTTATAAGCGATTCCCGCACGGTTGAGTCCCTCTTCGATGGAACGGCTTAAAACATTTACACGATACAGTATCGCGATATCATTTGCACTTATGCCCGATTCAAGTAGCCTTTTGATATTTATCGCTATCTTTCTTGCTTCTTCATTTTCATCGCCAGAATTAAGAATGGCAACATCATCTCCACTTCCGCGTGTAGCAAGAAGTGTTTTACCCAAACGAGAACGGTTATGTTCTATCAAAGCATTTGCAACTTTGAGTATCTGTTCTTTTGAACGATAATTTTCCTCAAGTTTAAACACAGAAGTACCGGCAAAATCTTTGTCAAACTCCATTATATTTCGAATATGTGCCCCGCGCCATCCGTAAATACTCTGATCATCATCTCCAACAACACAGATATTGTTATGCGTTTTACAAAGTATCTGGACAAGTTTAAGCTGTAGTTCATTTGTATCTTGATATTCGTCAATCATAATATATTGGTATTTTTGAGATGTCTGCTCCGCTAAACTCGGGTTTTCTTTGAGAAGTTTATATGTCAGTGCAATCAAATCATCAAAATCGACAAGATTATTTTCATGCAGATAAATCTCATACGCTTCATAGACCTTTGCTATTTGCTGATAGTTAAAAAATTCTGCTTGTTTATAAGCATCATCTGGGCTAAGAAGTGAATTTTTATAACGTGATATCTCACTTGCTATAAGTGGTGTAGCAAGTTCTGCATTTATTTTTTTTATGATGCGTTTTTTGTCATCACTGTCGATAACTACAAAATTATTTTCACGTCCCAAAAGATGTATATTAAATTTTAAAAAAAGAAGTCCAAACTTATGAAAAGTACATAAAAGTGGCGGATATGCACTCTGGCTTATCATAGCGGCAGAACGCTCACGCATCTCTTTGGCTGCTTTATTTGTAAAGGTCAGCGTAAGTGTATTTGATGCAGGTATCCCGACCTCTTCTATCAAGTATGCAAGTCTTGAGACTATAGTAGTCGTTTTACCGCTTCCAGCCCCTGCCAATATCAAAACAGGACCCTCAGTCTGCCTTACGGCTTTTGCTTGAGACTCATTTAATCTATCAAATATTTTTTTCATAATAACCACTATTTTCATATATATTTTCTAACTTATTTTTATTATAACCTAAAAGGGGTAAATTATTACAAACCTATTGCATTAATTATAATTATGAGTTATACTTTTATTATCAATATTACTTATAGGAATTATTATGTTAAGAGATTTTGCAAAATTGCAAACATTTTTGATGGTCGTAAAAGAAAAAAGTTTTTCTAAAGCTTCTGCAAAGCTGGGTATTTCCCAACCTGCTGTAACACAGCAAATCAAATTTATCGAAGATTATCTTGATACAAAAATTGTAGAAAGAAAGAAAAATGGCATCCTGCTTACAAAAGAAGGTGAAGATCTTTTTAGAATAGCAAATAGACTAGATAAAGCCATCGCAAGTAGTGAAAAAGAGCTTCTAAAAATTATCAACAAAGAATTTACATTTATCATGGGCGCTTCATTTGCGATTGGAAACTATATTCTTCCAAATTATCTCGGTGAAATCAAAAAACGTATAGACAATGAAGTTTATATGTTTGTAGGCTTATCCACAGATATGATTGACGCACTCGAGGATAAAAAAATAGATATCGCACTTATCGAATCTCCAATATTTAGAGATGGCATTATTTATAGAGAATGGGTTGAAGATGAACTCGTCGTATTTTCAAATCAACCGCTCAAAAAACATCTAAACGCAGATGATTTATTCGAGTTTGACTGGATTTGTCGTGATGAAAATTCACATACAAGAAAACTGACATCGGAAGTTTTTGAAGAGATGGGTGTTCAGTGCAGCAATTTTAATGTTATCGGTGTATTAAGCAGTCCAACTTCTATCAAAGAGTCCATCATGCATGCTGATAAAAATGCAGCAAGACCACTTGTATCTATCATGTCGCGCCACGTAATCGAATCAGAGGTAAACTCTGGTAAACTCTATGAAGCAAGACTTAAAAACTATAAAATAGAGAGAAAATTCTACATTGCATACAGCAAAGAAAAAAAACACGATGCCTTTGTTGACAATGTTGTCAACTATCTTTTAGCAATTTCTAAGGTTTAACTGATTTTAGACACTTTTAAAAAAATTCTCTCTTAAGGGAGAAAAATTCTCTTATTTTAAAAACTTTTTATTTTCTGGATTTGATAAAAATGCATCCATTGAGTTTTTAACGCCGCCATCATTTATCTCTTTTTTAACTTTTTGCTCTTTTTTATATCTTGCCAAATTTATAAGCACCGGCGTTTCATCAACGATAACTTGCATGATGCTTAGCAACGGCACAGTCACCACACTCCCAAAATTATCAGAGCCAAAACCTGCTTCAAATATCAGACAATCTTCTTCAAGACGTGCTGTCTCAAAAGTGTAGCCGGCTAAAAAGAAAAGTGTCAATGAACGAAATTCAGACTTAATACTTTTTGGTAAAAATGGGTCAAAGCTTACATCATCGACTGTACATAAAATACCAAAATTTTGTTCTTGCTCAAAAAAATGAATAATTAACTCTTGGATATGTCGCTTCATCATAGAAGCAAAATTTTTATTCTCTATTACATGTTCTAACAAATAATTTCCCCTGCGTTTTCTTGCGTAATTATATCAAATTCTATCATAGCATTCAAAAGTGCAACACGAGTATAATTTTTTAAATCCTCTACTGCGATATCTCTCACAAAAAGTTTTCCCTCATCAAGCAGTCTTGCACGTGTTGTTCCTTCCAAAAGAGGCTTTTTGGGAGTGTACCAAACACCCTCAGACTCAAACGCAATGTTTGCTATAGTAGTGTCACTCACAAGACCATTACGAACGATAAGTACATCATCACACTCGCTGCGTTTTGCAAATAAAATATCCAATTGCGTTCTATCTGTTGCTTTGAATTTGTATTGTATCGTGTCATTGACTACAAGTTTCAGTGTTTGTATATTTCTCTTTTCATAAGGATAATAAACCACCTCAGTAGATGCTGCATCATAAATCAACTTGCATCTAAACAAACCTTTTGATGGAGGAGAAAGATACTCTCTTAAATCCTTAAACGCAGTGATTCCAAAAGATTTGAGTACAGACTCATAGCGTCTTTGATGGTACTCAAGATGAAAAATCTGACCATCATTTGCTTTGATAGTCTCAAAAAAACTATGCTTCACTAAAGAGTGCTGTACTGAGATATCTCTCACCAGTGTCACATAAAATCGTCACGAGTGTCTTGCCTTGAAACTCTTTTCTTGATGCAACTTGCATTGTTGCCCAGACATTTGCCCCAGCAGAAATACCCACAAGTAAACCTTCTTTTCTCGCAAGCATTTTTGCTGTTGCTATTGCATCTTCATTACTAACTTTAATAACTTCGCTATAAAGAGTCGTGTCAAGGATATCAGGTATAAATCCTGCGCCGATACCTTGAATCATATGTGGTCCTGCGACTTCTCCAGACAAAATTGCAGAAGCAGCCGGCTCAACAGCAAAAATAGCTACATGAGCCACCTCTTTTTTCAAAATGCGTGAAGTTCCAGTGAGAGTCCCTCCTGTTCCTACGGCAGCTACAAATGCATCAATATTATTCTCCGTATCTCTTAAAATCTCTCTTGCGGTGGTGAGTGTATGGATCTCAGGATTTGAGCTGTTTTGAAACTGTTGCAGGATAATACTATTTACTATCTCTTTTTGTAGCTCCTCAGCTTTGGCTATTGCACCTCCCATACCTTTGGCTGCAGGAGTAAGTACAAGTGTTGCACCAAGTGCTTTAAGAAGATTACGTCTCTCAATACTCATAGATTCTGGCATAGTCAAAATAAGCTTTAAATTTTGTGCTGCGCAATTTGCTGCAAGTGCTATACCTGTATTGCCACTTGTTGGTTCAATAATAGTTGTGTCATGTTTTATAAGTCCTGCTTCTTGTGCACGTCTTATCATATTAAAACCAATTCTGTCTTTGACAGAACTGGTCGGATTCATAAACTCACACTTACCTAAAATAGTTGCGCCACTTAGTTCAGAAGGAGTGTTCAATCTCACCAATGGAGTATTTCCTATAAGTTCTGTAATATTATTTGCTATCTTCATCTATTATCCTTTGTTTGCGATTTTACGTCAAAAAGTCTATTTAAACATTTTTCTATCATTTTATATACCTTTTCCAAGCCGAAAGTAAAATTCGCTTTCTTAACCTATTTTTCTTTAAGATTTGCAATATCTATTCTATGCGTCATTTCATTTTTTTAAAACTCTATCGTATTTCTACCACTTTTTTTTGCCATATACATTTTGTCATCAGCCAATTTATACATCGCTCCCCAATCAACAAGAGCATCATTTCTGAGAGTTACTACACCAAAAGATGCGGTCACAATCTTCAAAGTAGAATTTTTTTCATGTTTTATTTCAAGACTAATAATGTTTTGTCTTATTCTTTCAACAATTATTTTAGCATCATTTTTACTTGTACTTTTAAACAAAAGCGCAAATTCTTCTCCGCCCAGTCTGAAGCTGTAATCATCTGGACGCTTAAGAGAATTATGAATTGTTGTAGCAACATCAACAAGAGTATTGTCTCCTTCTATATGCCCGTATGTATCATTATACTCTTTAAAATGATCTATGTCCAAAACAACAAGAGTAAGGAAACCCCCTTCTCGTTTTACCGAATTTATCATACGCGGCAGTATCTCATTGAAATATCTTCTATTATGTATTTGCGTCAGGCTATCTGTTATCATAAGCTCTTCATTTATCTTTTTTTCGGTGATATTATGCATCACGGTGTCATAACCTACAATTTTATTTTTTTTAAATTTTGGTCGGATATTTACATCAACCCAAAAAACATCTCCATTTTTCCTTTCTTGTTTTATCTCACCGCTCCAATAAAGTTTCTCTTTTAAAGTTTGTAATATTATCCTGTACTCCTCTTTAGAAATATCCGAATGTAAAAGCGATTTGATATTTATCTCCTCTAACGCAGTTTTGCTAAACTGGCTTAAATTACAAAAAGCATCACTGACTTCTTTAATATTTCCATGTAAATCTGTAGAAAGTGTTATAAGGTTGCCATCTATTAAACTTTTATACTGACTAATATCTCCATAATTATTTTCAAGCTTTCTAATACTTTTATTAAATCCGATGTTTACAAGTATCAATGTAACAATAAGTGCAAGTACAAGCAGTAAAGCTACATTATTAAGATCTTTTTTTGAGTCAAGAACTTCTTTTGTTATATTTTTTGCAAAAATCAATTTTGCTAAAATATTTTCATCTTTATCTTTAATATCAAAAGAATATGCACTATAAATTTCATTGAAATCTATCTCTATTTTTTTTATAGTCTCAAAATTATATGTGTTACTAATACCATTTAAAAGTTTTAAACTATCAAGTATATTATAGACAAGCGTAAAACCATTGAGATTTACTTGATCTTTCGTTGAAACTATTGGACTTTGCACAAATAAAACACCTTGCACACCATAATAATCATCCATTTGATTGAGGATATACTGCGGTTCTATAGAAAATTCTATTGCTCCAATATACTCTTTATTAGAAAAAATCGGTTGTATTATCCTAAAAGCCAAAGTGTTATCAAACACTTCAAAACCACTAATTAGTTTTTTACTACTCTGCACTTCCTGTAATAAATTAAAGTTTTTAGCTACGTTCTCACCATAAAGTTTTTGATATTTCATATCTACAAGTAAATTACTATCAGAGGTATAAAAATTCATACTTATAAAATTAAGATTTTCATTTTTAAGTGTTGTATATCTTCCAAGTGAGATGTCATAGAGCTTTTGAGCATCTTTAGCTAAAAGTGCTTCTCTTACTCCATTAGAGTTTATATTTGCATTGATTCTATTTGTATAAAATTCTATTTCTTTATTTGTGAGTTTTGTATGCATGAACTTTATATTTTCATAATGTTCTAGCTCTAAAAGTTCCAACCTATTTTGTGTTTGAGAATAAATAACAGTTAAAAAAATACCTGAAAAAACAACGAAGATAAAAGAGATAAAAAAGAGTGTTTTATTTTTAATACTTATATTCACCCTTATTACTCCTAAAAGATTATAAATCAAATAAATATGATTCTCAAAAATCTATCACATAATTATTAATGTTAATTATAGTACCTTTTTGTAAAAAAAGAAATAAGTTAAAATATAAAGATAAAATTTAGGCTGTTTGTAAAGAAATGAAGATTTTTGTGATTGGATATAAAGATGGTGCGGCCGGGGAGATTTGAACTCCCACACCCGTAAGGCACTACCACCTCAAGGTAGCGTGTCTACCGTTCCACCACGGCCGCATATATTAAAAAGGTGTAAAATGTGCCAACCTAAGAAAGGTTGGCGAGGGTTTACTTTTGGGATTAACCTAAGTAAGGGTTTGCGTAAAGTGCTATAAGAGCAATTACAAGTGCATAAATAACTTGAGCTTCGATCATCGCAAGAGCGATAAACATCGTAGTCATAAGTTTAGCACCTAAGCCTGGGTTACGTGCAGTACCAGCGATAGTTGCAGCAGCAGTATGACCCATACCGATGGCTCCACCTAAAGCAGCAAGACCAAGACCAAGACCAGCAGCGATCATTGAGTATGCTTTTAGAGTTTGGTTTGCAACATCACCATCATTAGCGAATGCAGCAACAGTTAATGCAAGCATTAAAAAAAGAATTTTTTTCATTGTTATCTCCTGAAATTATTACAAAAACTTTCGGATAGCGTAACCTCATCTTACAATGAAGCAACCCAAACATAAATGCTCAGATTTCCCTACTTGAAATTGATGTCGAAGTATAGTTAACTTGTTCTAAATTTTAGTTTAAACTATGCGCGACCTAAAGAGATTTTGTTACCTTTAAATTCTAAGATCTCAACAGTTATCTTTTCTCCCTCTTTAAGAATATCTGAGACCTTTTCTACCCTAGCATCTGAGATTTTTGAGATATGGATAAGTCCATCTGTTCCATCTGGGAGTTCGATAAAGGCACCAAAATCAACGATTTTTTTTACAGTTCCTTCATACTTGTCTCCAACTTCGTATTTGATTTTTGCTTGTTTTGGAGTATTTACAATTCCTTCAATATGATCTCTGGCTCCCAAAACACCTGCTTTATTCTTACCAGTTATTTTTACTTTTCCATCTTTTTTGTCTATATCAATTGCAACTTCAAATTTTTCTATTATTTCTCTTATCGTTTTTCCAGCTTGACCGATAATCTCACCTATAAAACCCGGATCAATATGGAAAAAATCTACACTCGGTAAAACACCGTCATTAAACGCTATCTCTTTTTCTGCTTCTTGCATGATATCAATAATATGTGCTCGTCCCTCTTTCGCCTGATAAAGAGCCTCTTTAAGTATATCCAAAGAGATACCGCCAAGTTTGATATCCATTTGCATCGCTGTGATACCCTCTTTGGAGCCTGTTACTTTAAAATCCATATCTCCATCGTGATCTTCAAGTCCCATAATATCTGAGAGAATCGCATAGTTTCCATTTTCGCTTACCATTCCCATTGCTATTCCTGCAATAGTATCACTTGTCTCAATATCTGCTGCACGAAGTGCCATATATCCTCCGCAAACAGTAGCCATTGAGGAAGAACCATTGGATTCCAAAATTTCTGAAACTAAACGCACAGTCTGTCCATCTAAATCTACTATAGGTTCAAGTGCACGTTTTGCAAGATTTCCATGTCCAAGTTCACGGCGTTTTGTGCCCATAACAGGCGAAGCTTCACCTACAGAAAAACCAGGAAAATTATAATGCACCATAAAACTTTCATTTTGCGTTGCATCATCTGTAAGACCTTCAAACATTTGTGCATCTTTTGGCCCGCCCATTGTAAGAATTACAAGCGCCTGCGTTTGACCACGAGTGAAGAGACATGAAGCATGAGCACTTGGGAGCACATTTGTATCTATAGTGATAGGTCTTACTTCATTTAAAACTCTTCCGTCTGCACGTACTCTTTGTGTCAGAATTTGTGAACGTACCTGCTCTTTTTTTACTTTTTCGATAGCATCTTTGAGTGCAACTTCATCTTCTACATTTGCCCATTCTTCTTTTATATTTAAAATATTTTTTCTAAGAGCTCGTAATGCTGTTGAACGCTCAGATTTTGCCATCTGACTCATGGCTACATGAATCTGCTCCATATGATTTTCTTTGATATAAGAGAGCATCGCTTCATTGATATTATGTGCTTTATATTCTATCTGCATCGTCGCTTTTTTAAACCGTGCAAACGCAGCCTCATAGACAAGATTGCTCTCAAAAAGAACTTCTTGCGTTTTTGCAAATACATCAATAAGGGCATCTTCACTGATTGCGTTTGAAACGTGTTTGGAGATGATATTTGCCCCAAGTGTTGGATCAAGCATCGGATCAATATACGCATCTGTCATATCTATATCTGCTCCACCTATACTTCGCATTTCTATCATCAAAAGTTCGCTGTTTGTACCTGAGAGATAAAGATCAAGTGTTGCATTTTTGAGTTCTGGCAAAGTAGGATTGAGCACAAGCGCTCTATCTATTTTTGAAGCTCGTACAGCAGAAACACAACGGTTGATATCTATATCAGAAACATAAAGTGCCGCAGAAGCTGCGTTTAGTGCCAATATTTGCAAATCAGCGTCTTTATCCGCACTAAACACCATAATAGTAATCTGTGTCGGGTAGCCAAAGCCTTTCGGAAAAAGTGGACGGAGAGAACGATCGACGATACGAGAAGTAAGCGTCTCAAAATCACTTGGTTTTGTTTCGCGTTTGAAAAAACCACCTGGAATCTTTCCTGCTGCATAACTTTTTTCTATATACTGAACTGTCAAAGGTAAAAAATCATCTTTTACTATTTCTGTTTCATCTATAACTATTGTAGCTAGGATAACAGTATTACCCGATTTAAGCCATGCTGCACCGTTTGCCTGCTTTGCTACATACCCAAAAGAGTACTCTTCGACTCTATTTCTCAACTCTACTTTTACATCATATTTCATTTTTGTTCCTCTAATAATTTTTCTATTGTCTCATCATCTACAGGTTCCAACTCTTCATAATAGAGCTGCGTTTCTACATAATCATCTATATCATAGAGAAAAAAAACATCATCCGCAAATACCTCTAGTGACTCTAACACATCACTTGGAATAACAGGCACAGCGATATAAACTGCTTTTGGATTTTCAGAGAGTACAGTTTTTAGTGCTGACATCAACTTAGAGCCCGTCTCACTGCCTTCGTCAATCAACAAAACCACTTCACCTGCTACCGAAGAGAAATGGCGTCCTTTTCTGTATTGATAAACGCAGCTAAGTATCTCTTCCTCATGTTTAC
Source organism: Sulfurimonas sp. GWF2_37_8 (assembly GCA_001829625.1). Classification (GTDB taxonomy): domain Bacteria; phylum Campylobacterota; class Campylobacteria; order Campylobacterales; family Sulfurimonadaceae; genus Sulfurimonas. Next base: position 9,830 of record MIBW01000100.1, on the reverse strand, counting down.
GTCTGGCTTCACCATAAATATAGTCATATTTTATATCAAACGATGAAACCAACTCTTCATTTATAACTATCTCTTCATTTTCACTAACGCGTGCAATCTCACACTCGTTATTGTTTGGTGCCATAATTGCTTCAGAAAAAAGAAAATCCAATTTATTTAAATATCTTCCCCGAATATAAGAACCAAGCAATAAACCTCCAGATGAAACTGCTACGATTTTCCAGGCTTCATCCTTAAATTTTTGCATTGGGATGACATCTATTAATTTTTTAGCAGCATCGTGGCGATCTCTTAAAATATTTTTATACTGTTTCATATTTTTATCCTCACACCCGACTATTCATTGAGTCGCATTGCTATATTTGACTCTCCATTTTCTTTTGTTGCAGTCATAAATGGTTTAAGAACAATCGTAAAGTAAACATATCTGTCATATATCGAAGACTGCCCATCATTTGCCAGTACAGGCCTGTTATTTTCAGCATAACGTATTCCAAAATCCCAACATCTTTTTTTATACAAAAATCCAAACTCTAAACTTTTTCTTTGAGAAGATTCTACGTCATAATCATAGCGTGTATGGTAAGAATAATGTCGGTTGTAAGTATATCGTGCTGTTGATGTTAAATAACTTGCACGTCTTAAGCTTGTCGTTGTATCTGGCAAAAAAGTATCTCGAAACATATGCCCAAGAGAGAGGCGAAACCCATAGCCATCATAGGAAGCTTGATTAAATATTTTTGAAAAAAGATGTTCATCAAAGTTATAAAACATATTGTTGTAGATACTTATAGAATCAGTAATTTTATAATCAAGCTCATTTTCTAATTCTCCAGCTTTTGTCTCTAGCGTTCCATAGACAAACTTTTGTGCCATTCTATGATAAAGCATCTCTTTGCCCAGTGCATCATATACATATTGAGACATATCAAATTCAACAGCTTCATCTATATCTTTTATATTATAAAACTCACACTGAGTTAAATCTTGATTTTCCGGATTGGCGCAGATATCTCCCAAATCCTCATAATAGCCTGTTGTTGCATCATTACCACCAAGAGTATATTTTGAAGAAAAAGAGACTATATGAGTATATGCATCAAAACTGCGTGTCAAATCCGTAGAAGCACTTAATACATGATAGTACCTTGCAAAATAGCCATCGTTATACTCAACTCCAGGAAGAACTATCTGCTCATGTTCTCTAAATTTTGTATGCTGCCCATAGAGATTTGCTTTATAGGAGAGGTTTAAATACTCATCAAAAAGAGAAGTATAAAGAGTTACAGGTAAGTTTATATCTGTTTGGAGTGCCGTCTTACCCAATTCTCTTTCAATATTTGTACTTCTCGCATCCAAACTATACAGTAGGTGTTCATCCAGAAGCGTATCTAAATAGTGGTGATACTGGGTAACGGGAAGCTGCTGGAGCGTATCTGCATTACTTAATTTTGTCAAATCTTCATAATACTTAAAATATGCTGCTAAATAATCATTATTAGTATTATAAAAAAGGTTGACTCTTGAGAGCACTTGCGTAGAAGTAGCGGTGTTAAATGTATCGTTGGATGAAAGGTTGATATAATCAACATCGTTCATCTTATTGATATCTGCATAAAGACCCGACTGACCTTTTAACTCTGTTCCAAACCATTGATTGATTACATCTTTGTTTTCATATTTAAAGTTATAACCGTAATGGCTGTCGTTTACAAGATTTTGCTCTTTAAAGTAAGCATCCCTTTCTTTAAAATACCCAACTTTTAATTCAGCAGCAGATATTTCACTATCCACAAAACGCAGTGTTGCATACACGCCAGACCCACGTTGTGTTCTTACTTGAGGTTTCAGTTCAAGGTCCCACCAATTCTGCTCAGCTATATAAACAGGCTGCTCATAAAAAAAACCTTCTGTTTGAGACAAACCCATAGCTGGAATAAGAAGTCCGCTTCGTCGTCTCGTATCGAGCGAATATCCAAAATAAGGAGTATATAAAATCGGGATATCATAGATATAAAGTCTTGCATTGTAAAGACTCATCCACTGAGAATCAGTGTTGTACTCAGATGAACCAAACTCCATCTTCCAAAGAGGATTTTCCGGTTCGCATCCACTTAAAACGCCAGATTCTATTTGAAGATCTTTATCTTTGTTTACACCTTCATTCGCTGCTATCCAGACCTCCGAAGAGTTTTCTAGCATAAAAAAAGGTTTGAATATTTTTTCTTTTCTTTTGATATTAAGTTTTGCATAATCCCCAAGGATTCTATATTGACCATCATACGTAGCACGGATATTTTCAAAAAGTTCCAAATCACCTGTTTCTTTATTGTAAATCGCACTCTTTGCGTTTAAAAAATAATCTTTGTAGATGACCGTAACATCACCGCTTGCGTTTACAATATTATTGCTCGAGTCAACTAAGGAGGCGTATATCTCTACTTTATCTTCAGCCTGAAGCAGAGAGATACAAAGAAGAAATATACCAAGAAGTTTATACATTTATGACCAGAGTTTTTGCGGTTTTATCATGGAACGTCTGGCGCGTTGGATCTAGCATACCCCAAAGAAAACCAAGATAAAAAACCATCTCACTGATGATACGAAAAATAGCACGATTCAGTGAAGATAAAACATTGGGATTAGCAACCGTTTTTATCTCAATAACACGTATCTTCATAAGAATTTTACCGATAGTAGCACCGTATTGCATTGTAAAAAAAGCCTGATATGCTATTTTCATAAACATATATTCTAAAACAAACATATTTGTCACATTGATAATCTCTTCCATATTTGCCGCAGAAACAAAACTATCCCAAAGCACTATGATAAGTAAAAAAGAGAGAAGCATCTCATCAATAAAAAACGCAAGCGCTCTTTTTTTTGTCTCTGCTAAAGTTATATTTTCTCTGTGAAGGAGATTCTCTATCTCTTCATTCATTCTATGCAAGTGCCTGATAAGCGATATCTGTACGCAGCTTTTTACCAGCAAAATGCACCTGTCCACATCGCATATAAGCTCTATCTCTTGCTTGTTTGATTGTATCACCCAAACCAACGCAGACCAAAACACGACCGCCATCGGCATAGAGTTTTTCATCTTCCATACTCACACCGGCATACGAAATATGTGTGTATTTTTCTATCTCTTCGTGGTGTACATCATCTACAATAATCTCAGCTGGCGTAGAATTTTTATATGGATAATTTTCACTTGCCATCACAACACCCACGGCATACTGCGATGAAAACGCAACTTCAATCTCTGAAAGTCTATTTGTGGCAGCTTTATAAAACATATCACTTACACTCGATGTCATAAGCGGCATAAGTATTTCACATTCTGGATCTCCAAAACGTACATTAAACTCCAAAGTAATCGGCTCACCGTTGACTACCATAATACCAATAAAAAGGACACCCTCAAAAGGGGCTCCCTCTTTTTGCATACCATCTAAAGTAGGGCGAATGATTCTCTCTCTTACTTTTTGATATAAAATTTCATTCACAAGAGGTGTTGGTGCGTATGCACCCATACCACCCGTATTTGGTCCTTGGTCATTATCCTGAAGTCTTTTATGGTCTTGTGCCGCAGGAAGAAGAATATAATCCTCTCCATCACACACAGCAAACATTGAAAGCTCATACCCGTCTAAAAACTCTTCTACGATTACTTTTTTACCTGCATCTCCAAAACTCTTACCGCTAAGCATCTCTGAAATAGCCACTTTTGCTTCATCATGGCTCATGGCAATGATGACACCTTTGCCACCACAAAGTCCATCTGCTTTGACAACGATTGGCGCACTAAGTGTATTGGTAAATTTAAACGCATCTTCAATTGAAGCAGTTTCTATATAACGTGCTGTTGGAATATTGTATTTAGCAAGAAAATTTTTCATATAAACTTTTGAACCCTCAAGCTGTGCAGCCTCTTTGCTTGGGCCAAAAACAACAAGTCCATGTGATTTAAAAACATCTACAACACCTTCTACGAGAGGAGCTTCAGGTCCTACTATAGTCAGTTCTATCGCGTTTTCTTTTGCAAACTCTGCTAGTTGATTATAATCCTTAATATCTAGGTTTGTTCCGAGCGTGTTTGTAGCACCGTTTCCAGGTTGAAAAAAGAGCTCATGTCCCTTTTTTTCATTTAAAATCGCACGAGCGATAGAATATTCTCTTCCGCCATTACCTAATATTAATATTTTCATCTTTTCTCCATAATTTCAAAAAAGCATTTAACTAAAATATTCTCAACCCATTTAGGTAAAATACAACAGTTCAATGCTTCAAAACAACCCAGATAGCCGTCTCGTTATTGGCTTAGTTCTAAAAGCCGTATTTAGGCGAAGCAAGAACTTTCTAACGGCGACATTTTCTCGACAGAGTCAACGTATCTCAAACGAAAACACCGGCACACGAAAGCTCTACTAGTTCGCGGTTTGAATATGTAGAACCCTCACATAAACGATGCGTCGAACTATCCAGATTGCTTTTAGAATTATACAAAAATGATACTTGATTTAATTTTAGCTCAGAATTTAATATTTATTTATAACTCCATTAACGAGATTCAAAATCTAGTTTCAATGACTAAATACATAATTTATTGAGATGCAAAAGCTTAGGAATGAAATAAAAGTTGTATAATAAAGAATTCGCAAATAAGTCGTATCTCGATTATTTGACCGCTTGGAAGTCAAAATGACTTCTTTCGCCAAAGGCGAAGCTTTAGTGACTAAATATAATTTGGACACATTCGTAATTACATGAGATTTATTAGTAGGAGGGTGAGATGAAACCTTTTGATATATTTACAAAACTGGTGCCTATTTGCGGACTGATGATGATATTTGCTGCTTATGGATGGGGAGATGATATAGCAAGTGCTGATGATATCTGTTATGATTCAGTAACAACAGATGAGACAACCGTATTACCAGGGACAACCTTCTATGGCACTACAATCATTCTACGTAATATCGGAGAGGAAACTCTTTCTGATGTAACCATTATTAAATCATTTAGCGACATCAATATGAGCTTAATGGGTGAGATAAAACTTGATGGAGTCCAAAAGACAGTAGATTCAGATGATGATAGTGCAGAAGTGAACCAAACACTCCTTACTACTTTTAGTTCTTTTGCCATGGAAGGTATATTTGACAAAGGAATAATATATTATCCTGATGGAGATGGTACCTTTAGCAGTGAAGAAACGCATACTATTTATGATTATTCTACATTTTCTTTTAATTGGGAAAATGTCTCTCTTAATGCATTGTTTACAAAAGGTACAACACGGTATAAAGCAAAAATTAATGCATGTCCAATCATTATCAAGTTTCCTTTAGAAATTTACCAAATCTCAGAAAATTATAGTGCTGCAGTAGGTTCTACAAGCCTCTTAGAAACAAGGATAACACTCTCTAAAGCTGTTACATATCCCGTTGCGTTTGATTATGGTACTATTGATGGAACTGCGCTAGCTGGTTCAGACTTTATCGCCGTCTCAGGAAGGATAACTATTCCCGCTGGAGCGACAGAAACAATAATTTCTATACCTATTTACCATGACATAGAGATCGAGCTTCAAGAAAGTTTTACGCTCAAAATCTCAAATGTCACTGCTAGCGGTGATGTGCAAATTGGTACCAACCCTACAGAAATTCAAATATTAGAACAAAGTGCGGAAAATCTACCTGTTTGTTATGAAGATGATTTTAATGATGGCTCATTAGATGATAAATGGAGAACACTAGGTAATGGAGTTACACCCGAAATAGTGGACAGTCGTCTTCGCTTAACACCTGCTAGCGGTGGAACAACTGCAGTAACAAAGGATTATGAATTTCCTTCTAAATATAATATGATTGTTGTTGAATTTGACCAATTTGCTTATGGTGGAAATATTTATCATAATTCTGGTGCTCCATATGGTGGTGATGGTATGGTCGCTGTTTTGTACGATAGTGCAGTTGGAGCCTCACCAACAACAGGGGCTCAGGGTGGAGCCATGGGATATGCGCAAATGGTTTATGGCACTACAAGTACGGCTGGTTTTGAAGGGGGCTGGTTAGGCTTAGGAATTGATGAATTTGGAAATTTCGCAAATTGTAGTGAAGGTAAGGTAGGTGGTATAAATACCACTTCTTGTACTGACAGATATCCAAACTATGCAACTATCCGTGGTGATGGTTCAGGCACATCAGGCTACGACTTTTTAGCTGCATCAGAGCAACTTAATCCTGCAGTTGCTAATGCAGACACAAGTATCCCAGCCCCTGGACATAGGTACAAAATGACTACAGATGCAAGAGATCCCAATCATCTTTATATCACATTAGAAAGAAATACAGGGAGTGGTTATCAAGTTGTTATCAATCAATTTGATGCTAAAGATGCTCAATATGGTCAAACAACAACGCCCGAACTTGTAAGATTTGCACTCACTGCTGGAACTGGTGGTGCAACTAATAATCACGAAATTGACAACCTTAAAGTTAGTGGTATATGTAGAGCTTATGATCCAGAACAACCCCCTTTAAGCACAAGTTTAGCGGACATGGTTGATGACTTTAATATCGACAACTACAATAATCCTAACTCTAACTCAAAATATATCAAAACAAAAGTTTCAGATAAACTTGAGCCTCTGACGGCTGTACGTCTCAATGAAAGTCAAAATGCAGAAGTATTTACATCAATAAATCCAGCTTTATTTTTTAAAGTCATCCCTTATATTTCGGACGATACTTGCACACAAAGAGCACCTGTTTTAGATGCTGACGGCAATCCTTTAGTCATCAATATTACCGATGGAAATGCTGCAGCAACAGCCTCTGGCTACATGCCAAATACTGCCATAGCTGTGACAAGATTTTCTCTTTCAGCTTTAGATATGAGTAAAATATATGAAGCATCTTTTTATGAATCATGTTTACTCAACTCATCCACTATAGGAAATCTTCAGGGTATAGGATCGTGTGTTAATTCAGAAACTAAATATAAAAAAATATTCGGTGATGCCGCATGGGAAAGATGTTATAACAATAACGGACAACCTTGCAAATCAAACAATAATGGAGTTGGAACTGGAATATATGCAAATGATTATGGGTGTCTCATGTGTACTCTTGACTCAAATATTACATGTTCAAGTGATAATTTTGCTATTCGACCTCATGCGTTTAAAGCTTTTAGTCAAAACCAGTATAAAAGAGCTGCAGAGGATTTCAACATCACTATAAAAGCTGTTAACGAAACTCAATTTGCTAAAAATACAGGAACTGCTTTAGATGTAAATGGCTCAAGTGACTACAATGCATCTAGTTCTACTTTAAATGTTACCTCTGAGACCTATGCTGCATCTTCCACAAATATCACACTCATGCAAAACCATACAGGAAAGACTGATGTCACACTTTGTCCTGAATCAGGAATCTTTACAATAACACCTGCCAGCTTCATAAATGGTGAAGTTAATACATCCATAAAGTATAGTGAAGCAGGTATTGTTGATGTAAATATTAGTGAAATACCAGGAAGTGAATTTGCATTAATCGACGCAGATGACACAAATGATCAAGAAAGATATATCACTCCTGCCACTTTGGTACATGATATAACAGATATATCCAAAACAAATATATTATTATTTACTCCATATTCATTTAATACAAGTGCAACGTATGAGACTACAAATGGTATGGATTGGCTTTATATGAACGACATCAATCAATCCAATACAACCTCAACAACACCTGATATGTCGGCGTATGTTTCATATGTGATTACAGCCAAAAATAAAGATGGCAACACTGTAAAAAACTACACTGCCACATGTTTTCCAGATACTAATGCGCCAAGTGTCAATGGTCTAAAGATCAATAGTACTTTTGATCTTGATTTAGATCTTAATATCAATAGTTCTGCTGTTGTGAATATAAGTTTATACAGTGAAGATAATGACTCAAACGGGATATGGACACCAACCAAAAATCAATCCTTGGTTGCAGGAGTAAATAATATTCAAGAATGGATAGCACCATTTCAATTTGATAATGGTATTGGAAAAGCTACTGTATATTTTAATATAGACAGAAATAACTCAAGCGCACTGAATCCTGTCCTAATAACAGTTATTGATGCGAATACCTCTACTGATTGGATGAGCGACTCTGGCTCTCCTGAAAATTTTAACGGTGCAATACTAAACACTAATAAAAGTTTTGTTTATGGTAAAACAAATGCACCCAAACAAATTTTTATAGGCGATACAGGAACAGGACTAATCTACTATGAGGTTTTTTGTAATAAAACTGATGGCAGTGCAACAGTATGTGATAAAACACTACTTCCAAACGGTAGTACATCTCAAAATACTGATGACCCAAGATGGTTTAAGAATACATCTCACAGCCCTACAAATTCAGGAGTTGTTGGAAAAATTATCCACAAAGGAGGAACTGGTGCAGCCAGTGATACAGTAGATGCATCCAATACAACAGGAACAAATCCAGATAATACAACTCTTTCATACGATAAAAGTAAAGGCTATCCATATAAAACTACAATGGAAAACAATGCTTCTCGCTGGCTTATTTATAATATGTATAATGCCTCTGCAACAAAAAATAATTTTGAAGTAGAGTTCCAAAGTTTAGAGTCTGATTGGACAGGTATTAAAGATACTAACAATACAGCAGTTGGACGAGGTGCTTTTTGGACAAATAAAAGGCTGGATTGGTAATGCTTAAGCTTAAAGATGCATTCACTCTGATTGAGCTTATTTTTGCTATAGTTATCATAGGTATTGCTGTCTTATCTTTACCTACAATTTCTCAAGTTATCTCCAGAGGAAGTGAAAATAGTTTGCTTCAAGAAGCTGTTTTTATTGCCTTCTCTGAGATTACCAAAGTAACCTCTTCTGCTTGGGATGAAAATAGCAGAATAGGCAATGATGACTATGAGCATATCATTTATATAAACGATGCCGAAGCTACTGCTTCCCTTGCAAATGATCTGCAAGGGAGATCTGGAAATGTAAAAATTCTTTACAATACTAATAACAGTAGGGCTATCCGTCCAACTACCCTTGGTTCTGAGACTGGAGAAACAAGAGAAGATGATGTTGACGACTATATAACGACAGCAGCAAATGCCACAGGAAGTGTAGGTAGTTCCACGGGGTATAAATTTCAGTATAAAAAAGATATTAATGTTTCTGCTTCTGGCTCGTTTGGTACTCTTGGGAACAATTCCAACATAAAAAAAATACAAATTAATATAAATAATACTTCAAATAATCTTCTTGTGAGTTTTTATGTCTATGCCACCAATAGCGGAAGTGTTGCAAGCCACCCATGGAGGACTTTAGAATGAAACGCGGTGCTTTTACTATGATAGAACTTGTTTTTGTCATAGTAGTCATGGGAATAATAGGAAAGTTTGGAGTTGAGTTTTTAGCGCAAACCTACAGAACATTTATCCACGCAAAGATAAATAATGAACTCCACACCAATAGTGCAAATGCACTCCAACTTATCGCTAAAAGGTTGGAATATCGTATCACACCTTCAACGATAAAAAGAGTAGGCACAGGTGCATTTGTTGGAGCTACAGAAGTTGTAGAAAACCCTGATGACTATAATGTTTTAGAGTGGATAGGATATGACAGTGACGGTTTTAGAGGCACTACAACCCCTCTTTGGAGTGGTATTATCGATCTGGATCCTTCACTCACAACTAAAGATACGCTCAAATCTGTAGATACAGATACAGAGTCATTGGATACGCTTATAGATACTCTATCCAATACTGCTTCG
>MIBW01000099.1 GCA_001829625.1 Sulfurimonas sp. GWF2_37_8 | reverse complement strand
TATGTCTGATGATTGTTATTGCTTTTGCCATGTAGTGTTAAAGCAAATAGTATTCCGATAGTTTAGTTATTTGTGGATGGTATTACTTGAATTTTCTTATAAGAGAGATACCTGTACTCATAATCTCCTTCAAAATCAAAATACTCATTTATAGGTATAAATATTCCAGCTCCAACTTTAAAAGATCTAAACTTTGATTTTGAGAAATTATATTCAAAAAGATGCAAGTAAACTTAAAGAATAGAACTTACTTGCAATAATACATTTGGATAGAGTTATAATTGGGTATAATTGCACAAAATTTTTTAAGGATTATATTTATGGGAATCCCTCAACCAGCGTTTTATATATTTAAATGCGAGCAATCGGCTCCTCCTGGAATGCCAAAACCATCATGCGTAACACCACAAACGCAAGATTTATTTCAGCATCTTGCACAATCTTTAATGAAAGAGGGCATTATGGGAACAGTACAACCAATCCGTACTTCATGTATGAATCGTTGTGCAGCAGGTCCTATAATGTTAGTTGAACCAGGACATACAATGTATGCAGGTTTGACAAAAGAAAAAATTGATAGAATCATAGCTGAGCATATTATTGGTGGCAATGTAGTAGAAGAGTATGTAATTAGTTCTGAGCTATGGGATGCTCCAATAACCCCTGCTGATATGAAAAAGCAGATGGGAAGATAAGGAAAAGTTTTATGACGATAGAGATGTTGTACAGTAAAATTCATCGTGCTACGGTGACGGATGCTAACCTAAACTATGTTGGCTCTATCACTATAGATGAAGAGCTATTAGAAGCTGCAAAGATGAGAATTGGACAAAAGGTTGAGATTTTAAATATCAACAACGGTGAAAGATTTTCAACATATATTATTTTAGGTGAACGCGGGAAACGCGATATCTGCCTCAATGGTGCGGCGGCGCGTAAAGTGCATAAGGGCGACAAAGTGATCATCGTAGCCTATGCTACATATAATGAAAAAGAGTTAGAAACATATAAACCAAAAGTTGTCCTTCTCAATGAAGATAATGATATAGACGAAATTTTAGACGAGATCTAAAATGAATAGTGGCGATATGTACGCTTTAGAGCTAGTTGGAGTGAGATAGGTGTTGCGCCTATTTACACTCCTTGGAGTTCTTTTTTTAAATCTTTATGCATGTAAAGGTGGTTATGATTCTTGCAAACAAAAAGTTCTTGACTCACAAACTATTCAAGCTTGTACTCTTGCTATACCAGTTCAAAAACATCAAAGAATCGTTTATAGTCAAACACCTCCAAAAGAAAAAATCCTCAAACATGACCCTTTTTTATCTTTGTATCTTATAGAAGACAAAAAAGGTTTTCCTTATCCTTTTCGCATCAATATGCAAGAACAATTGGGTATCGCTTCTATCAGTACAAAAGTTCCAATCGAAGGCAAAATTGTTAAAAAACAGATTGGATTAAACGCTTTAGCTGTATTTAGTGAGCCTATTTTATATCCTAGTATTATCACAAGTTCTTGTTGTTCGCTAGAAGCGATTGTAACGCCAGAGGGTATTATCGAAAAAGAGTATATCCAGCACTTTATCAATACCAAAGAGAGTAGTTATGCTGATATAGGCATACGTGTCAAAGAAGAAAAAGGTCAAGTGATTGTAAACGCAGTTGATCCTTTTATGCCTCACAACCCTTTTATAAAAGGTGATGTTATTCTCAATGTAAACGGTAAAAAAGTGCAAAACGCAAGTATGCTTATGCGTGAGATACTTTTTTCAAAAATCGCCTCTTCTGCTAAAATTCAGCTCATACGCCAAGGAAAAACAGTTGCGTTTAGTGTATTAAGCTATAAACGCTATGGCGGTGGCACTATAAGTGATACTTTTTTAGAACAAAAAGGTATCTACTTTGACAAAAATCTCTGTATCATCGATATTAAAAAAGATTTTGCAGCATATGGCCTTGTAAAGGGCGATAAACTTGTAGAAGTCAACGGCGTAAAAGTCAAAACGCAAGCACAGATTCAAGAATATATCGCGGATTTTAAAGATTTTTCTTCCTTACTTTTAGAGCGTAACGGCTTCCAGTTTTTTGTCACTTTTGATTAAAATCTTGTATAATTTTGTAAAAACGTTAATGATGTTTTAAATAGAAAAAGACTACTATTTCGTATGCAAAACTTTGAAATATTTTTACTTGAAAATTTACCGCGTTCGGTAAGTATCCATCCTGATTATGAAAAAGCTCTACAGGCGATGCTTATTGCAGGTGGAAAGCGTTTTCGCCCAGCACTTCTACTGGGTGTTGTTGCTGCAAATAATCCACTTTTATTGGAGAGCGCAAGATATGCAGCCTATGCTATAGAGCTTTTGCATACTTATTCGCTTATTCATGATGATCTTCCAGCGATGGATAACTCTCCTCTGCGTCGTGGTAAACCAACTTTACATGTGATTTATGACGAAGTGACTGCGATTTTGGTTGGGGATGCACTCAATACTTATGCTTTTGAAGTTTTAAGCAAAGCTCCTTTTTCTGATGCAACACGGGTTGATTTGATTCGCGAATTAGCGTCTAATGGTGGTTTAAATGGTATGGTTTTAGGGCAGGCAATAGATTGCTATTTTGAAAATAAACCTCTCAGTATTGATGAGATAAAAATCCTCCACACCAATAAAACAGCTAAACTTATCGCAGCATCTTTGAAGATGGGCGCACTTATTATTGGAGATGAATCGCTTGGTGAGAAGTTGTATGATTTTGGTATTAAACTAGGTCTTTTGTTTCAGATTCAAGATGATATTTTGGATGTGACGCAAACTTCAAGCGAAGCTGGCAAACTTACAAATAATGATGAGACCAAAAACAGTTTTGTGACTATTCTAGGGCTTGATGAAGCGATGCAGGAAGCAAATCTTTTGGCAGATACGCTTCTTCATGAGTTACATAGTTTGGATGAGAACTTACAAAGTGAGTTGTCACCTTTACTAACACAGTATATAAACAGACATAAGTAAAGATTGCCACGGCTAAAGCCTCGCAATGACTTACCATGTCATTGCGCGTGAAGCGAAACAATCTAAGAACTATAATAAAATAAACTAAGGAAGAAAAAAATATGAGTAATGTAATACGTCAAAAAATGGCGGACAGTATAAGATTTTTAGCAGCTGATATGGTTCAAGCGGCAAATAGTGGTCATCCAGGTGCACCTATGGGACTTGCAGATATCGCTGTTGTTTTGAGTGAACATCTCAACCACAATCCTAAAAATTCTCACTGGCTTAATCGTGACAGACTTGTATTTTCAGGTGGACACGCAACAGGACTTATCTACTCTCTTTATTATCTTTGGGGATATGGTTTAGAGCTAAATGATCTTAAAAATTTCCGTCAACTTGATTCAAAAACTCCTGGACATCCAGAATTTGGTCACACAGAGGGTGTGGAGATTACAACTGGACCGCTTGGTCAGGGCATCGCAAACGCAGTCGGTTTTTCTATGGCGTCAAAGTTCATCGGTGCACAGGTTAACTCTGAAACAGCAGAACTGATAGACCATAGTGTTTATTGTCTTTGTGGGGATGGTGACCTTGAAGAGGGTATCTCTTATGAGGCGTGTTCCATCGCAGGACATAACAAACTTGATAATCTGATAGTTATCTATGATTCAAATCGTATTACAATTGAAGGTGCCACAGATCTCTCTATCTCTGAAAATATTCGTATGCGTTTTGAGTCGCAGGCTTGGGATGTTTTAGAGTGTGACGGTCATGACTTTGATGCGATTGACGTGGCAATCACACAGGCAAAAGCAAACAAAAAACCTACACTTATCATTGCAAATACTGTTATCGCAAAAGGTGCAGGCAAACTTGAAGGTTCACACCACGCACATGGTGCACCTCTTGGAGTTGATGTTATTGCAGAGGCAAAAAAAGCGGCTGGTTTTAATCCTGAGCTTGCGTTTCACGTAGATGAAGATGTGATGGCACGTTTTAGATGTGCGATTGAAAAGGGTGATTTGTTGGAGCGTGAGTGGATTCATAGACAAAAAACTTTGCCGCTCATGGAGCAAAACGAGGCACTCGCAGCTCTGCAAAATCCTGATTTTTCTCGTATCGAATGGCCTACGTTTGATAAAGCGGATGCGACAAGAAACACAAATGGTAAGATTATGAATGCAATCGCTAAAGGAGTTCCATCTTTCTTGGGTGGTTCAGCTGATTTGAGCCCATCAAACAAAACAAACCTAAACGACATGGGTGTTTTTCCAAAAGGGAGAAATATTTACTTCGGTATCCGTGAGCACGCGATGGCTTCTATCGTAAACGCAATGGCATTATATGGTCCGCTTATGCCATTCTCTGCGACATTTTTTGTCTTCTCGGATTATCTTAAGCCAGCTGCTCGCATCGCGGCACTGACTGGTATCCAGCAGTTTTTTATCTGGACGCATGATAGTATCGGCGTAGGTGAAGATGGTCCAACACACCAGCCGATAGAACATCTTTCACAGTTTCGCGCACTACCAAACTTCTATGTTTGGCGTCCAGCGGATGGTGCGGAAAATGTTGTAGCATGGAAGAGCGCACTTAAGATGAAAAAATCTCCTTCTGCGTTTGTCTGTTCTCGTCAAAACCTTTCTGTGCTTCCAAACGCAGTATATGGTGATGCAAGCCGTGGCGGATATCTTCTCTCAAGTGACGCAAACGCAACTTTAACGCTTATGGCTTCAGGAAGCGAAGTGGAACTTGCACTCAATGTTAAAGCAAAACTCAATGCGTCTGGCGTGAAAGTAAATGTTGTTTCTGTGCCTTGTTATGACCTTTTTATTGAACAAGATAAAGAGTACATGAGCGAAGTTATCAAAGCAGATACGAAAAAAGTAGCTATAGAAGCAGCGCGTGGACTTGAGTGGTACAAACTTGCAGATGAAGTTGTCGCTATGGAGAGTTTTGGTGCTTCTGCGCCGGCAGAGCAGCTTTTTGAGAAATTTGGTTTTTCTGTTGAGGCCATCATTGGAAAAATAAACAGATAAAAAAGCAAAATAAAGATGAAGATTGTTTTGATAATTATCTTATTAGATGTTGTTATCTTTACTTTTTCATCGATTTTTTTAAATGGCAAAATCTTTCTCGATAATCGCAATGATACTTCACATAAATATCGTTACGGTTATGAGTGGGACAGAAAATAGTCTTAAATCAAACTCTGCAAATCTTCTCACTTTAAAATAACTAGCTTTTTTTAATGCCACTCGTGTTACAAAACAGCTATGAAAATATCAGCACTTAAACTAACCACACCTTATCTGGAGCTTGATTCTCTCTTTTTTGACAAAGTGGAGCCGACACCGCTTTTAAGACCATATCTTATTTCCGCTTCAAAAAACGCAGCCAAACTTTTGGGTCTTCATGATAATACTCTTAGTGAGGAACTTCTTGTTAAAATAGTCAATGGCTCACATAAACTGGAAGGTTCAGAAACTTTTGCTATGTGTTATGCTGGACATCAATTTGGTTATTTTGTCCCGCGTTTAGGTGATGGAAGAGCTATTAACCTAGGGAAGGTAAACGGATGGAATCTTCAGCTCAAAGGAGCAGGGAAAACACTTTACTCCCGTCAGGGTGATGGAAGAGCAGTTTTACGCTCCTCAATACGTGAGTACTTGATGTCTGAAGCGATGTATGGTCTTGGCATCGCCACTTCCCGTGCTTTAGCACTTATAGGAAGCGATACGGATGTCGCGCGTGAATACTGGGAGAAAGGGGCTATTGTACTGCGTTTATCTCCAACTTGGGTGCGTTTTGGAACATTTGAATATTTCGCTCTCAAAGGCAGACATGACAAACTTCAAAAACTGGCAGATTATGTCATTGATGAGTCTTTTCCTCATCTCAAAAATACAGAGGGAATGTACCTCAAAATGTATGAGGAAATCGTCAAAAATACGGCAACTACTATAGCACAATGGCAGAGTGTTGGGTTTAATCATGGAGTTATGAACACTGACAATATGTCTATAGATGGCAGAACAATAGACTATGGACCTTTTGCGTTTTTGGATGATTATGATACCAATTATATTTGCAATCATACGGACGCAGAAGGACGTTATAGTTTTAAAAATCAACCAGGCATTGCTCATTGGAATCTGGCACAACTCGCTCGCGCACTCACTTCTATTGTTAGTCATGAGCAAACACAAAAATTACTCGACACATATTTTGGCATGACTTATGAGGCTAAATATCTATCAATGATGTTTGCAAAAATGGGGCTTTTTGAGAGTGATACAAAAGATGTAGAGCTTGTCAAATGGATGCTTGGAACCTTACAAAACGCAAGTATAGACTACACTGCGTTTTTTAGAAAACTTTCATGTTATGATGGAAACAAATCCGATATTTTGGATCTGTGCATTTATAAAACTGATCTTGAAGAGTGGCTAGAAGCCTATGAATTGCGCCTGCAAAACGAGAAGATAACTCTCATTGAACGTCATACAAAAATGCTAGCGGTCAATCCCAAATATATACTCAAAAACCATATTCTTCAAGAAGCGATAGAAGAAGCGAAGCAGGGAAATTTTTCCATGATAGAGGATCTGCTTAAAGTTGCTCATACACCTTTTGGTGAACATGAACAACTTGAATATCTTTGCAAAGCGACACCGCTAAAAGCAAAGAATATCAAGTTGAGCTGCTCTTCATAAAAAGGAACGCTAGCGTTTTATAAAAACGCTAGCAATTTCACAGCAATAAAAATAATTCCCAAAAACAAAACAGAAGAGAGAAAAATAAGGGCAGTGACGACTCTAGGATTGCAGTCATAGAGTGAAGCGAGGTTTACATTTGCCACAGCAAGGGGCATCATAAGTTCTATAAAAATAATCCCTTTTATCATCGGCTCGATATCGATGCGAGAGAGAATAATAAACGCAATAAAAGGTAAAAGTAAAAACTTCAATGTAAGCACCCAGAGCACGAGAGTTTTGTTTATCTCCGCTATTTTCGTACCATAAAGATAGATACCAAACAAAAAAAGCTGCATGGTCATCGAAGCGTAAGCTCCCATCATGAGCGTATTTAAAACGTTTGCAGAAGGCTCATAACCATAGATACTCAGAGCAATAGCAAGTAAAGCTGCCCAAAGAATAGGGAGTTTGATTATGTTAAGCAGTGATGTTCGTGTATCAAAACTTCCACGCGAATAGTAAAATACGCCGATGGTATAGACCACAAACACATTTACAAGATTAACAACTGTTGTATAAGGTATGGAAGCTTCTCCGAAGATGGCGATGTTTATTGGTATGCCGAGATTTCCTGTATTGCCTATTATAGCGGCGACGGTAGCAATAGAGTACTCTTTTTTGTTTTCAAATAAAAATTTCGCACCAAAGGCAGCGACTACAACTACAAATGCAACGATAAGTAAATAGAGTGATGGAGCGTAGAGTAGAGTGATATCGATAGGACGGATAAGAAGTCCCCAAAAAGTCAAAAAAAGTTGAAGAAAATAGACATTAACAAGGGTAATGGTTTTATCATCTATCTGCTCTTTGAAACTCATTTTGGCGATAAAACCGATGAGGATAAAGATATAAACGCCAAGAATGGAAAATAGTATTGAACTCATAAGGGATTATATTATAATTGCGCTTTACATAAAAAGGCACAGTGATGCAAACAATAGAAAATATTCAAAAAGTTATAAACGAAAATATCGCAGTGATGTTTTATTTCTCAACATCCACTTGTAATGTCTGCCACGCACTCAAACCAAAACTCCTTGAAGCGATTGATGCAAACTTTGAAAAGTTTGAAATAGTGAGTATTGATACTTCCATAGAACAAGAGACAGCGGCATATTTCAGCGTTTTTGCTATCCCGACAGTTTTGGTCTTCCTTGATGGTAAGGAGTTCCTAAGAAAATCCCGTCACATGAGCGTAGATGAAGTTATCCGCGAGATAAAAAGACCTTATGAGATTATGAATTCGTAAAGATAATAAATTTTTATATGAGTTTGCTTAAAAAAAGAGTCTAAACAAAATTTATAATTGCCTTGCCACAGCTCCAAAGAGTATAATTTTTGTATATTTTATCTTTTGGAGGTGTGATATGAAATTTTTTACTCTTGCGTTTATTTCTCTATTTTTTAGTGTAAGTTCGCTGTTTGCCACTGTGTTTACGGTGGATGGTTCACATACAAATGTTGCTTTTAAAGTCAAACATATGATGATAAGTACGGTTAATGGTGAATTTCAAAAGTTCAGCGGAAATTTTGAACTTGATGATGAAACAAAAGCACTCAAAGCTCTTAGCGGCGATATAGATGTCGCTTCTATCAACACAAACATCGATAAAAGAGATGAGCATCTTCGCTCAGATGAAATTTTTGATGCACAAAAATATCCAAAAATCACTTTTGTACTTGACAAAGTCAAAGGCGATAAAGCCTATGGAAAACTTATACCAAACACAATTAACCATACATTCTTACAATCATCCAATCAGCAATTAATTGCCACTGTTCTCTTATCCAGGAATATCCTGTTAGCGTTTTA
>MIBW01000098.1:8662-10978 GCA_001829625.1 Sulfurimonas sp. GWF2_37_8 | reverse complement strand
TATAAAACTCATCAAGTGCGCGTCTAGCTTTTTCGACCGCACCACTCCAGTCAAGTGCATAAACGATGAGTTTGCCAAGCATTGAATCATAATTTGTAGGTAGTTCGTAACCGCTGTAGAGACTTGTATCAAGTCTTACCCCTGGTCCACCAGGTGTTAAGTATTTCTTCACAGTTCCAGTTGTCGGCATAAAGTTGTTTTGAGGATCTTCTGAGTTGATTCTAAACTCTATCGCGTAGCCTCTAAATTTGATTTCATG
This sequence comes from Sulfurimonas sp. GWF2_37_8, assembly GCA_001829625.1. Classification (GTDB taxonomy): domain Bacteria; phylum Campylobacterota; class Campylobacteria; order Campylobacterales; family Sulfurimonadaceae; genus Sulfurimonas. The sequence goes on along the minus strand of MIBW01000098.1, from coordinate 10,719 downwards.
TTGTAGATATTTGAGTTTGTCTCCAGCCGCTATTTCTATCATTCTTTGAATAATATCCACGCCCGTTGTCATCTCTGTTACAGGATGTTCAACTTGAACTCTCGTATTCATCTCTATAAAGTAGATATTGTCCGCTTCATCAACTAAAAATTCTACCGTACCTACACTTTCGTATCCAAGTTGCATCATTGCGTTTACAGAAAGAAGTGCTAATTTTTGTCTTACAGCATTATTTAAAAGAGGTGATGGAGATATCTCAATCACTTTTTGGTGACGGCGTTGGATAGAACAGTCGCGCTCTCCCAAATGAACCACATTTCCATAACTATCTGCTACGATTTGGATTTCGATATGGCGAGGATTTTCAACATATTTTTCTATAAATACTTCACCTTTTCCAAAATATTTAATAGCTTCGTTCGTCGCAGAATCAAACATATTTGAAAACTCTTCCGCTGTGCGAACAATCCGCATACCTCTACCACCACCGCCAAACGCAGCTTTTATGATAACTGGAAAACCTATCTCCGTAGCGATTTTTTCGCCTTCATCTTTATTGATAAGAGGTGTATCCGTTCCCTCAAGCACAGGAACGCCTATTTTTTTCATCGCAACTTTTGAGGCCATTTTATCGCCAAAAAGTGCGATATGCTCAGGTTTTGGACCGATAAATATAATACCGTTATCCGCACAAGCCTGCGCAAACTCTGCACTTTCAGACAAAAATCCATACCCTGGGTGTATAGCATCACACTTTGTTTTTTTTGCTATATCAATAATTTTATCGTATTTCAGATAGGCATCTATCGCATTTCCAATAATAGGATAACACTCATCTGCTCTTGCGACCCAGATGCCGTTGACATCCACCTCAGAAAAAACGACAACCGATTTTATAGAAAGTTCTTTACAAGCTCTTATGATTCGCAGCGCTATTTCACCACGGTTCGCTACCAATATTTTGGAGATTTTTTTCATACACACACCCTGATTTTTAAATTTAACATCATTACGATTTGGCATTATATTATATAAAGTGTTAAAAATATTTATTTTAGAAATGCTCATGTTGTCACTGGTGTATCTACTTTGTTTTATGAAATAGACTCAGTAAAGCCGGCAATAAGACTAAGTCAAACAAAAGCGCAAGATTGAGTGCGCTCACGCTGACTATGGCAAAGTTCACATTCGGGATAAAATCACTAAACAAAAAAAGCGAGAATGTCAAAGACAAAATAAATGTTGTGAGCAGCATTGCGTTTGCACTGTGACTGATAACATAGTCGATACTCTGCTCAAATGTTTTTGTTTTTATCGCCTCAAAATATTTACTAAAAAAATGAATTGTATCATCGACTGCTATACCAAGTATGACCGCAGCAGAAATCGCCACTCCAAGGTCAATGTTTATGCCCATATATCCCATAACTCCCGCGACTAAAAGAATGGGTGCTATATTTGGGACGATAAAAAGCCATAACATCCTGAGGTTTTTAAAGATAAAAAGCATAAAAACTGTGACCATCAAAAGCGTAACAAATATAGAAACCAAAAGCGTATCTGTCACACTCGACTGCATATATGCAAAGATGGCGCTTTGTCCTTGCACATCTGCGCTATATTTTGTATTTGTTTGCCACCACTCTTTTATCCATGCTATCATCTCAAGTTCTTTTGAAGTGTCTGTAAGATTTGCATTGATAGAGAGCCTTAAAAACTGTTCATTTGTGTCTATCTTGTCGTTTATCTCCATCCCTTGAGGAAGGCTCATAGAGTAGAGAAGCAGATATTGCGCTATAAGATTTTTATCTTGCGGTATAGCTTGAGCACTGTTTTTGTTGAGTGTCATTTGCATTTTCACTATTATATCTTTGAGCGAGGTAGTAAATCGTATCGTGCCAAAATGCGCATTCAAATCATCTTCAAATCTTACTATTGTATTCAAAAACGCAGGCTCTTTTATCCCTTCTTTTTGTTTTGAATCCAAAATGATTTCATAGACCATAGCACCAGTAAGATTTTTCTCTACAAATGCACTTCCCTCTCGTACCTGCATC
>MIBW01000098.1:7993-8637 GCA_001829625.1 Sulfurimonas sp. GWF2_37_8 | reverse complement strand
TGAGATAGTTTATCCCATAACCTATAACTATCATCAGAAGAACAAACAAAACTATGATTTGTTTATCATGTTTAGCTATAAACGCACCATATCCTTTTGTATCAAGAAGATTTAAGAGCATAGGTGGTTTGATTTTGAGCGTATCTTTTTGCATCAGTAAAATAGCAGGTACTAAAGTCACACTAAAGACAAATGCCAAAATCGCGCCCATAGTAATAGCTATCCCAAAAGTAGAAATCGGCTCAATTGAGCTAAGTCCTAGAGAAGCAAATCCAGCAGCCGTCGTAAAAGAGGTCAAAGCAATTGGGAGTAAATTAGATTTGAGCGCTTTACTGAGAGCTTCATAATTTGTATTCTCCTGCATCTTATAATAGACCCACGCCAAATAAAGATGCATGGCATCAGCGATGGCAATGGCTGTGATAAAAGAGGGAATATTAACCGTAAAGTTGTTAAGTTTATATCCAAGTAATATCTGTACACTTAAAACTGCCAAAAAAGTAAAGACAATCACCACGGATGGTATTAAAACGCCAAGGAGTGTTCTAAAAAGCAAAAATAAAACACTCACTACACTCAGTACAGCAAGAGGCATCAGAAGTTTTGCATCTTGCTGTGAGATATTAACAAGAGAGGCGGTAATG
>MIBW01000098.1:0-7971 GCA_001829625.1 Sulfurimonas sp. GWF2_37_8 | reverse complement strand
AATTTTGTGCACTTTCCTGTTTCTCTTCATCTAAAATTTCATTTATTTTTTGCATCACATGAATATTGAGTGCTTCATCCGAACCCATGGCACTTGCAAGACGTACAGCTATCATAGTTGTTTTGCCGTCTTTGCTGATAAGCTGATTGAGGATAAGTGTCTCTTTAAGGGCGATTTCTTTTTTTACTTGCAGATTTTCTGAAGAAGATATGAAATCCTCCACAACAATCTCATCATCTAAAGCGCTGATGTGCTGGTAGTTTGTCAAACTATCAACCTTTGCAACACCTTCAATCTTCTTAAACGCAGCAGTCAATCTCAAAACAGTATCAACTGCTTTTTTATGAAAGATGCCCTCTTCATCACGAAACGCAACGATAAAACTGTCATCCCCGCTAAATGTGCTTCTAAAATTCTCGTAATCTTTTAAGATGCTTGACTCTTTGTCAAACCATATTTTATAGCTTCCTTCATAGGCTATATCTTTTAATGAGACACTCAATAGAGCCACAGAAAATGTCATGAATATGATGATTTTGTACTTTTGTTTGTCTAAAAACTTTATATATTTGTCCATTTGTTTTTCCTAAAAGTTATATGTAAGAGAGAATGTACATCTTGTGGATTCACCGACGGCTGAGAAGAGAGTATTTGCTTTTGGTAAAATACGCAAAAACTCTGCGTTTAGAATAAAACCATCGACAACTCTGCTTTTTACTTCTACTTTATAAACCTCTTCGTGATTGTGAAGATCATATAAAATGCCACCCTTTATCTCACTTGAGTGCACATCATTTAAGCTCAGTTTCACAGCCACAAAAGCATCGTTGTCGTAGAGTTCTGAGATAGCAACATTTTTCAAACTATTTTGCAAATAAATATAGCGATAGTATTCGCTGTAAAGCCCAATATCCGCTCCATCAAAGTCATAAAAAATTTTTTCAGCTCCAAAAGAGAGTTGCGCATAATCACCCATATTTGTATCACGCAATACATCCGTATAGCTGCTCTCAAGCTTAAAAATCGTCTCTTTATATACTGCGTTTGAGAGCAAAAGATATTTATTCACTTGGTATGCATATTGGGCAATGGTATTTTGCTTGAGAGGCAAAAAATAACGTTTGTTGTCATATCCGTGAAGCAATATAATTTTATTCTGCGTTTGAATAAGTTTATCACTCACAAAACTATAAATAAGCATCAGTGTCGGGGTCGCCCTCTTGTCACTAAGTTGCAGTGTTTCGTCATATTCCATTGAAAAGGACGTATATGGAGTCTTGTCAGTTGGATATTTTTGATCTTCTTCATAAAACTTCAAACCAATCTCAAGTGACTCATCTCCAAAATACTTTGAGCCAAAAAAGCCCCATGAACCAAGTTTCGCGCTTTTGTCGAAAGAATCAAGTATATAGTTCTTTTGATTGTAAATATCAGCAATATTAAAGCCCTCCATCTCCCCAAAATATCTCACACTTTTGCCAAAAGTAAAACTGTAATCTTCAAAATCCTTACGCAGATAAAGTTCGTTTAGCAGCAGATATCTTCGCTCTTTATACTCTGAGCTATAAAAATATTCCACACTGACATTAGTCGTAAAAAGTGCATTATCAAACTTGAGTTTTGTACTGCCCAACATCGCGCTTTCATTAGCAAAACTATCATAACTGATATATTTTGAAGTGATGTCTGACTTATACTCTATAGCATGCAAAAGGAGCGTAAAAGAAAGAAAGAAAACAACTCTTATCATTGTAAAACTCTCTGTGAAAAATCATTTTCACTCAAATTGGCATGGATTACATCTTCTTCCCAAATAAGCATACTGCTCTTTTGCGTTTGTGCATTTTTCATCTCAATTTTTTTGATTCTATAGATACCATCAAGCTTTTGATACTCGCTAAATATGACCTCTTTTAGAAGTTTCTCTTGTTTGTCAAAATACTCACCAAATTTTACTAAGTATGTTTTCGTCTCAACATAGAGTATCTGCTTTGAGTATCCACTATTCTCATTTTTTGGAATTCTTGTTATTTTAAAAAATTCTTCTGCATTTCTCATCACTTTTTGCGCTTCACCCTCATAAGTATAATTTTCATAATTTTGCGACGCGATATCCTCATAGCTAAACTCACTCGCCATAAAAGAGCCTGACTTGTTACTCGCACTAATACGTTTGACTCTTTTTAGAGCAGGAAGATAAAGCCATTGTTTATCATCTGCTGCAATTTGCTCAAAACTCAAAAGCTTCGTATCTTTGATATCAAGCGGATACAAAAAAGTAAGAAGCGACTTATCTCCTTCTATATTTTCCATCTTTTTTATCTCCAATTTTCTGAGATTTTCTACTCCTTGCGCATTTTTGAGCACCATCGTCGTTCTGGAGATACTGCTTATATATCCTGACATACTCTCATACGATTTTCTAGCGACTTCAAGTGAACTGTGTGCAAACACACCAACAGCAAACGCCAATATAAGAACTATTTTTTTCATTTTTAAGACTCCTTTTTTAAATGTTAACAATGTTAACATAAAATTATTAAAATGTAAACATTGTTAACATAATCTTTTATGCTAAAATACAAACATGATAAAAAATGAATACCACCATGGAAATTTAAAAGAAGAGTTTTTAAAAATTGCTTTTGATTTCATCCTAAAAGATGATGTAGAAAACCTCACTTTAAAAGTTCTCTCAGATGCAACAGGAACTTCTCGTTCTGCTATATACAGACACTTCGTTTCCAAAGATGCACTTATTGAGATGATGATATTCAAAGGTTTTGAAGAGTTCGGCAACGCTATCTCTCCTCTATTAAAAAACCAACAGAAACTCCTTGTCGATAGATTTTATCTCAGTGCAAAAACATATATAGAGTTTGCGATGCAAAATCCAAATCTCTACAGACTTTTGTTTGGAAAAAAATATGCACATATCAGGGATACTATCATCAATATACAAGATGAAGAGTGCAGCGGCTTTTCGGCACTCAAAGCAGCCATAGAAGAAGGTCAACGAAGTGGTATCTTAAAAAAAGAAGATAGTTTTCAGCGAACGATACTTATCTGGTCTTCGCTGCATGGTCTCTCTTCCCTACTTATAGACGGTTTTATGGATATAAACAATATACATACCGAACTCTATGACAAGATGTTTCAAGATATGCTGGATACATTTACTGCAAAGAAAATCAAACTACTCTCAAGCATACCGTTTATCAATGATATGATACATCCAGCAAAATAATTTTGCTCTTTAAAACCACATAGGAGTTCATGTGAAGATATTACACTTTAGCGACACTCACTTAGGATTCAATGACTTAGAGATTCTAAACGCAGCAAACATCAACCAAAGAGAGGCGGATTTTTACGAGGCTTTTTCGCAGGAGGTAGAGCAAATCAAAAAAATAAAACCGGACTACATCATCCACACAGGCGACTTGTTTCACCGCTCAAGCCCAAGTAACCGTGCCATCACTTTTGCCCTTGAGCAGTTTAAAATACTCGACTCTTTAAACATCCCTTTTATCCTCATAGCAGGCAACCACTCAACGCCACGAACAAACCTGAGCAGTCCTATTTTAAAGATATTTGAGAATTTTAAAAACGTTTATGTCTCCTACAGCCAAGAGTACAAAAAAATCGAGTTCAAAAACGCAGTCTTTCACACCCTGCCCCACATGAACGACGAAACGCAGGCACTCTCCCAAATAGAACTTTGCGAGCAAAACATAAACGCAGACAAAAAAAACATCCTCATGATGCACTGTTCTGTCGGTGCGCACTACCTGATGGCGGAGTTTGGAGAGTGGGTTTTTCCTCATGACAAAGAGCTTATATTTTCTAAAATGGACTATGTCGCTTTGGGTCACTGGCACGGTTTTGGGCGCGTGGGCAAACACGAAAATGTTTACTACAGCGGCTCAACCGAACGCACATCTTTAAACGACAAACGCAACTCCAAAGGTTTTGTGCTCGTGACTTTAAATGAAAAAAACAGTTCATTATTTGGTACTTTTGAAGCAGAATTTAAAGAGATAAAAATCCGTCCGATAGTCCAAAAAGAGCTTGATTGTGAAGATTTTGAAAACGTGCTCATAGACGCAAGCGACACCAAAGACGCCATAGTTGAAGTCAAACTCATAAACCTCACACCTCTGCAATCCATAGAGATTCAAAACGCGCAGATAAAAGCCTTTTTTCCTGATGCCATGAGCGTGAGTGTGAAAAGAGAGTTTGTAAAAGGCACAAATGCGACAAACGCAACAGACATTGAAGCCCTAAGCCTTGAAGAGTATTTTTTAGAACACATCAAAGAAGATGCCGAGGTAAAAGAGTACGAACGGCTTAAGGGAAAGATACAAGAACTTTTTGCACAGTATGAGGAGGCAAACGATGATACTCTCTAAACTTCACTTAGAAAATTTCAAAAAATACACCGCTTACGACATTACGTTTGGTGAGGGGCTTGTCGGTATCATCGGCAAAAACGGAAGCGGAAAATCTACTATTTTTGAGGCCATACTTTTTGCCCTTTACGGAGAGTTTAAAGAGCGCGGAAATAAAGAGCTCATACGAAACGCAAACGCAAGCGAAAAAGATGCAGTCGTCGTGGAGCTGGATTTTGAATTTGAGGGGATAGAATATAAAGTACTCAGAGAGTTTCGCGGTAAAGCGATGAGTGCAAACGCAAAACTATTCAAAAACGCAGAGCTGACAACGAGCGGAGCAAAAGAGGTCACAAACGCCATCATCCGCCTCACAAAAATGAGCAAAGAGGCTTTCATGCACACTCTTTTTGCTTCACAAAAAGAGCTTGCAAGCCTCAGCAGCCTTAAAAATGAAGACCGTAAAAAAATGATACGTAAGCTCTTGGGACTTGAAAAAATCGACTTTATCGAGAGCACTCTCATAGAAAAAAGTCGTGAACTCAAACGCGAGATAGCTGCGTTTGCAGAGGTTTTGCTTGGCGCTGATGAGCTCAAAAGTTATGAGACAAATTTGGAACAAAATGTACGCAAAAACGCAGCGTTTACGAAAGAAACGCAGACAAAAACCATACTCCTAAACGCAACAAGAGTCAAAGAAATTGCCCTAAAAACGCAGCTTGAAGCCTTTGTAAAAACTAAAGAGGCGAAACAACAGCTCTTAAACGCAATAGAACTTCTCAAAAACTCCCTAAACGCAGAGACTTCAAACCAAACAAAACTCTCTCATGAGCTCAAAGAACTCGGACAAAAAGCAAACGAACTCCAAGGTTTGCAAGAGGTAAAAGAGCACTACGCAAAACTCCAAACAGAGTTAAAAGAGCAAGATAAACTCAAAGAGTTTCATCTCAAAAAAGAGGGAATCTTAAAAGAACAGGCAAGTCTTACAGAGCAGTGGCGCAAGTCAAAGTCCGACATTGCTGCACTTGAAAAAGAGTGTGAAGGTTTGGAAGATTTTCTCTTTCAAGCTAAAAACTTGGAGTTCACACTTGCTGGCTTAGATGAAAACATCAAAAACAAACACACCATCGAACGAGAACTTTTAGCCGAGATTGCGGGTGAGCAAAAGCAGATAGACCTGACAAACGCAAAGATTTTAAGTCTGCAAACTATGGGCAAAGAGTCGGCCTGCCCTACTTGCACACGACCGCTTTTAGAAGAGTATGACAATGTAATCAACTCCCTTGTAAACGCAGTGAATGAAACACAGCAGACAAAAATAGACGCATACAAAAAACAGCTTGCAAATGTACTGACGCAAAAAGCAACGTACGAGAGTGAAAAAAAGCTCAAAGACAAAGAGTTTTTGGAGCTTACAAAAAACATCAATATCATCCAAAGTAAACTCAAAGACCTCACAAACGCAAGAGAGCATTTCAAAACCGTCGAGGCAAAAGGGATTCAAAACAAACAAGAGCTTCAAGTACTCCAGATCTACAGCTACGATGAGGCAAAACACAAAGAACTCCAACTTGCGTTTGTGAGTCTTGAGCCAAAATACAAACAAGTTTTAAGCCTTGAAACAGAACTCAAACGCACAGAGATTTTAAAGAGTGCTCTGCAAAACGCAAGCCAAAAAATCGCAGAGATAAACGCAACACTCCTGACAAAAGAAGCCGAATTTAAACTCATAAACTACGATGAAGTTACGCACAAAACAACAGAGGCAGAAGCAAACGCAGTAGCAAAAGAAAAAGAGGCACAAAACGCAGCCATACATGAACTCAAAGTACAAATCGCACACATTGAGGGCGAGATAAAAACCATAAACGCAGCCCTTGCAAACAACCAAACGCAGCTTACAAAAGTACAGACAAAAAAAGACGACCTGCTCGACTACGAGAAGATAAAAACAAGCCTAGCAGAGTTCAAAACTAAACTTAACGCAAAAGTAGCCCCACGCATCTCCGCCATCGCCTCAGAGATGTACGCGCAAATAACCAAGGGAAAATACCAACACATAGAAATAAGCAACGACTTCGACTTTTTCATCTACGACGAGGGCAAAAAGTACCCGATTGAGAGATACTCAGGCGGAGAAATAGACCTTGCAAACTTGGTGTTACGCATAGCCATAAGCAAAACTCTCACAGAACTCAGCGGAGCAAGCTCCATAGGTTTCTTGGCGTTTGATGAAGTATTCGGAAGTCAAGACGACTCACGTAGAATGGAGATACTCGAAGCCTTCCACACCATCAAAGAGCAATACAGACAGATATTTTTGATAAGCCACGAGATGGAGATTAAGGAGATGTTTGAAGTGGTTGTGGAGTTGTGACATTTAAAATTATTTCAAAATGTCATATTTTAAACCAAAGCATTTTTTTAATGCCATGATAAGTAAAAGTATCTAGGATTGGCTATGAATGAAATATCAGTTATCAACGAAGAGACTATAAAAGATAAAATTTTCACCATAAGAGGTTTGCAAGTCATGCTTGACAGGGATTTGGCGGAGCTTTATCAAGTTGAAACTAAAAGATTAAATGAACAGGTCAAAAGAAATATTGAACGATTTCCCCAAGAGTTTATGTTTCAACTGACAAAAGATGAGCTAGAAAATTGGAAGTCGCAATTTGCGACTTCCAATAAAGAACTTTTGGGACTAAGAAAAATGCCTTTTGCTTTTACAGAGCAAGGCGTATCTATGCTATCAGCCGTACTCAAAAGTGAAACTGCCGTCAAAACAAGCATACAAATCATCAATAGTTTTGTCAAAATGAGAAGCTTTCTTTCCCAAAATGCAGATATTTTCAAACGACTTGAGCTTGTAGAAAAAAGACAAATTTCACATGAGATAAAATCAGACGAAAAGTTTGAAAAGCTCTTTGATGCACTAGAAGCAAAATCTCTCAAACCGACACAAGGCATCTTTTATGATGGAGAGATTTACGATGCCTATCTCTTCGTCTCAAACCTTATCAAAAGTGCCAAAGAGAGCATCGTGCTCGTAGATAACTACCTTGATGAGAGTGTTTTGACCATGCTCTGTAAAAGAGAAAAAAATGTAACCGCCACCCTCTACACCAAAAATATTACCGCACAGTTAGAACTTGACCTAAAAAAACACAATGCCCAATACCCAAAAATCACCCTCAAAAAGTTCGACGCCTCACATGACAGATTTCTCATCATCGATGCCAAAGAACTCTACCACATAGGAGCAAGTCTAAAAGATTTAGGCAAAAAATGGTTCGCTTTTTCTAAGTTTGAAATGGGGAGTTTTGATATTTTGAAGAGGTTGGAGGGGTGATGGGAGTTGTGAAAGTTATTTTCAATGTTTTTTTGATAAACTCTAACATTATAAAAAGGGATGTGTAAAAATGAATGAGCTTGTAGTTCAAGGAAGCATAGAAGACAAGATTTTTACAATTCGTGGTATGCAGGTAATGCTTGACAGAGATTTAGCAGAGCTTTATGAGGTGGAAACAAAAGTTTTTAATCAAGCAATAAAAAGAAATGAGAACAGATTTCCTGATGA
>MIBW01000097.1:3528-9110 GCA_001829625.1 Sulfurimonas sp. GWF2_37_8 | reverse complement strand
TCATATTTCTGTATGGGATTTAGCGGATATAAATGTTATGGCAAAAGAAAGACTTGATTACTCGACTCAAAAACCAGAAAAATTACTTGAACGAATTATAAAAGCCTCCTCAAACGAAAACTCCATAGTAGCCGACTTCTTCGGTGGAAGCGGTACAACTGCCGCAGTTGCTGAAAAATTAGGTCGTCGCTGGATAAGCTCCGACATCGGCAAACCATCCATCATGGTGCAACGCAAACGGCTCATCGATAATGAAGTCAAACCCTTTCTTTACCAAAGTATCGGCGATTATCAAAAAGAGGCACTTGAAAGTAGTCGTATGTTTAAACGCATCGGCGATTTATCTCAAGTTGTCATCTCTCTTTTTGTGGATGAGAGCGGAAGCGGAGCTTTGAGTTTTGGAAGCGAACATCCGCAAAATTTGGGCTACATCAAAGATAAAAAAACACTTGTGTACATTGATAGCCCGAGCAAAATGACGGGTAGAGCGACACTCAAAAAAGCGATAGAACTTCGAGATAATTTCTTAGGCGGTTGGAACAAAGTGGTCGTTTTGGGATGGAATTTTGCCTACGACATCAGCAGTGCTATCAATGATTTGGCAGATTCTAAACTCGAAGTGCTTGTCATTCCGCCCGATTTGCTTGACAAGCTAAAAACAAAATCGACTTACAAAAAACTTGTTGAGAGCGGTAAGATTCGTTTTAGTTCACTCCAATATTTAACAATCAAACCGATAGAAAAAAAAGCTTACGACAGTGAACTTGAAGAGCTAACCATCAAGCTTGACAACTACATCCTGCTCTCTCCCGACAACATTCCGCTTGATGAAGCGGACAAAAAATCACTTCAAGAGTTGCTCTCTCATGACCCTCTTGCTCTCATTGAGTACTGGAGTATAGACCCAGATTTTGACGGCGTGACTTTTAGAAGCAAGTGGCAAGACTACAGAGAAAACACGGCAAACGACGGTGACCCTTTACATGTAATCTATGAAGCCAAGATAATGGTCGCTCGAAAAGAAAAAAGAGTAGTAAGCGTTAAGGCAGTGGATGTGTTTGGGTTTGAATCTGTAGTAAAAGTAGAGGTGTGAGATGGCAACTCCTATAAATACCCTCACGGGAAGCATTCCTTTAGAGTTGGCACAAAGCATAAGCAAAACGGTAAATGAGATGTGGGATGAGGGAGATTTTCTTAAGTTGGTTACTCCCACTACGGCTGATTTACTCAAATTTTGGTTTTGTGAACCACATGTAGATGAGCGAGAGATAAATTTTCACAAAGGACAAAAACAGGCTATTTTAAACACTATATATCTGCATGAGATTTTAAAAATAAATAGTGTTTTGGAGATTTATGAAAAATGTGACAAAGAGCTGATACCGAAATTTAATCATACGCTTTTGGCTAAAGAAAAGTACAAAGTGCCAAAATATGCTATGAAAATGGCAACGGGAACGGGCAAGACATGGGTTATGAATGCTCTTTTTATGTGGCAATATCTTAATGCAAGGAGTGAAAAAGAGAGAAGCGGAAGATTTAGTAAAAACTTTTTGCTTATCGCTCCCGGACTTATCGTTTATGAGAGACTGCTTGATAGTTACATGGGAAAATCACAAGAAGATGGAAGCCGTGATGTAAACACAAGTGATATTTTCAAAAACAGAGAGCTTTTTTTACCGCAAAGATATGAGATAACCATCAAAGCATTTTTGCAAAGCAGTGTCGTCAAAAAAGATGAGATAGGCAAAAAAGTGACAAGTGATGGATTTATAGCCATTTCAAATTGGCACTTGTTTATGTCCAAAGAGGAAGAAAAAGAGGAGATAAGCCCACTTGAAGACCCAAGCGGAGTGATAGCCGACATTTTTCACGCTCGTCCAGGAATAAGTGCTGGAAATAGTTTAGAGCAACTTGATAGTGCCTATTTTAGCGGTGGAGAAATAGAGCATTTGGCGGGACTTGATGATTTGGTGGTTATGAATGATGAAGCACATCATATACACGAAAATAAATCTGCGGGAGAGATACAAGAGGTTGAGTGGCAAAAATCTCTTAACTTTATAGCCAAAAATAAGGGTAGCAAATTTGTTCAGATAGATTTTTCCGCAACGCCTTATGATACAACTGGAAGCGGACAAAACAGAACAAAACACTACTTTCCGCATGTCATAGTCGATTTTGATTTAAACGCTGCCATAAAAGAGGGTTTAGTCAAGATGATAACCATCGATAAGCGAAAAGAGCTTTCAACTTTAGAGCTTGATTTTAAAGCACTTCGAGATGAAGGAACAAACAAAGTTCTTGGACTTAGTGACGGTCAAAAAGTGATGATTCAAGCAGGACTTACAAAGCTGAAAATTTTGGAAACAGATTTTTCAAAGCTTGATAATTCCAAACATCCAAAAATGCTTATCATGTGTGAAGAGACAGAAGTTGTTCATTTTGTGGAAGAGTTTTTAGTTGAAATTGGACTAAAAGATGATGAGTTTATGGGAGTTCACTCAAAGAAAAACGGTGAGATTCCAAAAGAGGAGTGGGAGAGTTTAAAACAAAAGCTTTTCAACATTGACAGTTATGAAAATCCAAAAGTAGTTATATCCGTTTTGATGCTCAAAGAGGGTTTTGATGTAAGCAATGTTTGCGTCATAGTTCCGCTTCGCTCCAATCAGTCTTCTATTTTACTCGAACAAACTATCGGGCGTGGGCTTAGGCTGATGTTTAGAGAACGAGAATTTGAAGATGAAAAAAATGAAAATCGTCAAAGAGTTTTAAAACAAAAACTTAGCCCAAGCTCTTATCTTGATGTTTTAAGCATAGTTGAACATCCTGCTTTTAGCCAGTTTTATGGGGATTTGCTCTCAGAAGACGAGTTTGGATTTGATGAAAATGAGCCGCAAGAGGGAACTTCAACTGGCGACATGATAAAAGTAAGTCTTAAAGAAAATTTTGCAGATTATGATATGGCATTTTTGGAGATTATAAGCGATGAAGAGGAAGAGTTAAACGCACCTGATTTTGATGCAAATGAACTTCCGCCATATATCTATCATAGTTTAGAGCAATTAAAATCATGGACTACGAAAGGGGAGGTTTTTCATTCAGAAGAGCTTACGGTAAAAACAACTTTTGGCGATTACGGCATAAGTGCGGAACTCTTTAATGCAAATAGTTATAACGAGTATCTGCAAAAAATTTTAGAGATTTTAACGCACAAAATAGGGCAGTTAAAAGTGCGTGGGCATAATCGTGCTTTGCCGTCCATGCAGATATATCAGCCACAACTTTTAGGCGTTCTTGACAACTACATACACACACGGCTTTTCTCACAAAATTTCAATCCTTTTCTTGATGAAAACTGGCGAGTGTTGATGCTTAAAAATGCGAAAATTACCGAGCATATAACAAATGAAATTCAAAGACTCATCTACAATATGCAAAACTCCACGACTTACATAAAACCTATTGTAAATAAAATATACTTTTCAAAAGTTGCCAGTCTAAATATGAGGGCAAATTATGCACTTGACTTAGAAAAAACCATCTATGAAAAAACAACGTATCCATCAAACAAAGGCGGTTTTGAAAAAGCGTTTTTAGAATTTTTAGATGCCGATAGCAAGGTTTTAAAGTTTATCAAAATTTTAGAATTTAAACATGATTTTGCAACGATAACTTATTTTAGAGATGACGGGCTGATGGCGAGCTATTATCCTGACTTTATGGTTGAAACTGACTTACATGTGTATCTGGTCGAAACAAAATCGGATAAAGATTTAAAAGATGTCAATGTGAAGCAAAAACAAAGAGCAACACTTGATTTTGTAAGGCGAATAAATTCTCTTGATGAAGATTTGCGTGATAGCAAAAGTTGGAGCTATTTACTTTTGGGAGAGACGCAGTTTTACAGCCTTCAAAAAAGCGGTGCGGATATGGAAGATATCGCAAGAAGTGCTAAGATGAATGAGAGTTCTTTAAGTGGAAGTTTGTTTGATAGTTAACTGCTCATAAATTTGTTATACTATTTTTTACAAAAGAGGTAAAGCAAATGAAAGATTCTTTAAAAAAATTGCGTCTTGCTACCATCTGGCTTGACGGATGTTCTGGTTGTCATATGTCCATACTCGACATGGATGAAAGGCTCGTTGAAATTGCTCAGTATGTTGATGTTGTTTATAGCCCTTATGTCGATACAAAAGAGTTTCCAAAAGATGTGGATTTGACCATAGTCGAGGGTGCTCTCAGCACTGACCACGACATAAAAATAATAAAACAAATACGCCAAAATTCTAAACTCATACTTGCTCTTGGGGATTGTGCCATTACGGGAAATATCTCCGCACTAAAAAATCTTTTCGGCTCTGAGGCTGTTTTAAAAAGAGGCTATTTTGACTTAGCCGACATAAACGCAAGCGGCGCGTACCCTTCACAAATAGTTCCAAAACTCTTAGACAAGGTACTTCCTTTACATGAAGTGGTAAAAGTGGACTACTTTTTACCGGGTTGCCCGGCTCCCTCAGAAGCAATTTATGCAATGCTCAAAGCTTTGATTGAGGGTAAAGAGATAAATATCAGCGACTACACAAGGTTTGGAAAATGAAAAAGATAGTCATCGACCCAGTCACACGCATAGAAGGTCACGCCAAAATCACCATAGATTTAGACGAAAACAACAAGGTGAGTGATGCCAAAATCCATGTCACGCAGTTTCGGGGTTTTGAGAAGTTTTGTGAGGGACAAATTTACTCACAAATGCCAGCTTTAACGG
The DNA here is from genome assembly GCA_001829625.1 of Sulfurimonas sp. GWF2_37_8. Lineage (GTDB taxonomy): Bacteria > Campylobacterota > Campylobacteria > Campylobacterales > Sulfurimonadaceae > Sulfurimonas. Next base: position 4,342 of record MIBW01000097.1, on the reverse strand, counting down.
CTAGAACGTGTGGGATTTGTCCGGTAAGCCACGCCATTTCCTCCACTAAGGCTTGCGATGATATTTTAGGATTTGTACCGCCTAGCGCTGGAATAAATCTTCGCAAAATCATCAACCTTGCACAAATACTTCAATCCCATACTTTAAGTTTTTTTCATCTGAGTTCTCCTGATTTTCTCTACGGTTTTGATGCAGCAAAAGAAGATAGAAATATCTTTAAAATGATGCAAACGCATCCGCAAATGGCAAAAGACGGGATTATGCTTCGGGCCTTTGGACAAAAAATCATCTCTGCTCTTGGAGGAAAACGCATCCATCCCGATGGAGTTGTTCCAGGAGGTGTTGAAAAAAAACTCGATGAGCAGACAAGAGACGCAATACTTCAAGAGATACCAAATGCCATGAAAATTGCAGAGGAGACCCTTGCGTTTTTCAAAGAAAATCTTCACAAATTTCAAAAAGAGATAAGTTCCTTTGGCGTTTTTCCTTCTCTTTTTATGGCAATTGTAAACAAAGATGGAAATCTTGAGCATTATGACGGTCTCTTAAAGTTCATTGACAGCGAAGGAAATGTTTTGCATGAGAGCATTGAACCAAACAGATATAAAGAGTTTATAGGCGAAGCGGTGGAGAGTGAGAGTTACCTAAAATCTCCTTACTATAAACCCTTGGGTTATCCTGCGGGCATGTACAGAGTCGGGGCACTTGCAAGACTCAACATTGCCAAAGCCTGCGGTACTCCAAAGGCCGATGAAGAGCTAAAACTTTTTAAAAATCTCGGTGCAGGAAAGCCTGTTTTAAACTCTTTTTATTA
>MIBW01000097.1:0-3404 GCA_001829625.1 Sulfurimonas sp. GWF2_37_8 | reverse complement strand
GGCTGTTCAGAAGCACCACGCGGCACACTTTTTCATGACTACGAAGTGGACAAAAACGGCATAATTCAAAAAGTAAACCTCATCATCGCAACAGGAAACAATAACTTAGCCATGAACGCAGGACTTAAACAAGTCGCCCAAACTTTCATAGACCCAAACAATGTCACAGACGGTGCGTTAAACAGAGTCGAGGCACTTATCCGCTGTTTTGACCCCTGTCTAAGCTGCTCAACCCATGCGCTTGGCATTGTCTCTTCAAACATTGAAGTTCGAGACCACAATAAAAATAGTATTCAGATTTTTAAACGCAACTAATGCGTATTATCATCGGCTATGGAAATAAAATTCGAGGTGAAGATGGATTTGGCGTAAATGTTATAGAAGTTTTGCAAAAACGCAAGCTTTTTAATACAAAACTCATCTCTGTGATGCAACTCACTCCCGAACTCACACTTGATCTGCTTGAAGCAACACATATCATCTTCATAGATGCTGCGTTTTCTCAAACAGATCATTACGCCCTTGCTTGTTCTATAGAGATGCAAAGTGATGCGACACTCTCACATCATATTGCGCCGCAAATGATTAGAATGTTTTTACGTTTACTTTATGCAAAAAATCCAGATTTTGAAATCATCTCTATGCTCAGTGCAAATTTTGAAGAGATACAAAATAAACGCAGCTATAAACGCAGCCTAAACGCAGTCGTAGCCTATCTATCTTGAAAAACTAAAACCTACAGAAAATTTTGTGATATGGTTATCATAATCAATCAAACTTTCTCCATATCCTGAAAAAAGTTTCGCATAAGCATAAACATCATTTTGCAAAGGATACGAATAGGTAAATTCTGTTGCGCCTTTACCTGTTTGAAAACTCCCTTTTTGCATCAGGGTAAACATATGTTCTCCTACAAAATAACTAAAGCGCACTTCAGAAAATCCTGTATAGTCTGTCAAGTTTGGATTATCGTCTAAAGCACCGTTTTCAGGAAATCTTGACCACAACTTCAGTTCTGTCACAAGTTTATCATGCTGAAATGTACCTTCTAAATAAAAATAATTTAAACTTCTCGAACGATTCCCAGGATTGGCAAAATCCACATACTGCACCTCAGAAGTATCACCCTGTCCGTTGGAGATATGCGCTATTGAAAATTTCAAAGAGCGCATATGAAAGATGGAAGTTGTATCTAAAACAGGAAAAACTACAAAACCTTCAGGGTTGTAGTTGGTCTCTCTAAACGGAGAAGAGTCAATATATATCTGCCAAAATGCCTGATGCGAATAAACAAGATAGTATGTTTCTCCTAAATTAAAGAGATCTTTTGCGATAGGGAGTTTTAAGCTTACCTGCAACTCAGCCTCAATATTTTTATACTGATTTGTATCATAAGATTTATAATTTTTATCTTGGTACCCAAAAGGCAAAATATAATTTGGTTTATGCGGTTGCAAACTAAAAACGCCATCAAGCCATCTGTTCATAGAGTTCATCGCCTCATCATCAGGCTTTTTGAAACTCTCCATCTCAAGGTTTCTTTCATTTTTAGATTCAATCGCAAAAGAAGTTGTTGCAATAAGAAGTAATACCAATAGAAGCTTTTTCATCTACACCCTCACTCTATCCTCAAGTGCTCTTGTAAGCGAAAGTAGGTCTATATTTTCAAGACTCACTCCCGTTGGAACTCCTTGGGCTATTTTTGTAAAATTTAACTCATATGCTCGTAGTTTATCTTCTATATATAAGATGACCGCATCGTTTGATATAGAGGGTGTAATGGCAAAAACAACCTCCTTCACCCCAGATTTTACTATCTCTTCAAGATGAGAGATACTTAGTTCTTCAAGTGAATCAAGCACAAAATATCTACCATCAAAAAGCCCGTTTTCTTCCAAAAGAAGAATATCTTTTGCGTTTTCTACAATACAAAGAAGTCTCTCATCTCGTCCTTCATCACAACATATATAACAAAGTTCATCTTCACTCATACCGCCGCATGAAGCACATTGTTTGAGACTTCCAAGAGCATCTTCTATCGCATGAGATATTTTCATGCCGCTCATGCTGTCTTTCATAATCATATAATAAGCAAGGCGCGTAGCTGATTTTTTGCCAACTGTTGGAAGCAGTTGCAAAGCTTCTACAAGACGATTGAACTTCTCAAGCGAGTGGTTCATGAGCCATCTTCTTCTGTCTCTTTTGGCAGCAGTATCCAAAGTTGCAGTTGGGACTTGAGTTTACCCGCTGTTTGCATGGCATCTTCACCATGTCCCATAAAAAGATCCGCACGTACAGCGCCTTTTATCGCACCACCCGTATCTTGTGCGACAACAAGGTTGCAAAACTTATTTTCATTGACATCTGCGCTCATGTACAACAAACTTCCAAGCGGAATAAATTTTCTATCTATCGCAATCGAACGCTTAGGGGTGAGTTCAATCCCAAGCGCACCTGAAGCAGGTCTTTTACTCTCTTTGAAATAGACAACAGAATCATTATAATTTAACACTTCATTGATTCGTGAAGGATTTTTTTCCAACCATGCTTTAATACTTTGCAGTGAAACATCTTCAATTTTAAGTTCATTTATCTTGACAAGATATTTACCTATTGCTCTGTATGGATGACCGTTTTGATTGTCGTATCCAATGTAAAGTATTTCCCCATTTTCAAGCGAAACTCTCCCAGAACCTTGCACTTCTAAAAAGAAAAGATCTACCTGAGAATCTACATAACAGATAACATCCATAGGACCGTTAAGCGGATTCATCTGCTTTCTTGAAGGATAAGGAACTATTTTATTATCCACGAGTTTACCTCTGAGTCTGTATTTTTTGAGTTCTGGGTATAAAGATCCTAAATCCACCGTTATCAAATCCTCAGGTGTTTTATAAACAGGATATTTATAGACCTTTGTTTTTTTGAGTGAACCTTTGAGTTGTGGTTCATAATAACCCGTAAGTAGCCCTGTTTCATCACCATTATCTGCATTTATCTGATATGGAGTGAACTCTTTTTCTATAAATGCCTTAGCATCTTTACTCTCTTTTGCTCTGTGACATAAATCAGAGTAAAGCTTTTGCGTTTTTGTTGTTTGGCAACTGTTTACAAACGCAGCGAGTGCTTCTTGGAAATTCTCTTTTTCCCACTCTGGTAAAAATCCAAACTGCGTCCCGACAAGTTGCGTTTGGGGCATAACTTCACAAACTTTTAAGACTTTTTTGTTCGGTAATTCTAAGATTGGGAGAGGCTTTTGTATGCCATCATCTATCACTTTTTGCGTACTCTTTTGTGCCTCTTCTATGGGTTTTGAAAGAGCTTCTGATGTACCTTGCGCAAGGGGTTGAGGCGTTTGAGAACAGCCAACGAAATAGAATGAAATAAGTGTGATAATAAGTATG
>MIBW01000096.1 GCA_001829625.1 Sulfurimonas sp. GWF2_37_8 | reverse complement strand
TTCACGAATAGGCATAGCAAATCCACCACAAACAACGTCACCAAGTACATCATAAGAAACGAAGTCTAAACCTTCAGCTTCATAAGCACCTTCTTCTTCAAGAAAGTTAATCGCTGTAATAACACCACGACCTGCACAACCAACTCCTGGCTCTGGTCCGCCAGATTCTGTACATTGAATCCAACCATGTGGATTTTCAGGAGCGAATATACCTGCACCTGGTTTGAGTGCATCTTCTAGTTCTAAATCTTCAACTGTACCCATTTCTGCAGCTAGTTGTAAAATAGTATTTTGTGCTTTTTCATGTAAGATCAAACGAGTAGAATCCGCTTTTGGATCACACCCAACGATCATAATATTTTTATCAAAGTAATAAGCCATCGAAGCTAGCGTATTTTGAGATGTAGTAGATTTACCAATCCCACCTTTACCGTAAAATGCAATTTGACGTAATGCAGCCATATTTTTCTCCTTAATATTTCAATAACTCTCAAAACTAACTTTTAGGTTGTGTTTCAAGAGCCACCTTCGTACTTCGCTTATGTTAATGCATTCTCTATTCTTGACTTTTTAGACAATAAAACGCAACAAACGCAACAAAAGTAAGTCAACTGCGACAAACTACGCAAACGCAGACAAATTTGTAGGAATATTTTATGCAGAAAGTGGGATCCCTTTAGGGAGAAAGTTGAAGAGCCTCAGTATGCCCTTGTGTAAGGCACTAAAATCAAATGTCAATTTTGCTAAACTACTAGCTAAGACGATACAATAGCATTTATAAAATTACAGGGCTTATAGGGCGCATAAGTCAAGTAGCAAGATTTAAACGCTTATTTATTGAAAAAGTTTACTTGGATCAATATGCGCAGATCTTTGTGTCACTTCAAACACAAGTTCATCTTTGATACGACCTATTATAGAGCCTTGTTTTATTTTTTTGCCTTTTTCAATACCTGGAGAAATTTGCGATAAATTCGCATAAATTGTATGGAGTCCGTTACTATGCTCTACAATAACAACATTATCCAAAACAGCTGTTTTATCCGCATAAATAACTTTTCCGTTGAGTACAGTTTTAACTTTTGCATCATTTTGCGTCGGTTTCAAGGATATTGATTCATTGAAGATCTTAATCCCATAAACAGGATCCGTATAGGTTCCGTACTTTTTAGAAATAGTGTATGCATCAAGTGGAGCAATAGTTTTTTCTCCAGTATATTTAGCTGTTTGAACCGCTTCATAACTGCTACCTACTTTTTTGACATTAGGCAGACTTGTATCGCGTACACCTTTATCTTCAAATGCCTCTTCTCGGCTTGCTTCTTCTTTAGCTCGATTTGCTTCATCTATTTTGATGATATTGAGTTTTGAGAGTGTCTTTTTTAGTGAATCTTGTTTTTGAAGTATTTTTTTGAGTTCATCTTTATAAGAATTTTTTGCTATCTCTAAATTTTTGAGAGACTTTTGATTGTCTTCTTGCGTTTTGACAAGTTCTTTTCTTTTTTTGTCGATACTCGTGATAGATGCTTCAAGGTTATTTGTAAACTTATTGAGCGCGTCTATATCTTTAGAATTTTCATAATAACGTCTATTAAGATTATTTACCTTTATTTTTGAAACATCAAGCATTTTTTTCAAAACTTCAAACTCTATAAGCGAATCTGCGTTTAATGCATAATCTTCTTCAAGAATAACAGAGAGAGAAACACTTTGAGCTATCACAAAAACTAAATCTTCTTCTATAATATTTTGTTCACTTTTAAGTTTTTTTTGCAACTCTTTAAGCGCCTTGAGTTCCCCGATATTATCGCTGTAACTACTCTCTTTCTCTTGAAGTTCTGCTTTTATCTTTCTAAGATAGTCGTTTTGTTTTTCCAACTCTTTTTTTTGGATTAAAATAGCACTCGCTGTTTCATCCATTTTTTTATTCAACTCACTATAATTTTTTGAGTAAGAGTCAAGCTCTGAACTTGTTTTGTTTATCTTTGAGTCAGTATCTGTTTTTGCAAAAACAGTGCAATTTATAAGGAAAAAAAAGAAAAATATTCGTATCATACCTCTTCTTTGTGCCCCAAAACTATGAGCGTTGCTAAAAGTATTGATAAGAAAATCGCCACACCCGCAAGTATGGCAAAGTCATACAAAGGATCGAAAAGAATAATGTGAATACCTATATCCTCAAACTGTTTTAGGATCCATGGTGAAGATGACATATAAACAAAAAGTCCAAAAGCTACTGCACTTGTTATTAGAGCATCTGTGATAGCCAACCTAAAAAGTACCGCAGAACGCAACCAAGTTGGTGCACCAAAAAGAGCCATTATACTCATACGTTCGCTATGCTTAAACTCCCAAATTCGAAGCTCTTTAAATATAAGTAGTGTAGTAATCACAAAAATAGAGACTGCAAAAAGTGAAACGACATTTTTAAATAAAAGTAATAATTTGTAGATTGTGTCATGTGACTGAGAAAAGTTTTCTACTTTTGTAACCGACTGATTTGCAAGTAGTTTTTTAGTGACACTCTCAATCTCACCTGGAGATGGATAGTGTTTGAGCTTGACCTTATAAAACTTTGGAAGGGTATGTTTTAAAAGCTCCATATTTTTGGTGCTCATGCCGGTATTGAGTCTTTGGATTACATCATCAGGGGAGAGCTCTATCGTTGCGTTTATTCTCTCATCTGCTTCAATAATTGTTTTTTCGCTTAAAGCACTATTACTCACTACGACAAGAGAATAATTTGTAGCGAGATTGTCTTTATATGCGATCACTGAACGATCAACAATAGTAAAAATTTGAATAGAAAATAATATACTCAGAAGTGCTATAACCAAAGAAAGGTGATTTTTAATTGACTTCATGAATACTCCCAAACTCAATATGAAAATGCTTATACGCAACTCCCATAGCCTCTGGAATATGGTGAGTGACTACAATGACAGTAGTTTTAAGTTGTGTATTTGCACCCTCTAAAAGATTCCAGATAAGCTGTGATGAATAGTCATCAAGATTTCCTGTTGGTTCGTCTGCAAGAATAAGAATTGGATTGTGTGAAAGTGCCCGTGCCATTGCAACACGCTGTTGCTCTCCACCACTAAGCTCCATCGGGTATTTTCCAGCTTGATGTTTGAGACGAACATGTTTTAGTAAACTCTCAACTTGATTTTGTGTGATACTTTTTTCATAGCCATTGATAATAAGCGGAAGCATGATATTTTTTTCAATTGTCCACTCTTTTACAAGTTTATAATCCTGAAATACGATACCGATGTGTTTTCTCAAAAAGTTAAGTTTTGAACCTGAAACGCCATGTAACTCAACACCACCAACAATAAGACTTCCCTCTTTGGGTTTAAGTGCTCCATAAAGAGATTTGAGCAGGGTGGATTTTCCACTCCCGCTAGCTCCAGTTATAAAGATAAAACTTCCTGAATTTATAGAAAAACTCGCCTTATTGATAATTGTTTCATCATTTGAATAAGACAAAGAGAGGTTGTTTGCTATGATAACTTTATCCATGGAACAATCCATTAAGATATGTATGTGCTTTGAGATTGCTTCTTGAGCGAAGTGGCAATGTATCAAAATAAGATGCTTTAGCTGCGTTTACAAGCAGATACAGATGTTCTGGTCTATCAAAACTTCCCATAGACAAACGCAGCATAACCCCATCACAAAGACGATAAGCTCTTTCAAAATGTATAAAACCTTCATCAAACTTCTGTGTACTGCCATGGAGTTTAAGTATTGCATCTTCACTCATGTTGACATGAGCAAAACTAAAATCACCTTCGATTGAGAGTTCAGGTGATGCTTCTTCATTTATCATGCTGACATCATAAATATTTTTTTGCATCTTTTTCCATCTATCTTCATATTTGGAACTTATAGCTATATCTTTATTTTTGTTAATATGCAAGATAGTCTTGTTAAACGCAATAAAAGTTTCATAAGAGTATGCATAATAGTTTTCGCTATCCGTACGAAGCTCAAGCCTTCCATCAACTTTAAGAACACGTCTTGCTTCTTCTATAAAGTTTGTGGATATAACACGTCTATGCGGTTTTTTATCCCACGGAACAGGGAAATGCACATAAATTTTATCGACAAGATTAGAAGGAATAAGCTCCATAAAAAGTCTTGCATCATAGTTGAGAACAAGAATATTTTCAATTTTCTGAATACTAATCTGCTTGAGAACCTGTTCGATAGAAGGTCCATGAATCTCTAAACCAATAAAAAGAAGGTCTGGATTGTTAATGGCTTGATGCAAAAGATGACGACCTGAGCCAAATCCCACTTCTATGCGTAACTCTTTATCTTTAGGAAAATTCGATACAAAATACTCTATATTTTTAAGAGCAGATATCTCTTCAAGATGCATATTTTTTTTACAAAGCGGTACATTGGAAGCAATTACTTCAAGCCCAGCTACATCGGCATATGCAAGGAGTGCTTTGTGCACATTAAATATAGCTGCTGGTCTTGTAAGTTTGTCTGATTTGAGAAGATGTTTATTTTCTTCATCTTGAACCAATAAAAAAAATTGATCTCCATCAACACTTACAGAGATGAGTTTTTCATCACTATGATTTACGTTGTTTGCTATAAAATTAAAGCTAACACCTTCATGTGTCTCTGGAAAATCAATAGTTTTGAACTCTTTTATATGCAGATGCGGCATTAAATCTCACTTAGGTCTAAATTATCAGCCGGAATTATAGTATCTTCATCTTGAACTTTAACATCTTGCATTGGGGTTGATTGTATTTCTTGTTGCATCACTTTTCTTTGGGAAGAGTTTGCTTTAACATTTTCTGAAGTTACAATAGTTACCGGCGTACTTGCTTGTGTAAGGATATTGTACTGATCAACGCCATAAACTTTATAGATATAGGTTGTATTTGGTTTAAGGTTGCTATCTAAAAATGTTTGCGTTTTCAGCCCCTTAAACTCTTCATGCAACTCCTCAAACCAGCCTACCCTCTCATCTCTTGTAACAACATAGTTTTTTATACGCGTGTCAAGATTACTCCATGTGAGTTCAATACCGTTATTTCTATAACCGGAAGAAACAATTATTGGAGCTACAGGTTTGTCTAAAGAGGAGCCTTGCACTGTATAATCATCATTTATACTCTCAAGTCCGTCTTTGTCCAGCACACTGATTCTATAAAAATAATTTTTTCCATCTTCTTCGAGTTTATCCACATGAACTGTATTCAGAAGTGATGCGATTAATGTATATTGCCCATCAGCATTGTCTGATCTATAAACATTAAATTTATAAAAATCTCTTGCGTTTGACTCACTCCATGTTACTTTGATACTTTTTGGCAAATTTTTTGTAGCTTGAATATTTGTCACACCCTCTGGAAGAGGTTTTGTAACAACTTTTACTATCTCAGAAGGCTTTGAGATGATACCATCATACGTCACGGCAAAAATTCTATACATATAGATATGATTGTCTTTAAGTTCTGTATCTATAAATTCAACACTCAATCTTCCCTGAACTCTTCCTATCTCTTCAAAATCGTCTTCATTGGCAGCTTTTCGTTCGATTCTATAGTGTTCTACTTTTCCATTTGCATGCGGTCTCCAGATAATTTTAGCAGATCTTGGCATATCCGTCACACTGTACAACCATGAAACAGAATCAAAAATATCAAGGGACTTTACACCGATAAGACGACCTTGAGTAGATTGTGAGCCTTTAGAATAAGTTCTAAAATAATACTTATAATTGCTATTTGGCACTACATTTTGATCTGTATAGTGTGTCACATAACGGCTTTCAATTTTATCATAGTACTGCATCACAGAATCACTCGTATCCTGAGCACCGGCATCTATCCTATAAACATAGACCCCTTCCACACGTGGATCTCTAATACTTTTCCACTCAAACGCAATTGCGTTCATATCGGCAACCATTCCATTATCTGTCAATTCGACTTGAGGAAGGGAAGCATCAATTGGTATCTCTTTTTGTGCTAAAGGCGTTCCAGCACAACCACTAAAGATCAGAAGTGAAGCACTGAGTAATGTTGCCAGCGTCAATAATTTCATTCAAATTCTCCGTATTAAATTTTTTGTGAGCATATTCCATCATTTCGCTATCAACTGGTGCAACAAAATGCAGCATCTCTTTGCTTGTAGGATGGATAAAATATATCAAATAAGCATGTAGCAAAATACGTTCCGATTTATCCGCTTTTGGGCTTGTAGCATAGATATGATCTCCGATGATATGACGGCTCAAACTCTCAAGGTGTACACGTATCTGATGCGTACGTCCCGTAAAAAGTTTACATGCTATAAGCTGGCTTTTTTCATCTTCTGAGAGCAACAACTCTTTAAACATCGTCTTTGCATATTTTCCACCTTCTGTAACGGTCATCTTCAGACGATTATGAGAACTTCTACCTATGTTTTTTTCAACTGTAGTAAGTGAATCTTTGAGTGGTGGTGTAATTATTGCCAGATAGTATCTTCCCATACTTTTATCTTGCAACTGCTGCGATAAAAACTCATGCGCTTTGTTGTTTTTTGCGATAACCATAGCTCCACTCGTACCTTTGTCAAGTCTATGTACGATACCGTGTCTCTCTTCTCCGCTGATATTGGAAAGACGTATGCCTTTATGTTTTAGCCAGTCAACAAGTGTCGGTTCTTTGACGCTTGGTGCGGGGTGTACTGTAACACCACTTGGTTTATTGATGACCAAAACATCATCATCTTCATAAATTACTGCAACATCAAACGCAACTTTTTGTGCTTTTTCTTCTTTTACTTCTGGAAAAACAACTCTGACTTTTTGCGAGACTTTCAGTTTTACACCTGGGCGACTCACAAGTTTTTCATCTACATACACTGCATCGAGTTTGATAAGCTGTGCTATCTGAGAACGCGTCTGTTCTAGCTTTGTTGCTAAAAATGTATCTAAACGCTCTACATCCTCACAAATATATACTTCTTCTGGGTTCATTTTTTACCTTTATGATACAATTCTTACAATTATTTTAGGAGTTATAAGTTTGTGGAGATTTGATAAGAGTATTTTAGCACAATTCGACTTTCTTTCTATTTTACTTATCCTTCCATTGATTATAACTTCCAATTGGCTTATCGGTGAAGCAGTTCCCGCTTTGGCACAAAAACAGCTTGCATACATCGGTGTGGCAGCTTTAGCCTTTATTGGAGTCTTTTTTCTTCCTATCCGTCGCATGAACTGGCTTATTCCACTTTTTTACTGGTTTACTATCATCCTTCTTTTAGGTGTAAAGTTCTTTGGTCATGCAAGACTTGGTGCGCAAAGATGGATAGATATTCCTTTGATAAACGCAACTATTCAACCCTCAGAGTTTGTAAAACCTGCACTTATCCTTATGTTAGCGTATCTGATAAGCAGAACTCCGCCACCGACACAAGGATATAAACTCAAAGAATTTTTAAAAATCAGCTTTTATATACTTCTTCCTTTTATCCTTATAGCCAAAGAACCCGATTTGGGAACTGCACTTGTTTTACTTCTGATAGGATACGGCATCTTATTTTTTGTCGGCGTTGAGTGGAAAATTTGGGCTACTATTATAACGGGTATCCTTCTTTTTTCTCCACTGGCTTATAAGTTTATGCTCCATGATTATCAAAAAACAAGAATTAAAGATTTCTTAAGTGAAAAACCCTCATACCATGTAAAACAGTCTATTATTGCTATAGGTTCAGGAGGATTTACAGGGAAAGAAAAAGATGATGCTACACAAACGCAGATGAAATTCCTCCCTATTGCAACAAGTGATTTTATCTTTGCGTTTTTAGTTGAGAGAACAGGCTTTTTAGGAGCGCTTGGGATTATTTTGATTTATGTATTACTCATTTTACATCTTCTGAGTGTGAGTGTTTTCAACAAGGACTACTACATCAAGGTTGTTACGGCTTCCATTGCGTTTATGATTTTTATCTATATGGGTGTCAATATTTCTATGACCATAGGTTTTGCCCCAGTTGTTGGAGTTCCTCTGCCTATGTTTAGTTATGGCGGGAGCAGTTTTTTAAACTTTATCATCCTTTTTGCCATCATGCAAAATCTTATTGCGTTTCGATACAAAGATATGTATGACGGGCGTGGGACAAAAAGTTTTGTCTAAATCAAGGAGTCTCTCTTGAATATTTTGATCGTAGAGGACAATGTTCCTGTTGCAAACCAACTTGCTAAACTTCTCAAAAGTGAAAAATACAGTTATGATGTAGCATACGGCTACAGCGAAGCAAAAAAGTTTTTAGATTACAATGCTTATTCCATACTTTTACTTGATTGGAACCTTGGAGATGGGGATGGTTTGGAACTCTTAAAAGAGATTCGTTTTCTTGAAATGGATCTACCTGTGCTCATGCTCTCTGCAAATTCTGAGATAAATCAAAGAGTGAGAGTACTTGACGCAGGTGCAGATGATTATCTCTGCAAACCCTACTCCAATATAGAGCTCCTAGCTCGCATGCGTGTTTTACTTCGTAAAGGCAGTAAAGAAAAATCTTCTCTGCTCAAAGCAGAAGATGTCACTCTTGATATCAGCACACACGAAGTTTTTGTCGGTGATTTGCCCGTGCAGTTAACTGCAGCAGAATTTGATTTGCTTGAGCTGTTTATGAAAAACCAAAACATCGTTCTCACGCGCTACCAACTCAGCGAACATATCAATAAAGACAACTACTCCATAAAACATAGCAACCTTGTAGATGTACACATAAAAAACCTCCGTAAAAAACTTGATAGAAAAGATCTCATACAAAATGTACGAGGTATTGGCTACAAGATTCATAAATCTTCATAGTATCTTCATTTTACTCCTATAAGATTCTCAAATATCTATCTTAAAGGAGATTTTATGAAATCTTTTATCCTGTCTGTTTTTCTTTTACTTGTAAGTGGCTGTAGTGGCGGCGGAGGCACTTCCAATACAACTCCTCAAACAGCCGCTACTAATGTGGGGATGTTTGTCGATGGACCTGTTCATGGCTTGGAGTATAGTTCAAAATCACATAGTGGTTCTACTGATTCAAGCGGCTTCTTCTATTTTACTTCCGGAGAAGAAGTAACTTTTAAAATTGGCAGCATCACTTTAGGTAAACGCAGCATCACAACTGCAAACTCTCTTATA
>MIBW01000095.1 GCA_001829625.1 Sulfurimonas sp. GWF2_37_8 | reverse complement strand
AAGCGTTCGCCTTTAAGAAGACCTTTGTCTATGAGAGCTTTAAGAACATAGTTGACCTTGCCCACACTGTAGCCAATCTCACCAGAAAGAGAGCGTTGAGAAGTAATACTCTCCGCCCGTCGTAACATCATTAGTTCTAACTCTTCATTGCTCAAGTAGTGTTCAAACTTTGATGTTGGTTAAACGCAGTTGTTTCTTTTGACAAAGGGAGATTCCGCATCGAGTTTTGATGATGGGGGGGGTATCAACCAGTTGACATTCTATTAAATTTCATAATGGCATTGAGTTTATCATTGCGTTCTTGTTCTAGTTCCTCATCTAGAAATTTTTTGACATCTTGAGAAGGCAGAAAAAACCTTAAACGCAACCCGCAAAGAAATCCTTTTTTTACTTAGTTCAAGAAAACAATAGAAAAAAAAGAATAAAGTCTTCTTTTAAATCACAATGTTCGATTCCAATACCTTTATGGAGAGTCGTCAGATGCAAGTAGAAAATATAAAATATAAACTTCTAAAAATGGCGTTATATACGATTGTGTTGCCACTTGTTTTGGGTTGGTTACTGCGTTTTGTATTTCCGACAATCTATATCAATATCCCTCTGCACACTGTTTTAGAGAGTGTTGGTGCTACTATCGCTTTTATTATAACTATAGTTTTTTATATCAAATATGCCAGATATGGACTGCTGAGTCGTTTTAATATTGCTGCGTTTGGGCTACTAAGTATGGGTGTTTTGGATATCTTTCATGCTGTTGTCCTGCCAGGTGAGCTTTTTGTATTTTTACATTCAAGTGCTGTATTTTTTGGGGGTTTGTTTTTGGGCGCTGTTTGGATAAAAGAGTTTCAAATCTCACAAATAAATTATCGTTTTTTTCCCCTGAGTATTTTTTTCTTCTCTTTTTTGTTTGCTTTGTTTTTTATTGCGTTTCGTGAGTATGTGCCGAGAATTTTTGATGCAGATAATAGTTTTAGTATCAATGCGGATCTGCTCAATATCATCGGAGGATTGGGTTTTATCGCTGCATCTTTTAGCTTTGCTCAAGAGTATCTTAAAACACGAGAGTTACAAGAGCTTGTATTTGTCGGTTTTACAATGCTTTGTGCAACAGCTGCAGTGCTTTTTGTTTTCTCTGATTTGTGGAGTTTGGAGTGGTGGCTTTGGCATATTCTTCGGCTGCTTGCGTATGTCATCGCCTTATATTTTTTGTATGCACAATATAAAAAAGAGATACTTCAGATAGAAGATACAAATGAAAAACTTGCAATGGCTAACAAAACTATAGGAAAATATCTTGATATAGTAGATGAACATGTTATCACTTCTACGACAGATCTTCGCGGTATCATCACGCAAGTGAGTAAGGCTTTTTGCCAGATAAGTGGATATAGCAAAGAAGAACTTATCGGACAAGCTCACAATATTGTTAGAGATCCTGATATGTCGAGCGAATTTTATGCTGAGATATGGAGAACACTCAAAAGTGCTAAGCCATGGGATGGAGAGATCAAAAATAGAAAAAAAGATGGAAGTGTTTATTGGGTGAAAACTGCTATTACTCCTTTGTTTGACGAAATAGGGAATGTTTTTGGTTATGCGTCCGTACGACAGGATATTACAGATAAAAAATGCCTTGAGAGACTCTCCATCACAGATGCGCTCACAGAACTTTATAATCGCAGATACTTCAACGAAGTTATTGAAGAAGAGATTATGCGGGCTAAACGCGATGACAAATATTTTAGCTTTTTGATGATAGATATAGACCATTTTAAACAATATAACGACACATATGGACATCAATCAGGTGATATGGTGCTCAAAAAAACAGCAGAAGTTTTCAAAAACTATTCAAAACGAACAAGCGATTTTGTTTTTAGACTCGGCGGTGAAGAGTTTGCTATTTTGTTTTCAGGACTTGATGAAGTAAAATCATTCACTTATGTGCATGAGCTATTGCAAAAGATAGAGGATTTGCATATAGCGCATAGAGAAAACAGTGCGAGTCCTTATGTCACTGTTTCGATGGGTCTTCTCGTACAAAAAGGTGAAAGTATCGATATGTATGGAGAACTTTATAGCAAAGCAGATGCGCTCCTCTATAAAGCGAAACAAAACGGCAGAAACAGGGTTGTGAGTGGTGCTTAAAAGTTGTATTTGAGAGTGTAGAAAAATCCGTTCTGGTACTCTTTTGGTATCCTAGTGGTATGAGGTTATGGACATCGTAGTCGTTTGAATGAAAGTTGTAGTCATGGATATGTTGAACTGGTTTTTTTGTATTGAGAGATAAACTTTAGGCTAACCGCCCTTAAACGTAAGAGCATTTTTCTTTTTGTTTTGCATAGCGCTAACATTAGTTTGCTATAATATCAGCTTCATATAATATAAAAGGTTAGAAACGGTGAGAACTATTTTTTATAAGGTTTTTCAAGTATGACAAACATCATCCTCTGCGGCGGAAATGGCACAAGACTTTGGCCAATTAGCAGAACTCTTATGCCAAAACAATTTGTAAAACTCTTTGACAACAAGTCACTCTTTCAACTTACAGTTGAGCGAAATAGCAAGATATGTGAGAGTCAGTTTATAGTATCAAACGCAGAACAGTATTTTTTAGCACTTGACCAACTAGAAGAGATGGATTGCTTCACGGCGTTCGCAATGACACAGTATCTTTTAGAGCCAGTTGGAAGAAACACTGCTCCTGCTATTGCTCTGGCTTGTTTTGCACTCGACCCGCAAGAGATAGTCCTTGTTACACCATCTGATCACCTCATAAAAAATGAAACAGAGTATCAAAAAGTGATAGCAAAGGCAAAAGAGTTAGCAAATCAAAACAACTTAGTAACATTTGGCATAAAACCAACATTTGCAGAAACTGGCTTTGGATACATAGAAGCTATGAGTTCGGATACGCAAACTGTAAAAGCTTTTCATGAAAAACCAGATTTTGATACCGCTACAAAGTACTTAAACGCAGGTAATTACTATTGGAACTCTGGTATGTTTATGTTTAAAGCAGGTGTGTTTTTAGAGGAACTGAAAAAATATTCTTCTGAAATTTATACTCTTTCATTAGAAGCTTTTAATAATGCGTCTAAAGACGAACTCATAAGAATCAAACATGAAGATATGCTAAATATCCCAGAAGACAGCATTGACTATGCCGTGATGGAAAAGAGTTCAAAAGTAAAAGTAGTACCATCAGATATAGCTTGGAGTGATGTAGGGAGTTTTGATGCACTGTATGATGAACTTCCAAAAGATGAAGATGGCAATACAGAAAATCCAAACCATATTTCAATAGACTCAAAAAACAATCTTATTTATGGTCATGAGCGCACAATCGCAACTATTGACATAGAAGATTGCATTATTGTTGACACTGGTGATGCACTTCTCATCTCTAAAAAAGGTTCTTCTCAAAAAGTAAAAAAAGTTGTAGAAAAGCTTAAAGAAGCAAAATCTGAACTTCACAATATTCACCTCACAGGACACAGACCTTGGGGAACTTATACAATTCTCGAAGATAGTCCAGGATATAAAATAAAAAGAATAGAAGTAAAACCTGGCAAAAGACTCTCACTTCAAAAACATTTTCATAGAAATGAACATTGGATAGTAGTGAGTGGAACAGCAACGGTAACAGTGGGAAATGAAACTAAACTTGTAAGACCAAACGAATCAACTTATATTACAATGGGGGAAGTTCATAGATTGGCAAACGAGGGCAAGATTCCTGTAGTGCTCATAGAAGCGCAAGTTGGTGAATATACAGGTGAAGACGACATAGTAAGAATCGATGATGATTTTAGTAGAAAATAAATAAGGAAAATAAAATGACAGATAATAAAAAAGTAGCACTTATCACAGGAATCACAGGACAAGACGGTTCGTATTTAGCGGAATTTTTACTTAAAAAAGGTTACATCGTACATGGTGTAAAAAGAAGAAGTTCTTTGTTTAATACCGATAGAATAGACCACCTTTACCAAGATGTACATGAAAACAATGTAAACCTTCATTTGCATTTTGGGGATATGACAGACTCCATGAACTTAACAAGAATCATTCAAGAAACGCAACCCGATGAGATTTATAATCTTGCAGCCATGAGCCATGTTGCAGTAAGTTTTGAGACACCTGAGTATGTAGCAAACGCAGATGGTACTGGGACACTGAGAATACTCGAAGCTGTAAAACTTTTAGGATTAACTAAAAAAACAAAAATCTACCAAGCAAGTACATCTGAGCTTTACGGAAAAGTACAAGAAACGCCACAAAGTGAAACAACACCTTTTTACCCAAGAAGTCCTTATGCAGTTGCAAAAATGTATGCATACTGGATAACGGTCAATTACCGTGAAGCGTATGGAATGTTTGCTTGTAACGGAATTCTTTTCAATCATGAGTCACCTGTAAGAGGTGAGACATTTGTCACAAGAAAAATCACAAGAGCAGCTTCTAAAATAGCATTGGGACTTCAAGACAAACTTTACTTAGGAAACCTCGATGCTAAACGCGACTGGGGACACGCAAAAGATTATGTAAGAATGATGTGGATGATACTTCAAGCAAACGAACCAGAAGACTGGGTAATCGCGACAGGACAAACTACTACTGTAAGAGATTTTGTAAAAATGAGCTTTGCTTATGCAGGAATAGAACTTGAGTTCAAAGGTGAAGGTGTAGATGAAAAAGCATTTGTAGTTTCTTGCGCAAACCCTGAGTACCAAGTAAGCATCGGCAAAGAAGTAGTGGCAGTTGACCCTAGATACTTTAGACCAACAGAGGTAGATTTACTCTTAGGCGACCCTACAAAAGCTGAACAAAAACTAGGTTGGAATAGAGAATACAATCTTCAAGATTTGGTAAACGATATGATGAAATCGGACTTAAAACTTATGACTAAAGATGTTTACCTCCAAGAAGGCGGCTATAAAACTATGAGTTATTTTGAGTAAAATAGATTTTCTAAACTAAAGGAGTCAACGATGTTAGCGATAAAAATAGACAATCCTGAGATTGAAAACAAGTTTAAAGAGTATGCGAAAAAGCAAAAAAAATCTCTTGAAGATTTGGTTAGCGATGCTTTGAAACTTTTTTTAGATTTACATAAAAAAGATGATGAACTCATTTATGCCAAAAAAGATCCAATGAAGCACTTACACAAAATAAAATATGATTATGATGAAGAATTTTGTGATGAAGTAGCTTTGACACACATAGAAGATAGTGCTAAATATATTCATGATTTAAGACGAAAAAGAAAATATGAATAAAATAATATTTGTAGATAGTTGTATCATAATAGATTATATAAATGGTAAGCTAAGTATGGATACTAAAAATATAGATAAGTATTGTTTTAATTCTATAGTTGACATGGAAATTTTAGCAGGTGTAAAAAACAAGCGAGATTTACATACAACTAATAAAAAATTAAACCTTTTTAAAACTATCGATATAGATCAAGAGGTTCTAACTTTAGCAAGAAACTTAATGAATAGCTATACGCTCTCACATGACATGGGAATATATGATGCCATCATAGCGGCTACTTGTCTCGTGTATGATTTGCCGCTGTGGACATATAATAAAAAAGATTTTAGATTCATAGAAGAGTTGGAGTTGATAAATGAAAAAAACTAGCAAAATATACATAGCAGGACATCGTGGACTTGTTGGAAGTGCCATAGTAAAAAACCTTGAGTCTAAAGGTTATACAAACTTAGTAAACAGAACTCATGAGCAGTTGGACTTGCTTAACCAAAACGCAGTAGCAGAGTTCTTTAAAGCAGAAAAACCTGAGTATGTGATACTCGCTGCGGCAAAAGTCGGCGGCATAGTGGCAAACAACACTTACAGAGCTGACTTCATCTATGAAAACCTCCAGATACAGAACAATGTCATTCATCAAAGCTACTTACATGGTGTAGAAAAACTCCTCTTCTTAGGAAGCACTTGTATCTACCCAAAAAATGCTCCACAACCTATGCCAGAGAACTGTCTTTTAACTGATACACTCGAATACACCAACGAACCCTACGCCATAGCTAAAATTGCGGGTATAAAGATGTGTGAGAGCTATAACCTACAGTACGGCACCAACTATATAAGCGTCATGCCAACCAACCTTTACGGACCAAATGACAACTTTGACCTTGAAACCTCTCATGTTCTGCCTGCACTTTTGAGAAAAATGCATGAAGCAAAGATGAATAACACGCCTCAGGTAGAAATTTGGGGAAGCGGAAAACCACGAAGAGAGTTTTTATACTCCGAAGATATGGCAGATGCCTGTGTATTTTTGCTAGAGAATAGAGAGTTTAGTGATGTCATTACGAGCGAAGCGAAGCAATCTACTAATGAAACCTGTACACCAAGTAGTCTAAAAACTCAAGAAATACGCAACACTCATATAAACATAGGTACGGGAGTAGATATTTCTATTAAAGAACTTGCCCAGACTATACAAAAAATAGTTGGTTATAAAGGTGAACTTACATTTGATGATAGTAAACCAGACGGAACAATGGTAAAACTCACAGACCCTTCAAAACTCCATGCTCTTGGCTGGAAACATAAGGTTGAACTTGAAGATGGCATAAAAAGTATGTATGCGTGGTATTTAAATAATTTATGATAGGAAAATTGAAATCACTCAAAAACAACCAAGGCTTTATGAAGTACTTTAAAAATACCTCGTGGCTTTTTGGTGAAAAAATCTTCTCTAATTCTCAATGCCCTTCATTTGGAATGTATATAGAAGCTCGAAAATGATGAAAAATAGTGGTGAAAGATGTAAAAAGTATATATTCCCAAGTTGGAGCCTGGGAACGAGCGATAGGTTGAAATGTAATGGATAGCAAGATAAATTACATCGATTTTTTAAAAGGTTTTGCCATTTTTATGGTTGTTTTTGGGCATGTGCTTCAAACATACTATAGTAATTTTGATCAACTTTTTTTGTTTAAACTGATTTACTCTTTTCATATGCCTTTTTTTATGCTTATAAGTGGCTATTTGGCAAATATGTCTTTACAAAAAAGTGGTTGCAGTTTTGAAAAATGTATTACGAAGAAGTTTATTTATTTAATAATTCCTTTTTTTAGTTGGTATATTATTGGTTTAATTTTGCAAGGGAACTTCGTATTTGTGGATTTATTTTATTCACTTTCTTTTTTATTAACACATGTTGATTCTGGTTTATGGTATCTTTATATTCTATTTGTTTTTTACATTTTATTGTATTTTGCTAATAAATTAAAGTATAAATACGGAATGCTATTGGTACTTTTTTTTATATTGCTCATGACTGAACCAATAATAAATATTTTAGGTATAAAACTTTTAAAATGGTATTTAATTTTTTTCATTATTGGAATGTTTCTATTTGAATATCAAACAAAAATCAAAAAGATAGTGAGTAACTATTTTGAAAAATTGATATATTTTGTGCCAGCTATATTTTTACTAAGTTTATACTTTTGGGAGAGAGAATTTACAAGGGACTCACTTTTTAGTGGTCATGTATATCTTTATGGGTATAAATTTATAGTGGCCATTTTTGGAATGGTCACTATTTTTTTGCTAACACAAAAACTATATAAACTCATTGCAGTAAGAGAAATATTTGATCTCTTTGGCAAAAATAGTTTAAAAATATATATCTTAAATATTATTGTCATAGGTTTATTGCATGAGTATCTAAAAAATGATAATCAATTTTTATTGTTTATCATTGCTCTGTTAATCTGTTATTTTATAGTTTTTATTACTTCCATAGTAAAAAAAATCAAAATTGTTCAGATTCTATTTGGTGAATTTTCAAGGAATAAAAATTGAGTCAAATAATAAGTTTTATTCATAAAATACGAACTAATAGGGAGTTGTTGCTTGTTACATTAAGTCAAGTTGTTGGATTGCTGTCTAGTATATTATTTATAAAACTAGTCAGTCATTATGCAGCTGTTGAGGAGTATGGACTTTACTCTCTGGTGCTTTCTATTGCGGCATTTATAGCACTTTTTCCTTTTACATCTTTTGATCAGGCAATTAGCAGATATATCTCCATATATCACGAAGACAACAACTACCATGCAAACTATACCAGTATCTTATTTCTTTATTTTTTACTCATTACTGCTTTGCTGATTTTATTTGCTATTTTTTATCCCTTCTTAAAACCTTTTATTCCTGATGATATTTTGAATGTTTTTGATGTTCTGATTATATTTAGTGTATTAACTATTTTTAGGACGACAATTTTACAGATTGAAAATTTTAATAGAAATCGAATGAGTGTTTTATATTCTAGAATATTTGAAGGTGTGACACGGATTTTACTGTTAATTTTTCTCGTACTTTACTCTTCCGTAAGTGCGTATAAAATTTTATGGATAGCTTCTATTATTTTTATTGTCAATATTGTATGGATATTATTCTATAGAAGAGCTCTCCTGACACCTCAAGGATTAAAACTCAATCTATTAAAAACTAATTTTAAAAATTACTATAGATTTTCTGCACCCTTGCTTATTTGGGCAGTTTTTAGCTGGCTTCAACTCTATGCGGCAAGTTGGTTTTTACAATACTATAGGTCGGTCGAAGAAGTTGGTTATTTTACTTTGTTAAATACAATAGCCTTGATTGTTCCCGCCCAAGTAGTAGGAATTATTGGAACTTTTATAGTTCCGATTATGTATCAGACAGAGAGTACGCGTAATAGGTATACTAGAGAAAAAACAAAAGAGATAGCGATTTATTTGGCACTATTTTTTATACTTATTTTTGTATTTATGTTGTTTTTTCATAGTTTTATAGTTGAAATATTATCAAGCAGTAAGTATGTAGCATATAGTTGGCTACTCCCATATCTCTTTTTAGCAGCAGCATTTTCGAATATTGCCATTATTTGGACATATGAGTTTTTTGTGCATAAAAAAACAAAACAATTACTATTAGCACAGATATTGCCTGCTTTTATATCAATTTTAAGTTGCTATTTTTTAATCCCAGTGTATGGAATTATAGGTGCGACAGTTGCTTTATTGCTTACATCTGTAAGTTATTTTATCTTGGTAGTTTCGACTTATTATAAATTTTTTACTCAACTTTCGCACATAAAACCTAACTCTTTCTTCGTGTAAACACTGATGGCTGTAATAATTTGGTGTAATTCT
>MIBW01000094.1 GCA_001829625.1 Sulfurimonas sp. GWF2_37_8 | reverse complement strand
TTCTACTTTTGGTCCTGCTGCTGAGTAGTTAAACTCACTATTTTCATTCTCATACTTTTTAAAGTTTTCTATAAACATCGCTGCTAATTTATCTCTAGTCTTGTCAAAAAGATCTTTATCCTCCCACGCATCACGAGGATTCAGAACAGATGGACTTATCTCACCAAGAGATTTTGGCACCTGAAGTCTAAATGTTTTTGTCGTGTTAAACTCACAGTTATTTATGCTTCCATCTAAAATAGCATTGATACAAGCACGTGTGTTTTTGATACTCATACGTTTTCCAACACCATAAACGCCACCACTCCAGCCAGTGTTTACAAGATAAACATTTACATTATGTCCATCAATCTTTTCGCCTAAAAGTTTTGCATAAACAGTAGGATGAAGAGGCAAAAAAGCTTCACCAAAACATGAGCTAAATGTTGCAACCGGCTCAGTAATACCACGCTCTGTTCCAGCCACTTTTGCAGTATAACCACTCAAAAAGTAGTACATTGCTTGCTCTTTAGAAAGTTTTGAAACTGGAGGCAATACACCAAACGCATCCGCTGTAAGGAAAATGATATTTTCAGGATGACCAGCCATCAGACTTGGTTGATGATTTTCTATGTGTTCTATCGGGTAAGAAACACGAGTATTTTCAGTTTTTGAAGCATCTTCATAGGCTACTTCTCCATCTTCTGAGATGACTACATTTTCAAGAAGCGCCCCTTTTTTGATGGCACCATAGATCTCAGGCTCACTGCTTGCATCAAGATTGATAACCTTCGCATAGCATCCACCTTCAAAGTTGAAAACGCCATGCTCATCCCAGCCATGCTCATCATCACCGATAAGAGCGCGATGTGGATCTGTAGAGAGTGTAGTTTTTCCTGTTCCACTCAAACCAAAGAAAAGCGCTGTATCACCTTCTTTGCCAACATTTGCAGAACAGTGCATAGGCAACTTGCCCTCAAGCGGCAACCAGTAGTTCATCATTGAAAAAATCCCTTTTTTCATCTCACCACCGTACCATGTACCACCGATAATCGCCATATTATTTTCAACATCAAAAAGTACAAAAACTTCAGAATGAAGTCCATGTTCTTTCCATTTTGTATTGACTGCTTTGCAAGCATTTAATACCGTAAAATCAGACTTGAAAACTTCTAGCTCAACGTCTGTAGGACGGATAAACATATTTTTTACAAAATGTGACTGCCATGCTATTTCTGACACAAAACGTACAGATTTTTTTGAAGCTACACTTGAGCCACAAAAAACGTCTGTAATATAGAGATCTTTATTAGAAAGTTGTTCCTGCGCTACAAGTAAGAGTTCTTGAAAGATTTTAGCATCTACTTTTTGATTTACATCACCCCAAGCTATATATTTGTTTGATGGATCACGATCAACAAAATACTTGTCTTTTGGGCTACGCCCCGTAAAAATACCCGTGTCAACAGTTGTTGCACCCTTGTTTGTAAGGGCACATTCACCATTATTAAGCTCATGCTGAATCAACGCATCATAATCAAGATTATGATAAACCTTTCCAACATTTTTTAATCCTAACTCTTCAAAATCAGTTAAATTCATAGTTCGCCTTGTGGTGCTTTTTAAATGCTCAAAAAAAGTATTTAATGTTGGAATTATACACTTAGTACACCTAAATTATATATAAAAATATGGAGCTATTTCTCAAATAAAGGAACAAAAATTCGTTTAAGTTTTTTTTGGTAGAATTCTTCTTTTATTTACCGGTCGCGTAACTCAGTGGTAGAGTGCTTCCTCGACAAGGAAGTGGTCAACAGTTCGAATCTGTTCGTGACCACCACTACTCAGATATCAAAATCTCACCTATTTATCTCCAGAGCTTTACGCACACAAGACTCAAGCGATGTTGTTTGTGCAACATGAGCGCTAATATAAGAGGGGAATCTTTTGGCAGTTGTTTCCCCGATAGCGACAGCTTTATAACTCTCATCCCACTGCGAATTTTGCAAAAAACATTTAATTGTCGAAGGAGAAGAAAATATAATAGTTGCATTTTTTGGCAACACTATTTTTTCTCTGTAATTTTTACAAACCGTCTCATAGATTGCTTCTACATCACATATTACTGCGTTTTCATTGAGTATTTTTATCAAATCCGACACAATTTCCTTAGCTCCAAGATAGAGCACTTTTTTACCTTGCAACAGAGGTATAAGTTCATGTGCAAAACTATTTCCGTGGTTACTTTTGCCTACAAAACGAAGATTTCCCTTGAGGCTCTTCACTATTTTTGCTGTTTGGGTAGAGATCGCATAAGCAGGTTTGTTTTTCCACTCTACATCTAGCTCATTGATAGCATAAAGTGCATTTTTTGACGTAAAAATAAGTGCGTCATAGGATGCAAAGTCTATTTTTTTATAAAGAGGTTTTATCTCAAACATTGGCAGATTTTTTGCATACTTGACTTTTTTATCACTCAAAATATAAATGTTTTTATTTTTATATTTCATATCACTATAAATTGAATGTATAAAACGTTTGATGCTTGAAAACAAAGAGGTATCAGAAGTGAGAACAACATTTTTTTTCATATCGATTTGATATTTTATACCCTTGTTTTGCAAAAGGTTTGTAATACTTACAAGCTCCATACTATAGTAAGAACTTGGTTGCTCCATATCAATATAAAGCGTATTTACACTCACATCATATTCGTAATAAATCAAGTTTAATGGTTCAAATAAATTTGTGTAATTTTTCATAACTTGTATAATAACATGTAATTGTCAAATATGTCCGTATCCCCAAATGATTCCTTACTCTTGCTCACATTTCCTAAACTGCGTAACATAGCAACAGTGATATTCCAGAGAAAAATATCGTAATCGACGAAAACGATTCGGTTTACACTTGAACCTAATTTGTGCTTTGATAAATTTTGATTGTGGATTTAAAGTCGTTTAATGGATTATGAAAAAAGTCTAATACAGCTCAGCTTCCCATTAGAGAAGGTACCCTACGGGTATTTCATCGCTACGCTCTCAGGGCACATGCCTATTTGGGAAATAAAACTATTGCAGATGCTATGATTGACAGACTCATTCACTCTGCACATCAAATTGAATTAAAGGGGGAATCTATGCGAAAATTAATGGCAAAATCATAAATTTACTTGTACACCTGTACTACAATCTCTTAAGAATACTTTTTTATCCTGCAACTTGTCCAAGTGTGTATGTATTTGCAAAATTTAACCAACTATCCATTTCATCTTCTTTTTATTCAATAACAATAAAACCGACTTTTTGATTTACGTGACAACCATTGCAAACATTTTTTATAGTATCAAAAGCAGTATTGATTTTCGTTTTATCTCTGCTATTGAGAACATCTGAAAATTCTGAATATACACTTTTAAGAAAAAAATCATCTGCTGATTCTTTACGTGCGGGTCTTCTCACGGTGCCATTATCAATGGCTGTTTTAATTTTGTTCCAATGGTACATTGCCAAATCGTATTCGCTCTTGTCAATAGCTTTTTTTGTAGCTTCATATCTATATCCAACTTCCATCATTACTGTATCAAAACCACGAAATTGTTTTTGAATTTCTTGAAATTTTGCCTTATCTTCTTTGATGTTCATAAGCCACTCAGATGAAGTAGAGTAGGAAGCTCCAAACATATTTATCCAAACTAGAACACTTAGTACCACAAGTTTCATTATAAAATCCCTCCCATCATCAATACACCAATCAACAGCAATAAGCCTGAAATGATGTATCGAATAAACTCTATTGTAATCTTTTTTAATATTTTCGCCCCAAAATAAGAGCCAACGAAAGCACTTATTGTGGCACTGAGAACGACTATCCAGTCAATCGAAACAGCATTTGAGCCTATGGTGCTGCCATAGACTAAAAGTCTGCTTGAGTCAACCATGACCGCGACCATTACGCCACTTGCAACAAAAGCTTCTTTGCTCAAACCGATTTTAATTAAAAACATACTTCTAAATGCTCCCTGATGCCCAGATAAACCACCAAAAAAGCCACTTATCGCTCCTCCAAGCGGAAGATATTTTGTATCTACACTCATTGAGGCAAATTTTGGCAAAAGTTCCAAAATCACAAATACAACAATGACGATTCCTACTACAAATTTAATAGGCACAATTGTTGCACTTAGTCCAAATAATTCGTATGTAAAAACAAAAGATGCACGCATTAAATACTCTAAAAATAGCGCTCCAATAAAGGCAAATATAACTGCAGGAATTCCAAATTTTATGAGCACCATCTTGTTAGCTTCTTTGCCGAGCAAGCCGACTTTAAAAATGTTGTTCGCAAAATGAACAATGGCGGTCATGGCTATAGCTACATCAATGGGTAGAAAAATAGCCACAAAGGGCATAAGCAAAGTACCAAGACCAAAGCCTGAAAACAGAGTTAAAAACGAAGCCATCAACGCAACAAACGAAATAATAAAAATTTCCATACTCTCTCCTGAGAAATTAAATGTAACTTAATTAATGTATTATATAAAAATAACCAAGAAATAATCGATGGCTTGCCTTGTGCTTTAGAGATAGCTCGTTATAAGTCTTTTTAAGGAACAGCTTTCTTTGCATTTTAAAAACTAAAAATATGGCGAAGGAGTATTTCCATGAATAAAAATCTAACAACATTTGATGTAGCACATTACTTAGATTCAAAAGAGATGATTGCTGAATATCTTTCACAAGTTTTAAGTGATGGCGATATGGATGAACTTTTACTAGCCATAGGTAACATTGCAAAAGCAAAAGGTACGACGCAGATTGCAAAAGATACTGGGCTTGGTCGTGAGAGTTTGTATAAAACTTTTGCCAAGGGTTCTAAACCGAAGTTTGAAACAGTTATGAAAGTTCTCAATTCATTTGGTGTAAAACTTCAAGCTACGGTTTAAATGACCATTCACCTTTAAAAGTGCATTTCCACATTTTACAATACCTTATATTGGAAATAAACTTAGATTGTGAAAAGTCAATTATTCCAAAGAAAGAGCATTTGCACACACTACTGCGCTGCTAAATGCCCACTGAAAGTTATATCCGCCGAGCTCTCCTGTCACATCAACAACTTCACCTATAAAGTAGAGATTTGAAACATCAAGTGCTTCAAGCGTATAACGGTTGAGCTCATGAGAGAGCACGCCTCCACGGCTTGCTTCTGCTTTTGTAAAACCAAAATTTCCAGCCGGAGAAAAACTATAATCATGGATTTTGCTGAGTTTTTCTAAAGCAGTTTTAGTTAGTTTTTTGCATTCTATATCTTCTATATCCAAAGCTTTGAGCAACTCTTTTGAGAGGCGTTTGGGTAAAGGTATGGCTGAACTGAGAAATTTTTTATTTCCTTCTATGAGTTTGAAGATATTTTGCTGTGGCAAGAAATCGATGCTCATGTTGCCTTTTTGCCAATAAAGCGAAGCGGATAAAACGACAGGTCCACTGATGCCTTTATGTGCAAAAAGCATCTCTTCTTTAAGTACCTTTTCAGCCACTGTTATCTGCACGTAACAGCTAAGTCCACTCAACTCTTTCATCCAAAACTGCTCTTTTTGAAGCGTCATACCCACAAGTGCCGGAGAAAACTCTTTGACTTTTAAGCCAAAACTTTTTGCGATATCCAGACCTATTTCGCTTGCACCTATACTTTTATAACTTTTGCCGCCCGTTGCAACAACTACTTTTTTAGCGTAAAGTGTGTCATGAGCGATTTGAAGTTCAAAAAGTTCATCTCTTTTTTTCACACTTTTTATCTCTGCATTTAGCAGAAGTTCGCAGTGGTACGTTTTGGCTTTTAGAAGATCGATAATCTCATCTGCACTGCGTTTACAAAAGTAATAACGCTCTTTTCGTATCTCAGGTTCGACTGCGTTTTGTTCCAAAAACGCAAGTAAATCTTCTTTCGAAAAAACACTCAGGGCGTATCCGACAAGCTCACTATCACCATCAAAGTTTGCTTCGCTTACCTGCACATTTGCTATATTACATTTGCCACCACCGGATATTTTCAGTTTTTTGGCAACTTTTTCATTGCCCTCAACTATGGCAACATGCAATCTTTTATCCAAATGCGCCGCACACATAAGTCCGCTTGCACCTGCTCCAAGTATTAAAACATCATATATTTTCATGGTGCAATTATAGCTTATAATTCCCTGATACCTAGAGATAAAAACTTAGTCCTTCGGTATAGAATTAGATATAATATCATTTCAATTTCACCTATATAAAGTAGCACATATGAACAATAAACTCCATATAGTATCCCTTGGTTGTACGAAAAATCTTGTCGATACCGAAGTAATGATGGGAAAACTTAAAAACTTTGAACTCACAGACGATAGCCAAAACGCAGATGTTATCATCGTAAATACTTGTGGTTTTATCGACGCAGCAAAACAAGAGTCCATCAATACCATCTTAAATCTTCACGAAGCAAGAAAAGAGGACTCTCTTTTGGTTATGGCAGGCTGTTTGAGCGAACGCTATAAAGAAGAACTCGCCGCTGATATGCCTGAAGTGGATATCTTTACGGGCGTGGGTGATTATGACCATATCGACGAACTTCTTGCCGAAAAAAAGAGCCGCTTTTCTGAGCAGGTCTATCTGATCGACGGAGCAGAGAGAGTTGTGACGGGTTCTTCCTATCACGCTTATATTAAACTCTCAGAAGGGTGCAACCAGACTTGCAGCTTTTGCGCTATTCCTTCATTTAAAGGCAAACTCAATTCCAGAACTCTTGATTCTGTAGCTAAAGAGGTTGAAGGGCTTGTGGCAAAAGGTTATTATGACTTTAGTTTTGTCTCTCAGGACAGCTCTTCGTATCTTCGTGACCAAAATATCAAAGATGGTCTCAGTCTGCTTATCCAGCGTATCGAACCCATAGAAGGTGTGAAATCTGCTAGAATCCTTTATCTTTATCCATCTACAACGAGTATGGCACTGCTCAAAAACATCGCAAAAAGCACCATCTTTCACAACTATTTTGACATGCCTATTCAACACATAAATGATGATATGCTGCGTTTGATGAAACGCGGTTTTGGGAAAGAAAAAACACTCGAACTTCTAAACTTTATGCGCGCACTTCCAAACTCTTTTGTGCGAACAAGTTTTATTGTCGGGCATCCAAATGAAACGCAAGAGATGTTTGATGAAATGTGTGAGTTTGCCGCATCTTTTGGTTTTGACCGCATCAATGTTTTCTCTTATTCTGATGAAGAGACGACACCAGCTTATGACATGAGTGACAAAATCTCTGCAAAACTCATCGAAAAACGCGCAAAGATTTTAGGTGCTATCGCTGCTGCATGTGCGCAAAAGTCTCTTGAAACTGAAGTAGGCAATGCAATAGAGCTTGTCATAGATAGTGAGAGTGATGAACATGAATATCTCCTGAGTGCGCGAAAACTTCTCTGGGCGCCAGATATAGACGGTGAGATTTATGTCAATGACCATACAGGCGAAGAAGAGCTGCGTTTTGGTCTTATCTACAAAGCAAAAGTGACGGAACTTATCGGTAATATTTTGACGGCAACCGTGGATAATGCTTAAACCCGCTACACTCGAAAAACTACAAAATAAAAAAAATCTCCTTGCATTTTCTGCGGGAGTAGATTCAACAACTCTTCTTTTTTTACTTTTAGAAAATGATATCAAGTTTGATATTGCTATCGTGGACTATGGTCTGCGCGAACAAAGTAAAGAAGAAGTGACTTACGCAAAAGAGTTGGCGCAAACTTATGACCTCACCTGCCACACCTATCAAGCCAAAAAAATCCAAAAAAACTTTGAAGCCCATGCGCGCGAAATTCGCTATAACTTTTTTAATGCACTTATACAAAAACACCACTATCAAAACCTTCTCACAGCGCATCATCTTGGCGATAGGTTTGAGTGGATGCTTATGCAGTTTTGTAAAGGTGCAGGTTGTGCTGAGATGGCGGGAATGCGAGAGCATGAGGAGCGCACAGGATATACACTTGTGCGACCACTTTTACATCTTGATAAACAAGAATTTTTTGTCTATCTTGATACACATAAGCGCAAATATTTTCTCGATGCAAGCAACCAAGATAAAACGATTAAACGCAACTATTTCAGACACAACTTCACTAACCCACTCATGCAAGAACATCTCGAAGGCATCAAAAAAAGTTTTGCTTATCTTGAGGCAGATTTTGATTCACTTATAAAAACACTCAAGATAGAAAAAATTGGAACACTGGCATATTTTAGCTCATGTGAAGATAAACGCAGTGATATCTATGCCATCGACAAATATCTCAAAACGCAGGGTTACATGGCAAGTGCAAACGAAAGAAGTCTGCTCAAAAAAAAAGAAACACTTGTTCTAGGCAGAAAATTTCTTGTAAGTAGATGTCAAAAGTTTATTTTTATCACTGCGTTTCAGTGCAGTCAAATTGTTTTGCCAAAAGAGTTTAAAGAGTCTTGCAGAAAACTCAAAATAGAGCCAAAACTACGCCCTTTTCTTTATGAAAACGCAGCAGTTTTTGACCGTGTCAAAGAACTACTCTTCACCCTCTAATTCACTAACATTGAGATCTTCTTTCTCTGGCTTTTTCTCTGCAGCATAAACACGCATCGTAAAAGAAGATTTTATCAAATCTCCATCACGCACGAAATGTATAGGAAAATTGATCCCAATAACCCACTCACTTTTATTGATAGCATCCAAAAAGTCATAAAAACTTTGCGGTGAATGTATATGTGAAGTTGTTTTGACCTCATACACACTAAATGTCTCTTCATCCGCCATTTTTTCTTTTTGAGCGATTATCAAAGTTTGAAAATGCTCTTTATGCAATTTTTCAAAGCGTTCTATGTTAAATGGGCTCTTAAGTGCTTCAATAACATGACGGTTGTCAGCTTGAAGCTGCTTATAAACTTCAAGTGTTTCGTCATGAAAATTTTGGTACTTAGTAAGTTCTTTATTCTCTTTTTGCAGTTCAACTCTATGTTCTCTGTATTTTTTTCCCTCAGGAATCAAAACCAAAAATGAGAAAAGTACAACAAAAAGCAAAAGAATAGTTGAGAGTGTGATAAGATAGATGCTTTGACGTGAGATTTTAATTTTCATCTTCACCCTCTTTTTCTAGTGCTTTTTCCTCTGTTATATCTGTTATGTTATTCTCAAAACTATCATCCTCGATATAATTTGTAGAGACAAAACGCAGCCATCCATTTGAAAGTGGATAAAAACTGCTGTAAGTCTTATGAAAGATAGAACGCAAAGGCGCCTGAAGCATAAAATTATAGATATCTTTATTTGGAGTAATTCCGTGAAGTATGAGACCGTTTTCAAGTAAAGATGCTTCTGAGAGGGTGATTCTTTGGGGAATCAGGTCAAAAAGGTTTGTAATAGAATCTTTTAACACACTATTTTGCGTCGTAATTCTCTCTCCCAAAAGTGACTCTTTGTTGATAAGCGCAATCTGTGCTTTCATCTCTTCAATAGCTTCGCCTAAATCAAATCTTTTTTCTATCATTTCAGCTTTTTGACTTTGGAAACTAAAATCTTTAAAAGATAAAAATCCATAAGTCAAAAAAAGCATCCCCAGAGTTATTATAAAAAAAATTAACGCAAGTTTGAGTTCTGGCGTAAAAATAGACTTTTTTCTTGGTTTTGTGTAACTGTATCTCATGAATTTAATTCCGCTTTAGCTAGTTCACAGACCTGTTGTGCCAAATCAATTTTTCTTACATACACACTTAAAAACATCTCTTCTTCAAGGTAGCGTTTGAGATCTTGACTAACACCAGAACCATCGGCAATATAGACACTTTCTATAAAAATACTTTTATATTTATCCTCTAAATAAAAGCGTTTTACAGAGCTTTGTATTAGTAAAAATCGTTGAAAATCTTCATTAAAGCCTTCACTTAAAGTGCCTTTTGACTCTTGGATTTGGTCTTGATAGAACTCTTCTTCTAAGTCTTGTGAATCAGCAAACTCATCTATCTCTTCAAGTGCGTCAAGGTCTGCAATATCTGCGAAATCATCTAAAAACTCCAGCTCGTCGATAGGATTTATTTCCTCTAAATCAATCCCTTCATCAAGATAGGAGTGAAGTTCTTCCGCTTTTTCATCATACACTAAAAGTGCTTCTTCATCTCTGCGTTTTTGTACATCCATATGTCTTGCAAAAAGCAATTCAGACTTATCAAAAACAGCCAAAGAGAGATATTTTTCCTCTACGAGAATAAACATAGCCAAATGCGAATCTATTTTATCTTTAAAAAATTCAGCCAACATCACAAAAGGAGAAAATACAAAATCTATCCCTATTGGCTTATAGGTTTTTTCTAGTGCATACAAATCTTCCCGTGATGTAAAATAGCTCCATTTTTCCTTAAAACATCGGTGTTCTGAAGAGGTAACGTCATGAAAAATACCGATTTGATTTTTTGAGCAGGTTGGTATCGCGCCCTGAGCAGAAGATGTATCGAGAATCGAGATATAATAAAATGGAGACTCATTGGTATATTCCAAAATAAAGTCAAGCATTTTTTCATTGATAGATTTTGTAGTAAATGTCTCTTCGATATTTTTTATAATATTTTTATTTGAGAAAAGCTCAATATATACAGTAGTCTCTGAACGCTTGAGAATAATATTTACAAATACTTTAAGATATAAAGACCCAAACACTACTCACCCGCTCCACAAAGAGGATGTGCTTTACTGTAATTTTGTTGTTTCAATGCACTGCCTAATTTTGTATATATTTGCGTTGTAGCCATGGATGAGTGACCTAGCAACTCGCTTACATCCACTATAGGCGCTCCGCTGTTAAGAAGTGCAGTAGCATACGAATGACGCAGTTGGTGGGGAGTAACTTTAAGGGCAACCCTCTCAAAGACTTTAATAACGATATATCTTAGACTATTTTCGCTTAATTTTCCTCTATTTTTTTCAAAAAGAAATTTTTTAGGGGTGCTGCTTTGCAAATAACTCTCTATCAAAGCTTTCGTACCTGCAAGAAGAGGAATATCTCTTTGTTTGTTCCCCTTCCCTATGACGCGCACCCATTCAGCGGAAATATCGCTTATTTTCATATTGGCAAGTTCTGAGATACGCAAGCCCAAAGTATAAAGCATCACAACCACCAAACGCTCCTCTACTTGCGTATGTTCTAGTGCTTGCATGATGTGCTCATGTGAGATAGGTTTTGGCAATGTTTTAGCGATTTTGACACTTGAATCTGCTTTGAGAACAACAAAGAAACCATTGTCATTAAGATACTCTACAAAACTTCTGATAGCACTGAGTTTTTTGGAAATCGTTTTTGCGTTTAAGTGCGCTATTTTGATTCGGTAAGGCATGAGATTAAAGAGGGTGTGTT
This sequence comes from Sulfurimonas sp. GWF2_37_8, assembly GCA_001829625.1. Lineage (GTDB taxonomy): Bacteria > Campylobacterota > Campylobacteria > Campylobacterales > Sulfurimonadaceae > Sulfurimonas. Next base: position 37,581 of record MIBW01000094.1, on the reverse strand, counting down.
CTTCTTCTTGGAGTATTTCTATACAAGCTAGTGCCTCTTTTATAGAGGCATCATAACTCTCAAGAGTGAGATCTGAGTAACCTTTAAAGCTTTCAAGGAACTCCAGAAAAGCGATCCTTTGTCTATCGAGTAACTTTTTCAAGAAGTTTCTCAAATTTATGATGGTACTCAGAAGCCTCTTGAACTAAGTTCTCATCTGTTATCACACTCGGAGCAAGCTTGATGTATTCTGCAACCATAATCTCACACATAGTTCTTATTTTTGCTGTATCCGCATCCGAAATATTTTCATGTGTTGCTATTATATTGATAGCAGCCATATATTTTTCGCCCATCTCGATATAAGAAGCATATTTAAGTGCTGTTATCGTTTGCGCCATAATTGTGGATGCCATTCTATTATAAACATCCATACTAAACGCCTCTTTGGCTAATACAAGCGCTTCTTTATAATTGCCCATCTCAAAAAAATATTTTGCTTGGAGTGACTTTTGATAGGAGGGGTGTACAAGAACATAAATGCCCATGATAAAAAGGAAAGCAAGTGCTAAAAGAAGAAACAGTGTTTTAGTATTCATGTCGTAACAACCCCTCTTTTATAACTATCCTTGCCTCTTCTAGCTCCATTTCACTTACGTCCAACATATCAGATGTAAAATAATGCAGTGTGCCAAAAGGCTTGGGTATAGTAAATTTATCCCAACTTCTCAAGCGCCAGAACTTTGTCGGTTTGATCTCCACAAGAACAATTTTCGCCTTTGTTTTTTGTGCCATAACTATTATACCATCTGCAACTTCATGACGCGGACCTTTTGGTCCATCGGGTGTTATGCCGATATCATAACCCTCTTTTATCGTCTTGATGGCTTCTATCAAAACACGCACTGCGTTTCTGTTTGTAGAGCCTGCTATCGTGCCTAAGCCGAAATATTGTATCGTTTTGGAAATAAGTGCTCCATCAAAATGGCTTGAAATAAGAACTTTCGCATGAGGACTCTTTCGATAGTGTGCATAGAGATACGGAAGCATAAGCAGCTCACCATGCCAACAGGCAAAGATTATAGGTTCATTACTCAGCTCTTTTGGAACATGAAACTCTTTTTTGTTTGTAAGATATAAAAAACGGATAAGAAGTGCACCTATGAGAGGTAAAAAAAACAGAGCAAGTGAGCGGGAAAGATTTTTAAGCAAGAATCTCACCCGTTAGGATAGTACGACCGATAGAGGTGATTTTTACATCTCTAAACTGACCCAAAAGTTCATCCGAACCTTTGACTTTGATGAGAAGATTGTTGTCACTTCTCCCTGCGACAAAACCGCCTTGATTGAGTGCCTCAAAATAAACTCTAAAAGTTTTTCCAAGTTGTTGGGCATTTTTCGCGTCCAGTATTTCGTTATGTAAAGCCTGTAAATAACTAAGTCTCTCTGAAGCCACTTCTTCATCAACACTATTTGTAAAATGCTCGGCTTCTGTTTCAGGGCGTGGGGAGTATTTAAAGGAGAAAATCTGATCAAACTTCACTTGTTCTACCACATCGACACTCTGGGCAAAGTCCTCATCACTCTCACCAGGAAACGCAACGATGATATCCGTGCTTATTGTTGCTTCTGGACACTCTTGTCTAAGCTTAGCGACACGATTTAAAAACCACTCTTTCGTGTAGCCGCGTTTCATATCTTTTAGAACTTTACTAGAACCACTTTGAAGTGGCATATGCATAGATTTACAAATTTTAGGATTTTTGGCGAACTCTTCTATAAATTCATCATCCATATGAAAAGGGTGAGGAGAGGTAAAACGGATACGCTCAAGTTTTTCTATCTTACTAAGGCGGCGAAGTAACTCTGTGAAATTTACTTTTTCATGTACACCTGAAAAACGACGACCATAGTTATTGACATTTTGCCCCAAAAGAAAAATCTCTTTTGCCCCTGCATTTACAATTTTTTGTGCTTCTTGGATGATAAGTGCATCAGGGATAGATATCTCTTCACCCCGAGTTTTTGGAACAATACAGAAGGTGCACGCTTTATCACATCCTATAGAGATGTTGATAAAACCTTTGTAAGGAGATGTACGAAAATCTTTAAACGCAAACTCACTCTCATCATAGTTGATATCTATCTCTACAGCTCTTTCTTTGTGCAAAACTTCTGTGATTTTGGAGACGTTTCGAGCCCCTAAAACAAAACTCACATAAGGTGCGCGTTTTATGATTTCACTGCCTAGATGTGAAGCGGTACAACCACAAACACCTATTTTTGCACCCTCTTTTTTCTTTTTGTAAAAGACACCTAACTCTGAAAAAAGTTTTTGAACTGGTTTTTCTCTTACTGAACAGGTATTTATAAGAATCAGGTCGGCTTCTTTGAAATCATCGGTCGTCTCGTAACCTTCTTTTTCTTTTAGCTCCGCTATCATGTGCTCCGAATCCCGTGAATTCATCGCACACCCCAAAGTCTCTATAAATAACTTTTTACTCATAAAACTCTCTTTAGCTTACGATATGAACTTGGTACATATATTCATTGTCTGAAAGACCATATTTCACTTCATTCATATAAAAACTTTTGCCTTTTGCTTCAAAATAATCTTGAAGTTCAAGTAAATCTTTGTGAGAGTTTTCTCTGTCAAAATAAAAAATAACACTATTTTCTTTTGCAACACTTGCCTCAATTTTTGCGAGTTCTGCTTTTTTTGGCTTTGCGTTTATCTCTGTTCTTGCAAATTTTAAATCCATTTTCGATCCTTATCTCTAATATAAAAAGTTTTGCATTATAGTAAAAATGTACTAAAAGGTGCATTAAAGATGTTTTTAGCACTTTTTGCGTATAATTTGTGACTTCATAAGAAATCCCCAAACAACAGATTTTATTTTTTGTGAAACGACCTTTATAAAGGAAATAATAATGGAAAAAATTTTAGATATTGCAGAAGCAATCGCACATGAAAAAGGGCTAAGTCAAGAGAGCGTTCTAACCGCACTCAAAACTGCTTTTGTACAAACAGCCAAAAGAGTAATCAATCATAGATTTGCTTTTGAAGCACAGATAGACAAACAGAGTAAAAAAGTAAAAATAATTCAAATCATTACCGTTGTTGCGGATGATGATACCAAACTTCAAGATGAAGAGAGTGCACCTGCGTATATCTCAATCACAGAAGCAAGAGAATATGATGATCAGGTAGATCTTGGCGATCAGCTTCAGATTGACCACAATATAGAAGATTATGGAAGAACGGCAGCTTCACAACTCCACCGTGAGATAGAGTACCACATCCAAAGACTTGTAGAAGATGAACTTTTCAACAAATACAAATCCAAAATCGGTGTGCTGGTTTCTGGACGCGTTACCCGTGTTGATAACCAAAACGCAACGTATATTGAAGTAGATGAAGTGCGTGCTGTCCTTCCTATGAAAAACCGTATCAAAGGTGAGACATTTAAAGTAGGTGATCACATCAAAGCGGTTGTACGTCGTGTTGGTATGGACAAAGAAAATGGTATCCAAATAGAACTCTCACGCACTTCACCAAAGTTTTTGGAAGAGCTTTTGGCTCTTGAAGTTCCTGAAATTGCTGATGGTGCGGTAATCATAGAAAAATGTGCCCGCATCCCTGGTGAGCGTGCAAAAGTAGCACTTATAAGTACCCACCCTCAAGTTGATGCCGTAGGTGCAACGGTTGGTGTCAGAGGTGTCCGTATAAATGCAGTTAGCCAAGAACTTATCGGTGAGAACATCGACTGTATCGAATATTCAAGTATTGCAGAACTATTTGTCTCACGCGTCATGAGCCCTGCTATCATCTCACATGTAGAGATCGTAAAAAATGACAAAGGTGAAAATGAAAAGGCTATCATTACCCTTCCTGCTGATCAAAAGTCAAAAGCTATCGGAAAAAGCGGTATCAACATCCGTCTTGCTTCTATGCTCACAGGTCTTCAGATAGAACTCAATGAAACCAATGAAAAAACAAATGAAAACGGACAAAAAGAAGAAACAAAAGACGGTGTTGACGCACTTGAGGCGTTATTTAGTTAAATAGTCCGCAAAAGGAATAAAATCCCTTTTACTTCTTCGCTTAAGCTGCTGTGTTATCTAAAGCTTGCCTCTTTCGAGGCAAACCCATCACTCACATACCACTTTATTCAACATTGAATTTTTCTAGCTGCGTTTCATATATGGATTTAAACGCAGCAAAATCACATCCGCTATCATATTTCCAAGCAGTGTCAAAAACGCAGTTATCATCAGAGTACCCATGATAATGGGGTAATCTCTGCTAAGTGCGCTCATAAAGAAAAGTTGCCCCATTCCCTCGATACCAAAAATAGACTCTAAAATAACACTTCCGCCAATAAGCCCTGGCAAAGACAAACCCAAAAGGGTGATGATTGGCGGTAAAAGATTTGGCAAGATGTAAAAACGCAGTAAATCTTTTTGCCCCAATCCACGAGAGAGTGCAAAATAGTAATAATCACTCTTTAAAATCTCTAAGGTAAGCGAACGGATGTAGATTATCATACTCCCAAGACCTACAAAAATCATAACAGATATTGGAAGAGTCAAATGCCAAGCCATATCTATATAATTTGCTAAACCTGTTTTTTCTTCTATGGAGTGAAGTCCTGAGATAGGAAATAGGTCGAAGTTGACACTCAAAAGTATAATGAAAATAAGTGCAAGATAAAACGAAGGCATAGAAAAAGAGACCAAAGAGATTTGACGGATGATGTAATCAGATTTTTTCTCATAATTCAGTGCAGCTTTTATGCCAAGATATAAAGACAAAACAAAGACAGATATAAGTGCTATAAAATTCATCACAAGTGTGACAGGAATACGTTTAAGTATTTCAGAACTAACATCTTGACCTGAAACAAAGGATACTCCAAAATTAAGAGTGAGTATATTTATAACCCAGTCAAAATATTGTTGCGAAAGTGTCTTATCTAAACCATAGACAGCCTTGAGTTGTTCTATCGCTTCTTTTGTCATGTTTGGATTGAGTTCGCCCGCTCCAAAAAAACTGTTTGGTGCTGCGTGAATTGCTAAAAATGAGATAAGCGAAATAAGAAATAGCATAAAGCTTATGTAAAAAAATTTTTGAAGTAAATGTGTCATGGGGAAAGTATAGCAAAAATGAATTTTTTATCCCCTAAAACAGGAAAAAGGGGATAAAAATCAGGAGAAATTGTCAGCTCCTATAAAAATTAGAAGCTTGTTCCGATTGTTCCGATAATGTTATCTTCAGAATCTGCTCCATCTGTGAAATAATCCATAGCTGTGTACGCAAGAGTAAAATCAAATTTACCAAATGATTTAGAAAGACCTACTGAGTAGTATTTACCAACACCATTATCATCGCCGTCTTTTCCGTAAACACCATATGCTGCATCAAGTGAAATTTCTACTGGAAGCGGTACTGAAATTGTTCCTTCCATATTGTCTGGCGCATCAAAATCATCAGTTTTTATACCATTAGAATATTTTGCTCCAATAGAAAATATTTCAAAATCATAACCCAACCCAAGATATACTTCTGCAAAGTTTGAACTCGTCATTTCGCCTGGATAAACAATTTTAATTGCACCAATATCATAAGTTACTCCATAAAGACTATTCGAGTAACCTGCATAAAAATCTGCTTCCATTGATGCATCATTACCCCAATCAACATTTGAGCCCCAAGTTCCTAAATAAGCCCCTTTATACTCCAAATCAAATCCACCTTGAATTGCAGGTTTATCAGCTGATTGCGTCATACCTCTCCAAACATAGTTACTTGTTGCTGCTACATTTGCACTAATTCCGATTTCTGATTCCTCAGCTGCTAAGATTCCCGTTGCAAGAACTGCCGCTGCTAAACTAAGTTTTAATAATTTCATTGTGTTTCCTTCTTATTTTTGATGGAATAATTATTACATAGAATGTATTCAGCGCAGACAAATAAGTGATTAATTTTTAAGCAGTTAGTGAGATTTTTTTTATACAGGAGGAAAATAGCAAGATTTATATCTTCTTGCTATTTTAAAGGTTTATTATTTTCTCTCATATCCCATGAAAGAACTGTTTTACCATCTGCGTCCGTTTCAGCAGCGGCCATGCCCATAATGTTGTATCCGGCATCAACATAGTGTATCTCACCTGTTACTCCAGAAGCGAGATCACTCATGAGGTACATTGCGGAGTTTCCGACTTGCTCTATAGTTACATTTTTTTTCAAAGGTGCATTTGCTTCGTTCCAGTTAAGAATCTGTTTGAAATCGCCTATTCCTGCTGCTGCAAGAGTTCTGATAGGCCCTGCAGAGATTGCGTTTACACGTTGTCCTTTTTTCCCAAGATCCACTGCCATATAACGTACCGTTGATTCGAGTGCAGCTTTTGCAACTCCCATAACATTGTAGTTTACGATATATTTTGGTCCACCAAGATAAGAAAGTGTGAGGATTGAAGCATCATCAGCTAAAACAGACTCTAATCGATTTGTCAAATCAATCAATGAATAAACAGAAATGTCCATAGCTATTTGAAACGCCTGTTTTGTAGTTTTGATAAAAGGCTCACTTAAAGCCTCTTTTGGGGCAAACGCAACTGAATGAACCAAAAAGTCAATCTTTCCAAAGTCTCTCGTAATATGAGCTGCGATAGCTGCCATATGCTCTTCATTGGAAACATCCAACTCATAAACATATTTACTTCCAAATTCTTCTGCTATAGGTTCAACTCTCTTTTTGAGTGCATCATTTAGGTATGTAAATGCCATCTCAGCACCCTGCTCTGCACAAGCTTTTGCTATACCATATGCGATAGACTTATTGTTTGCAAGTCCTACTATTAGACCTTTTTTACCCTTCATTATCATCTTTTATTTTTCTCCTGCTAATTTTTCTATTTCATCTGCATACGATATCATCGAACAAAAATGTTCGAGATAAAGCGCAGCACTTCCAACCAAGATACCATCTACATTTTGAAGTTCTAAGACTTCTTTGGCATTTGTAACTTTCACACTACCACCATAGAGTATAGGCGCAGGTGATTTTTTCTTGAGTTCCTTATGGATATTTTCTATCTCTTCGAGTGTTGGTGTGAGTCCTGTGCCTATTGCCCAAACCGGCTCATACGCGATGATAAGATTTTTATACTCCGTATCTATTCCCTCATATTGGGCAGATATATACTCCATCATACGCTCATGCCCTGCTTCTCTCACACTAAGTGGTTCTCCGATACAATAGATAATCTTAAATCCATGGCTCATGTAAAAAGCAAATTTTTTAGCCAAAAACTCTTGCGTTTCACCCAGAATATGACGGCGTTCACTATGTCCGATTAGAATAGTTTTGATATCAAACTCTTCTAAATGCTCAAGTCCTATCTCTCCAGTAAACGCACCGTTTTGAGCCAAATAAGCATTCTGAGCACCGATGATGGCTGATGTAGAAAATTTGTCTAAACTTGAAGTTGCCGGAAATACAAGTACTTCTTGTGCTGACTTGCTCCCACTTAAAAACTTCTCCAATTCCTTAACATACTTATTTGTCTTTTCACGAGTTAGATTTGTTTTTAAATTTGCAGCTAATATCATGACTTACTCTTCTTCTTTTTTAATCAGCGGTAAAACACCGGGAAGCACTTTACCCTCAAGGAGTTCAAGTGATGCACCACCGCCTGTAGATATAAAAGTCATCTCTTCATCAAGTCCTATACGCTGCACTAAGTCTGCTGTATCTCCACCGCCAACAACTGTAGTCGCATAACTATCTGCGACAAAGTGTGCTATTTTTGATGATCCGCGAGCGAATTTCTCCATCTCATACACACCCATTGGACCATTCCAAAGTACCGTTTGTACGTCGTTGAGACCTTCACGATAAAGTCGTACAGTTGCAGGCCCGATGTCAAGGCCCATCCATTTATCAGGAATTTCTTGTGCTGTTACTATTTTACTTACAGCATCCTCTGAAAATCTATCTGCCGCGATAACATCTACAGGAAGATAAAATTTCACACCGAGTCTTTTCGCTTCATCCATAATATGTTGTGCATCTTCAAGTAAATCATCTTCGACAAGAGAAGCCCCTATATGATAACCCATCTGTTTTAAAAATGTAAATGCCATACCTCCGCCGATAAAAATCTTATCAACACGAGGAAGTAAATTGACAAGTGCCTCAAGTTTACCTGAAACTTTTGAACCACCAACTATCGCTGCAAAAGGACGTACAGGTTTTTCTATAAGTTTGCCAAAAAACTGAATCTCTTTTTGGAGTAAATATCCCGCTGCTTTATGCTCATCATCAAAAAAGTGTGTTATACCTTCAACCGATGCATGTGCACGATGGGAAACACCGAAAGCATCGTTGATGTAAAACTCAGCCATATCAGCTAATTTTGCTGCAAACTCTTTATTATTTTTTGTCTCACCAGCTTCAAATCGGATATTTTCTAAAAGCAGGATTTGTCCGCCTTGAAGTATTGCAACTTTTTGTTTCGCATCTTCACCGATAACATCATTAGCCATGAGAATATCTTTTTTAAGCAGTTTGTTCAATCTTCGGGCAACTGGCGCTAGTGAATATTTCATATCAATTTCGCCATCTGGACGACCTAAGTGTGAAGCCAAAATAACAGCACAATTTTGATCAATACAGTGATTTATCGTAGCAAGCGCTGAACGGATACGTCTATCATCAGAGATATTTCCAAAATCATCCATAGGGACATTGAAGTCACAACGAATAAATACTTTTTTATCCGCTAAATTTAAATGTTTAATATTTAATAATTCCAAGTTTTGTCCTATTTATTAATATGTATTGCCATGTCGATAAGTCTCATGGAGTAACCCCACTCATTATCGTACCATGCCATGATTTTCACCATGTTGCCGCCAATAACTTGCGTCAAATCTTCTGCAACAATTGAACTGTACTCAGAACCGACGAAGTCTTGAGATACACGCATCTCTTTATCCATAAGTAAAAGACCTTTGAGTCTTGTATTTGCCATTTCATTAAATACCGCTGTTACTTCTTCTTTTGTAGTATCTCTTGAAACAAGAACATTTAAGTCAACCATGGAAACATCAGGTGTAGGAACACGAACACTTTGACCATGAAGTTTTCCTTGAAGTTGCGGCATAACCAAAGAGATTGCTTTTGCAGCACCTGTTGTAGTAGGTATCATATTGATAGCACCAGCACGAGCACGGCGTTTATCTTTTGAGTGTTTTACATCTAAAATATTTTGGTCATTTGTATAAGAATGGATAGTTGTCATGAGCCCTTTTTCTATGCCAAACGCATCATCAAGAACTCTTGCAACAGGTCCTAGACAGTTTGTTGTACATGAAGCATTAGAGACAATTTTTTGACCATCATATTTTTCTTCATTGACACCCATAACAAATGTAGGTGTCTCTTTATCTTTTGCAGGAGCAGAAAAAAGTACTTTTTCAACACCATTGTCGATATGAACCTGCGCACTTTCCTGTGTCAAGAAAACACCCGTACATTCAAGTACCATATCAGCACCACAATCGGCAAACTTCAAGTTTTTAGGGTCTCGGTCTGAAAAAACTTTTACTTTTTGACCATCGATACTGATATGATGTTCATCAAGCTGAACAACTTCACTCTTAAAAGTTCCATGAACAGAATCATTTTTAAGAAGATACAACATCATATCCATACTTGCCATATCATTGATAGCTACAACCTCTACATCGTCTCTTTTTGCAGCTATACGAGCTACACAACGACCAATCCTACCAAATCCGTTAATTGCTATTTTAAGTGCCATTATATATCCTACATAAAATTAATTCGATTATTTTATCTAAAATAAGTTATAATTCTCATTAAATATGGAATCTGTTGCACTTTTTGGTGGTTCTTTTGACCCACCGCACATTGGTCATGTAGCGCTTGTAAACTCTTTACAAAAGCTAAAATTTATTGATAAAACTATTGTTATGCCTACTTTTTTAAATCCATTTAAAACTCTTTCTCATGCTTCACCCGAGCAAAGAATACGATGGCTTAGAGATATTTTTTTATCCTATAAAAATGTAATCATTGATGATTTTGAGATTAAGCAAAAGCGGAAAGTACCTTCTATAGAGAGTGTAAAACACCTTCTAAAAATGTATCAAAAAGTTTATCTCGTTATTGGTGCAGACAACTTGGCGGATCTTTCAAAATGGAAAGACTACGAAAAATTATCCCATTTGGTAACTTTTATTGTAGCGACAAGAGATAGTATTACGATACCTAAAAACTTTTTTATACTCGAAGTTGATGAAAAAATATCTTCTTCACAACTCAGAGAAAAGATGGATGGTACAATGTTACCTGCGTGCAGTGCAAACGAGATTATAAAATATTACAAGGAAAAAAATGCAAAATAGAATAGAGAGAATCACAACCGTACTCGACAACAATAAGGCCGAAGCAATAGAAGTGTTTGACTTAAGAGAGAAAAACTACTTTGTGGATTATGCCATCATCGCCTCATCTCTCGGTACAAAGCATACAGTTGCTTTGTTGGATCATCTCAGAAAAGATCTCAAACCTGCTGAAAAGTTCAACAACATTGACGAAAGCGGCGATTGGATTGTAATCGACTTAGGAGATATCCTTATCCACATCATGACACCTGAGTACAGAATCAAATACGATATGGAGAGTTTTTTAACATCACTCGCAAATGGTAAAGAAGGAGAATAATCCTCTTCTTTTGCTACTTCAAGATGATAGTGTTATCTGTACCTATCATAACTCTTGAAGACTCTTCAAGAGCATTTTCTAAAATATCTTTGTAATTATAGATAGATTCAACATATTTCACAGGCTCCTCGCCTCTTGCGTATCCATACTTCAAATCTTTATAATATTTCTTTTGTGCCAATAGTGGAAGCACTTTTTTCAAATCATTCCATATAGTTTCATTAAGATTGAGTTTTTTTGCAAGTTTCATAGCATCTTCCACATGAGCCATACCTACATTATAAGCTGCTAAAGCAAACTTCAATCTGTTTTCACCTTCTACTTCGGGCGGCACAAGTTTGAGCATCTCTACAATATGTCTTGTTCCTCCATCAATACTTTGAGAAGGGTCAACTCTATCTTGTATTCCAAGCATTGCAGCCGTATTGTTGGTAAGCATCATAAGCCCACGAACTCCTGTATAACTTTTTGCACTTGGATTCCAGTGTGATTCTTGATAAGATATAGCTGCTAGGAGTATCCATGAAATCTTATATTTTTCAGAGGCTTGTGAAAAAAGCTCTTGAAATTTAGGCAATCTTGCTTTGATTCGGTGATAAAACATCTTAGTATTGTAATAATCAAAGAACATGATATAGCCGCTGTGATGATCTTTGAGTGCCGCCATCGCCCCGCTTTGATTAAAGCTATTGAGCCACTCGTACATACTAGCTTTGAGTCCTTTAGAATTTGGAGCTAAAACCCATGCAAGCTGTTCTCTTCCGCTGATAGTAAATGCCTGCGCTATTTCAGGAAAATAACGAAGATTGATCGAATAGATATTTGAATCCGCGATAGTACAATCAATCTCATTTTGTGAAACCTTTTGCAATAATTCTTCTGTGGAGTATTCTGATGTAAGTGTAACATTGAGATCAAAACCCTCATTTTGTAAAGCTTGCACCGTTTCGCTATAGCTCGTATCTTCACCTATCATTATTTTAAGACCTGCAAGACCTTCAACATCGTTTGGAAAGTTTTTCGTATTGAGCATACCACGATAGCAGATAACCTGTTGCTGCACTTCGAGATACGTTGGACCAAAATTGAAGCTATCTTCTCTAAGTGGAGTTTTTGCAAGAGCTGCGGATGTTATATGGACATTAGGGTTTTTAGAGAGTTCGATCGCTTCTTTTGTTGTATGTGCAACCGTAATATTAAGCCCAACGCCCAAATAATCAGCATATGCTTTAAGTAAATCGTACTCAAACCCCTGTTCGCCGTCTGTACCAATATAATATGTAGAGGGAGAGTTTAAAAGGACTACATTTAGCTTCTTTTCTTTTTTTATCTTTTCAAGAATAGTCGGATACTGCGTTTCAATGATAGGTGCATACACAGAGTGTCCCAACCATCCAAAGAGAAAAAAAGAGAGTGCAAATAAGACTAAAGAGAAGCCATTGGGAGTTTTATTCATCCTAAAAGTTTACTTATATAAACTTATGCGAATATAAATCGGTTAACCCCATTGTGATACTCATGAGCTAGCACCTTAGAATGGGCTTTTAAAATAGAATCTACAAGATAGAGCCCAAGCCCAAAACTATTCTTTGAAGGATTTTCTTTTGTAAAAGGTTCAATATAGTATTCCAAAGGATGGGCAATACATGCTCCCTTACTCTCAAAACAAAGTTCATTGTTGATAATGCGGATGTTTACATGAGCATCTGGAGAGTATTTGATACCATTGTCTATCATGTTTTTTATAGCCGTTGTATAGAGTCTATAGTTTGCCTTTATCTTTACATCTGTGTTTACGGCAACACTCACATTTTCTGCTTCTACCATTGCCATATCGATTGCTCCATCGATAATATCGACAAGCCTATATTCTTTGAAACTTTCTTTTGAGTTGAGACTTGTCACCTCTTCTATCATCGCAAACTCTCTCACAAGCGCTTCAAGTCTTCCAAAAATAGAGACAAATCTCTCCTTTTGTTTTTCGGACTCTAACATTTGCGTCGCAATAGTTCCTTTTGCTATAGGTGTTTTAAGTTCATGCATCAAATTTCTCAAAAAAAGTGTTCGCGATTCTAAAATAGTATTAATCTTGCGTCTTGCTGATTCAAGTTCATTTGAAACCAGACCTATCTCATCACAGGATTTTGTTTTAAAAGAGACATGCATATTGCCATCACCAAAAGAGGCTATCTTGCGTCTGAGTCTGATTAAGGGGCGGAGTTTATGGAGGATAAGAAAATAGGATATAGAGATGATAGCCAAAACTGTTGTGAAGGTGTAAAGAACGCTCCAATCACTATAAGGCTCAAGTTCTTCATCTTGAATCAAAATAGAACTTGATGGAGTCTGCATAAAGAAAAAGATATCTCTTTTACGCTCAAGCATCGTAACACGCAAATCGCTGATATTGTTCTGCGTATAAATACCCTGTTGATTGAGCATGATAGAAGAGTCAATATTTTTAAAACCCTCTCGTTTTAAAACAGTACCTGATTCTAGGACATTTTTTTGTAGTTTTGGATCTTTCGTGATAAGAAGTTTATAAACAGCGAGGTTTGCTTCGAGCATGATATCTGAACTTTTACTCAAACTGTGCGCTCTATATATCTGAGTAATAACGGAGTGTTTTGTAAAAATATGGGCTATGTACTGCTCTTTGTTGAGTTTATAAAACTCCCAAAAAACAGCACTCACACTCACAACTGTGACCACAAAGGCAAAAAGTATCGTGAGTAAAACGGCGTGTTTCTTCATGAGCAGCTTATTTAAGCAGCTTATAGCCAACGCCTCTTACAGATTCTATAAGAGTTTTGTCTCCAAGTTTATTGCGGATACGCCCAACCATTACATCGATACTTTTGTTTGATGAGTCTTCATTGATTGCGTTTACATTATGGATCAAATCTTCTCTTGAGACAACAAGTCCCTGTTTGGATATCATATAAGAAAGTATCCCAAACTCTGCGTTTGTCAGGTCGATATTTCTGCTTTTATAAGAAATTTGCATCGTTGCTTTGTCACATTTGAAGTCGCTTTTAGACTCTTCTCTGGCTTCGCTTTTTGCCGCATATCTACGAAGAACAGAGTGGATGCGTGCTTCAAGTTCTCGAGGGTCATAAGGTTTTGGCAAATAATCATCCGCACCAAGCTCAAGCGCTTTTATCTTATCCGTCACATCACTTCTCGCTGAGGAGATGATGATAGGGATATCTTGACGCTCACGAATGGCTTCACACACTTCTAAGCCGTCCATACCAGGAAGTGTCAAGTCAAGTATCACCAAATCAAAAGGTTCTAACTTTAGGATACTCACTGCTTTAAAAGGGTCATCTTCTGTGACAACCTCAAACTCAAACTGATGAAGATACTCCGTAAGTATCTCCGCTAATTCCAAATCATCTTCAATCATCAATATTTTTTTCATACACAAAGTGTAACCAATATCGACTAATAAGTAGTTAATACCCTAAAAAACTCACAACATTATAAGTGATAAACGCAAGTACATATGCGATAATCGAGGTAAACGCTAGAAGATAAAAAAAGTATTTGATACCCCCTGCTTCACGAGTAAAAACGATAGAAGCCGCGAGACACGGCAGGTAAATCATAATAACAACGATAAAAGCCATAGCAGAAGCAAAAGAGATATTTTTACTGATTGCGTTTATGAGTGAATTGTTATTCTCATCTACATCATCTCCAAGCGCATACAAAACGCCAAGCGTGGAAACAACTACCTCTTTGGCCGCAAGTCCTGTTTGTAGCGCAACACTCATCTTCCAGTCAAAACCAAGCGGGGCGAAAAAAGGCTCTGAAAATTTTCCTATAGTTCCTAAGTAACTCTGCTCAAGATGCGCCACTGCAAGTAAGTTGTTTAAAGAGTTTTTTTCCTCTTCACTGCTTGCGTTTTCAATCTGCGTCGCATAACGCATCTCCAACTCTGCATTTTTTGGATAGTTACTCATAAACCATATCAACATCGAAGCCGCAGCGATAAATGTTCCAGCTTTTTTGAGATACATCATCGTTTTTGTCAAAACTGTATGCCAAATAAGTTTTACAGAGGGAAGTCTGTATTTTGGCATCTCCATAACAAAAGGCTCATCTGATCCCTTAAACGCAGTGAGTTTCAGTATTTTAGCGGCGATAAGACCTAAAATTGCTCCTGAGATATAGATGATAAAAAGAATATTTCCTGCCATATCTTCTGAGAAAAATGCACCTGCAAAAAGTACATATACAGGAAGTCTAGCCCCACAGCTCATAAAGCCGATGATAAAAAGTGTGAGAAGTCTATCTCTATCATTTTTGAGGATTCTAGCGCTCATGTAGGCGGGGATAGAACATCCAAAACCTGTAACAAGCGGGATAAACGACTGCCCGTGCAGTCCAAATTTGTGAAAAAATCCATCAAGCAAAAACGCAACTCTAGACATATAACCCGTACTCTCCAAAAGAGCAATACCAATAAAAAGAATAATAATATTGGGTACAAATAAAACAACCGCACCAACACCCGCAATAATCCCATCTACAACTAAAGAACGGATTGCATCATTGGCAATGGTTGCACCAATCGTATCTCCAAGCCAAGCAAAAATCGCATCAATCCACTCCATAGGAATAGAACCAATCTCAAAAGTAAGCTGAAAAAGCGACCACATAAAAAAGAGAAAAAGAGGTATGCCTAAAATCGGATGGATTAAAACGCTGTCTATCTTTTCAGTAAGTGTTTTTTTCTCTTCTTGTTTTTTCTGTTTAAGCACTTCTGTGACTATACCGCGATTAAAAGAGGCATATTCCTCAGCAAATGACTCTTTGATATCGTCGCTGTCGTGGTGGAGTTCTATATGTTTAGACGCCTCAATAAGCAGAGGCTGCAGCTCTGTCCATAAAGGATTATCATGAAGCTTCATATATGTTCTTTGATTGTTTTTCAAAAGATTGATGGCGATATTTCTATAAGAGTTTATAGCTTGATACTTATGTTTTCTCAAATACTCGCTGATAACTTTTATCTCCTCTTCCACAGGCTCACTGAAGATGAGTTTTGCTTCTTGTATCTCGTTTTCTTGTGTTTCTATAAGTGCCTCAAGTAACTCTCCAATGCCCTCTTTTGTGTGGGCTGATACTTTAACACAAGCGATACCCAAAAGCTCACTCATATAAAGCGCATCGATTTCAATCCCCTCTTTTTTTGCTTCGTCGCTCATGTTGAGTGCGATAACCATCTTTTTACTCATACTCATAAGTTCAGCTGTTAACTGAAGGTTCTTTTCCAAATTTGTAGAGTCCACTACATTGATGATAAGATCATAACTCTCCGCACAAAGATAATTGTGTGTCACTCTCTCTTCTATAGTATAGTCCGTAAACGCATACGTTCCCGGCAAATCCACCACCGTAAAATGATAATCCTTATAATCAAAAAGAACCTCCGACTTCTCCACTGTTACACCCGTAAAATTTCCCACATGCAGATGTGCGTTGGATATGGAGTTGATAAGCATACTTTTACCGACATTTGGCTGTCCGACAAGTGCTATTTTGATGTGTTTTGCGATTACAGGGCACGCTTTGCCTATCATATTATTCATATTTTCTCCACTTCTATCAGCTGGGCTTCTTTAGAACGTAGTGCTATCTTCATTTTTCCAACCTTAATCTCAATCGTACTTTTTGAAGCAGAGTGCTCAAGTACCTCAACCTCTGCGTTTTTCATAATACCAAAAGATATCAGCCTCTGCTTCAAATCATAATCCGCATGGAGCTTGAGAATTTTTACTTTATCACCTATCTTACACATTGAAAGTTTATTCATAATTTTTCTCTTTATCTTTAATTTTTATAATGATAATAAATATCATATTAATAAGGCATTAATCAAAACGAATAATTTGCTCTCAATAGCGTTCTATCAAACATTTGATCTTCATAACCAGCATCAAAATGTGTATAAATACCCTCAATATACCATCTTTCACCCATCTCATAACTCAAAACAATATCTTTTTCAATCACACTTTTTTCTTGGCTTTGAAGTTTTCCATAAACTACTTCAAGCATAAAACCATCCAACACTTCTGTGCCAATTTGCTTAAATTCATAACCTCCACTCAACCTAAAAGCTTCGATATTTTGCCCTACAGAAGCCTCTGACATTGCCGCTATCGTCGCTTCATCAAGTGAAGTATAATAAGGTCCGCCACCAAAACCGTCTGTAATAAACTTACCTTCATTGACAAAAGCTTTGTTAAACGCAGCACCAACAAACATACCGTTATAATGGAGTATCGACATCAGACCTAAAACATCACCTGTTACATTGGAGTTTTCTAGCTCATGGAGTGAACTGTATTGCACACCATAATCAATATGAAAGGCATCACCGTCGATAAAATGGATACCGACAAGTTCTGCATAGGCTATTTGGCTCATTGCATCTATTTGACTGTACCAAAAAGAGAGTTCAGAATTTCTTGCATATTCATAACTCAAGGAGGCAATTGCCATACCTTTGGATTCTTGCGTGAGATTTTTAAACATATCCTGTGACTCTGCATCCTGAGAATCATACCCTGCCCATCTTGTGAGATACATCACTTGAGAGCTGAGAACTTCACTATAGTCAAACGTGGCAAATGCACCTTCAAAACTATTTGGCACCATCCTGATATCATCACTATTCGCATACGGTGTTTCAACTTGAAAACGCCCGATTTTCGCTTGAAAATTCTCACTTTCATAATTAAAATTTGCTTCACCGAGATAAGCAAAAGAGTCTTGATTGAGGTTTACAAAGTCTGGATTGAGATTTTTTTTCTTTGGGCTCAAAAAATCTATACTTTGAGATATATATGCAGCAACATTAAAACCAAAACCTTCGTATTGTGCTGTTTTGATACCCATAATACCACCTATGGCACTGGCGCGTTTCTCTTCTTTTGAAACGGAAGCGGAAGCTTTATGTACGTCATTGAGATACGCAAAGCGGATTTTTCCATACGCATCGGCATAACTAAATATGTTATCAAAATTGTCTGCTTCTTTTGGAAGTTCAGTCACAATCTCATATTTTCCTGAAACTTTTGTATGGATAAGCCCCGGCTGGTGTATCTCTTGCAAAGGTGATTTTACTACTGCTTGGGTTTGTAAATCTATTTGTGCCAAATAGAATGCATCTAACATTTTCACTCCTTTTAATTGATGTTACGCACTAAAACGAACGCATCCATTTTAGTGGGTCTCTTAATTATTATATTCGTAATGATAATCAGTTTCAACTTATGCAATTCTTAAAAGTGATAATGTTTATCATTTTTATTATACTTGTACCATTCTGCATATTTTATGCCAAACACTCTCTCTTTCTTTGGCTACTAAGCTTAATTGCATTTGCTATTAGATACAATTTCGTAAAAAAAAGGTCACCTATGAAATTTCTTTTTGCACCTGCTTCACACTTCAACCTCGCAAATCTTTTTACTTTTGTTAACATCACAGCAGGCTTAAGTGCTATGTATTTTATAACACAAAACAATTTTTTTATAGCGATTATTTTAGCTTGGATTGGCGGTGCATTTGATATATTTGATGGCAAGATTGCTAGAAAATACAAACTCTCCAACGAGTTTGGCGTACAACTTGACAGTTTTGCAGATTTTTTGAGTTTTGTTGTTGTGCCGGTCTTTTTGATATTTCAAGCTGTTTATGCAAAAAATTTCGATCAGACTTTCCTGCTTATCGCAGGCGCTGTAAGTATCTATTATGTTATTTCAGGTCTGCGCAGACTTATCCAGTTCAACATAAACGCAGAAGCTGGTGCAGTTTCAAAATACTTTACAGGTGTACCAACACCGCTTGGTGCGATACTTTTGTGGCTCGTTTATCTTGCAAACACCTACGAATTTTTACCTGCGTTTGGTGTTATAGTTTTGATGGTTGCCATTGGTTGGAGTCTCAACTCCACACTCAAAGTACCTCATCCTTAAAAATTTATCTACTATTAACTCCATATTTTCCGCTACCTAATAAAAATATAGCGATGGAAGCAACAAGATAAAAAAGCGCGAGTTCTGCGTTTGGTCCGCCATGTTTTGAGAGTGTGAAAAAAGAGTCACCATAAGCCAAATAAATTGCTGCAAACATATTAAACGCAAGTACCAAAGACGCCACTCTTGCATAAAATCCCAGGATAATAAGCAGAGGCATAAGCACCTCACCAACATACACGCCATAAGCGACAACTTCAGGCAAACCTGCACTGAGTGTCATCGTTTTAATACCGTCTATTCCGTGGATAATCTTATGTATCCCATGAAAAAGCATCATCACACCTACGCTCAAACGCAGGAGAAGTTTTGCTAGGTCTGCATGATAAAACATTCTCTACACTCCTGTTTTTTTCAGTCTAAACTTACAAGTGCCCACAGTAATAACTTTACCGCCTTTGATAGTTTCTTCTATATAAAGCAGTGTTCCTTTTGGGTCTGCATCTCCCACTTCTTCCGCGATTATGCGAAGAAGGTCATCCTCTTTTGTATCACTCCAAACTTTTTCATACGAGTACTGCGTTTGTATATTCATTATTTGTTCCAAGTCAAAACCATCGTGGCTCTTTTATATTTATTTTGTATAATATCCAAAAATAGAGGAGTCAAAGCTTATGAGAGATATGTTGCGAAACTTCACTCTTTTATATGTGGAAGATGATACGATAGTCCGTAAAAACGCTATAGAATATCTCAAAAGAGTCGCCAAAGAAGTTTATGAAGCAGGCGATGGAAAAGAAGCAATTGCCCTCTGGAGAGAACACAAACCTGATATCATCATCACAGATATCAATATGCCTCATTTAAATGGTTTAGATATGGCAGGGCATATCCGAAGTCAGGATAAAGAGGTGCAAATTATCATCGCAACCGCCTACTCCGATACACAACATCTCCTTCGTGCTATCGAACTGCAGCTTGTAACCTACATTATCAAACCTATTACAAAAGAAAAACTCATGGATGCTTTAAAAAAATCTATGGATTTAATAGAAGATAAAAGCAAGTTCAATCTTCATCTCTCACAAGAGTGTAGTTACAATGCTTTTGAAAAAAATATCATATGTAATACAGAGGAGATAAAACTCACCAAAAACGAAATACTGTTTTTGGATCTTTTAACACACCATCATAACAGAGTTATCGCCTATGCAGAGATAGAAAACGCAATATGGCCTGATGATGGGATGAGCCAAGATGCGATACGCTCTCTTGTTCGCGGTTTGCGGAAAAAAATACCGCAAAACGCAATCGAAAATATTTCAGGAGTTGGATACAAACTCCATATTTTTAAAGGCTAAGTTCGTTTGAGTACAAATTTTGAGTACAAAATAGGCAGAAGCACCAAAGTCAAAAAAGTCGATGAGACAAGACCGTTGATAATAACTATAGCAAGCGGTCTTTGTATCTCTGAACCAGGACCTGTAGCAAAAAGCATAGGAATCAATCCCAAAGCAGCAATAAACGCAGTCATAAGTACAGGACGCAAACGTCTAAGCGCGCCAGTGATAACAAGCTCTTTTGCATCAAAAATCTCATTTTTAAGATCATTGAAGTAGTTTATCATTACAACTCCATTAAGTACAGCAATCCCCATGAGCGCGATAAAACCAACAGTTGCGGGAACGCTCATGTACTCTCCAGTAATATATAAACCAAACACACCTCCAATAAGGGCAAAAGGAATATTTATAAGAACTAAAGAGGCTTGCAGGGTTGACTTGAATGTCGCAACCAACAGGATAAAAATAAGTACAATACTTAAAGGCACGATAAATGATAAACGTTTGGATGCGCGTTGCTGGTTTTGGTATTCACCTGCATAATCAAGAAAATACCCCTGAGGAAGTTTTATCTCCTCTTCAAGTTTTGCTGAGAGTTCGTTTACAAAACCTACAAGGTCACGTCCTTGTACATTAGTTTGCACAAGTGATTTTCTCATACCGTTTTCATGGTCTATCTGCACAGGACCTTGGGTCATCTCAAACGCAACGAGTTCATTAAGTGCGATGCTGACTCCGTTATCTAAAACATAATGCAGATCTTTAATCCGATTCATAGAGCCTTGAAACTCCTCATCCCCTTTTATCATGAGCGGTATGCGTCGCAACTCTTCTTGGATAACACCCTCTTGTGAGCCATTGATAGCCGTTTGCATATATAAAGAAAGTTCTTCTCTACTTACACCATAACGCGCCATCACATCGTCTTTAAAGCTGATTTCCCAATACGCAACTCCTTCGTTTGCTTTTTTGTAAACATCGCTGCTGCCTTTGATGCCTTGCGTGATTTTAAATATCTCTTTGGCAATCTCGTCGAGTTTTTTGGAGTCTTCTCCATAAATATTGACAACAATATCTCCGCGTGAACCGCTTATCATCTCAGATATACGCATCGCGATAGGCTGTGTAAAGCCATACTCGACACCCACAAATCCATCCAACACTTTTCTAAACTCATCTTGTATCCATTCATTGGAAGGAACTCTCCATTCACTTTTTGGTTTGAGTACCAAAAAAGTATCCGTATCGTTAAGTCCCATCGGGTCAAGTCCTATCTCATCACTGCCACCGCGTGCAACGATAGAGAGTATTTCAGGAACTTCTCTCATAAGTGCTTGCTGGATTTTGAGATCAAGATCACGGCTTGCTTCAAGTGAGATGGAAGGATTTTTTTCTATCCCGATGATGATATTTCCCTCATCAAGTTCAGGCATAAAAGTTTTTCCGACCTGCATAAAAGCACCCACAGCCAAAAGCCATAGAAGCCCAGCCAAAACAAAAACCATCTTTTGACGAACAAGGACAAAAAGTAAAAGAGTTTTATAGCGTTTTTCCAAAAAAAGCATAAGAGCAGGTGTTTTATGTGTCTCCTGCTTTAAGATATAAAAACTCACAACAGGGATAAACGTCAGTGCAAGCAACAATGAAGATGTTAAAGCAAAAACGATACTCAGAGCTACGGGAACAAAAAGTTTCCCCTCTAAACCTTCAAGTGTCAAAAGTGGTAAAAATACGATGATAATAATCAAAATACCTGTAAATACGGGCGTGGCAACCTCTTTTGACGAACGCAAAACTAGCTGAAATTTCGGCTCATTTTTGTATTTTTCATCATGCAGATACGAAGCGATATTTTCCACCATAACAACACCCGCATCAACGAGCATTCCCACAGCTATTGCAAGTCCGCCCAAACTCATGAGATTGGCTGTCACTCCAAAATAGTTCATCGCGATAAAAGTCATCATAGCGGCAAAAGGCAGGATGATAGCGACACTAAACGCAGAAGCAAAATTGCCAAGAAATATGAAGAGGATAATAACAATCAAAATACTCGCTTCAATCAAAGCTTTTGTAACTGTGCTGATAGCCTTTGAGACGAGTTCAGATCTGTCATAAAAAACATCGATACTCGTCCCTTTTGGCAAATCTTTTTCTATTTTTTTGAGTTCCTCTTTGACTTTTTGCACGACTGCAGAGGTATTTTCACCTTTTCTGGAGAGAACAAGTCCCTGCACCGCTTCTTCTTTACCATCTTTTGTAACAAAACCCGCACGCGTCAATGATCCGATACACACCTCAGAGACATCGGCAATAGTGATATTGAGTCCATCGTATTTGAGGATGAGTTTTTTAATATCTTCGATATCTTTGAGTCTTCCTTCTGAGCGTACATAAAGACTCTGCTCACCCAAAGACAAACGTCCTATTCCATCATTTTGACTATTTTTGGCAAGGGTCTCTTGAATCATTCCAAGGGAAATACCATAGAGTTTCATTTTGGCATAATCTGGCACAATCTCGTAGGTTTTGGCATAGCCGCCCAAAGCATTTGTATCGGCTACACCAGCAACTGAACGTATGCGTTTGTTGATAACCCAGTCAAGCAAAGTTCTTTTTTGCATCAAATCCAAAGTATCAGACTCAATAGTAAACATGAGCACTTCACCCAGCGGTGTTGTGATAGGAGCAAGACCACCTGAGAGATTTGCAGGTAGTTCATCTTTTACCTCACTGAGTCTTTGCGCTACCTGCGCTCTCGCCCAGTATATATCTACGCCATCATTAAAATCGACCGTGATATCACACAGACCATACTTAGAGATAGAACGCACTATCTTTTGATAAGGAATACTTTGAAGATTTTGCTCCACGGGAATAGTGACACGTGACTCCATCTCAGCAGGTGTCATACCTGAAGCTTTGAGAATGATTTTTACCTGAACGGGAGCCACGTCAGGATAGGCATCTATAGGGAGTTTCGTCATAGAATAAAGACCATAAAGAAGAACTCCAAACGCAAGCAAAAGAATCAAAAAACGCTGTGAAAGCGCATATGTTACCAGTCGCTCACTCATCTAAAGCCTCCATAGCACTCAAAAGTGCAGCCGTAGAAGTCGCAGCAACACTCTCACCTGCATGAAGGTCTGCGTTTATGATATAACACTTCTCTCTTTCGCTGATGATAGTGACAAGAAGCACCTCAAAACCTGTCGGTGTTTTTTTAAATATATAGGGTTTATTATCACTCAAAACCAAAGAACTTTTTTGAACCTTAAACGCAGTAGATACTTTTTTGAGGATATTTGCGCTATAGATTTTGTTGATAAAAACACCCTTTGCATCCTTTATGTGTGCACGAATTTTAACACTTTGATTTTTTGGATCGGCTATATTTGAGATAGCAACGATAGATGCTTCTTTGGACGCAAAGAGAACCGTATCACCCAAAAAAAGGTTTTGCGCTACATCAACTGGCACATCAAGTTCAAGATATCGTGCTCCATCACCATAAAGAAGCATCAGGTTTTTATCTGCTTGGACATATTCGCCACTATTTACATTTATCTCAAAGATAGTTGCGTTTATAGTGCTATAGAGTGTCACTTCTTCGATTGGCTTATGCGTTTGAGAGAGTTTTTGCAACATAGCTTTTGTAAAGCCGTTTGATAGCAGCTGCGACGCACTCAACTCTACTCGAAGATCTGAGCTACGACGTAGCTGCTGTGATACTAAAAATATTTTTTTGGAGATGATACCTTCTTTTTCAAGTTTGGCATTTCTCTCATAATCTTTCACACTATTTTGATTTTGGATAAGCGCATCTATATACTCTCGTTGTATTTCTAATAAAGCATTGCTTTTGAGAGTGATAAGCTTTTCGCCTTTT
This sequence comes from Sulfurimonas sp. GWF2_37_8, assembly GCA_001829625.1. GTDB lineage: Bacteria > Campylobacterota > Campylobacteria > Campylobacterales > Sulfurimonadaceae > Sulfurimonas. The sequence continues at coordinate 13,619 of MIBW01000094.1, read as the reverse complement.
TTTACCGAAGCAAATTTACCAACATAAATCTCTTTGACTACAGCGTCCACATTTGCGCCAAGAGAGAGAATATCTTTTTTATCTAAAACTGCCAAAGCGTTAAATGGACCGTATGCCACATTATCGATAACCGTAATCTCTTGCACTTTGATACCAAGATCACTCTGCTGTTTTGGTGAAATTTCTATGTTTTGTGATGCAAATGCACCCACACCCGCTAGTAATAAATTAATCAATAGTCGCACAATTTTCTCCTATACTTAAATCTGCTGTTTTATAAAGCTCAAATAGCTCATCATAATATTTTTGTTTGATCTCTAACATCTCAAGGACATTTTGCGTATAAGAACGTGAACTGTCAAGATGCTCCATAAGTGTCCCTTCGCCTGATTTTTGTGCAAGTTTTGAGAGCTCTTTGAGTTCAAGACTCATCGGAACAATCTCCTCTTTATAAAGCATATACTCATTAAAAAGTGTCTCTATTTTAAGTTGTCTTGAATACGATTTTTGCTGAATTTGCAGATATATTGCCGCTTTTTGTTCCTGCAAAGCACTTGAGAGGGAGAGATATTTTTTTCTATGAAGTTCTTGTTCTGAAGTCACAAAATCCAAAGGAATACTTACGCCAAAAGTATAACGCGTAGTGTCAAGCTCTTTGTGATACATCAGATCATATCCAAGTGAACTCAGCGGAGTTTGTTGCGCATACAAAAGTGCATCTGTTGCGTTTTGCAGGGATGCCATCTCCTGCATCTCACCATGCTCCTCTATATCTCCAAGTTTCACATCTTTTTTGATACCCACAAGATCATCACAAGCTAAGGTCTCTATTATAAGATTGTCCACACTTTCGTTGAGATAGGAGCGTTTTTCTATTTCACTGCGTTTATAAAAGTTGAGTTTCTGCGTGAGTTTAGCGAGATCAAGCTTATGAAAAAGTAGGTTTTGTTTTGATATCTCACCCAGTTCATACGCGCTTTGAAGTTGCCCGACACGTCTGTTTTGTTCATCAAAAAGAAGCTGTGCCAGGGAACTCATCTCTTTGGCAACGCAGGCATTGTGATAACGAGACGTCACTTCAAGGTTGAGAATATGTAGCTCATGTTGGGTTTTTTGTTCTATCGCCTTGATAGCATATTTACTTGCGTTTTCTTTGTGTTCAGCAGCAAAAGGTTTGGCAATATTTTGAGAAAATGAAACACCGTATTCCATACCATTTTCTACAGGAGTTCTCGCATGAGCACTACTGAGACCAAGCTTTGGAGCTTCATAACTGTTTACAAGTGCTTCATCTGCAATTTTTGAAGATGCAAGTTCTTTGATAGTATTGGCACTATGACTGCGTTTTGTCACATCTAAAATCTCTGAGAGATTGTATGCATGAGCAGAGAGTGCAACGAAAAGAAATAAAGATATTTTTTGTATCATAACTAGCCTTTTTATAATTTTTTCTATTAGTAAAAAGTTAGGGAAGCTCTAAAAACTCTCTTTTAGAGATGCCCTTTAGCCTAGCGGTGGTCTCTGGGGAACTATACCAATGTGGGATAAAAATGTAGTTTTTAAAAGTAAAGGTTTGGAGTTTGCGACACTTAGGGTGATACTCGGTGCGCTTTGAAGAGGGATTTCAAATGCGGTGTGTAGAGTGTCATGAACTTTTGAAGCCATATCCAGAGATGCTTTATCGTTTTGAAGATAATACAACTCATACTGTGTGTCTGTGTCTATTGACTCTAGAACATAATCATGAACTGTAAAAAATGCAAACGCAAACAATAAAACCGATAAGATAAGTTTCTTATATTTTTTCATTCTGCGAAATTATAATAAAATAACGATTATCCAAAGATAGAAATATAAAATTAAATTTCTATCTTAAAGCAAGCACCGTATTGTGAGTTGTAAACACTAAGTTTACCACCCAAATGTTCATCAATAATCATCTTAGACATATAAAGCCCCAAGCCCGTACCTTGCTTTTGATCTTTAGTAGAGAAGTAGGGATCAAAAATCTTTTCTAAAATAGCCTTATCGATGCCACCCCCGTTATCACACACAAGAACTTCAAAACTATCTTTTGTCATCTTTGATTTTATGACTATCTTTGGATTTCGCGTTTTGTTATCTAAAAGAGCATCCTTTGCGTTTTTGATAAGATTGAGAAGTACCTGCATAAACTCATTTTTATAGAGTGTACTTACTTCATTTCCTTCTGATATCTGTTCTATCTCTATGCCGCTCATGTCCAGTGAGTTTTGCATCAGTGCGATACTTTTTTTCACAACATCCGAAACATAGATCGCTTCTTTTTCCTTATCAGGTCTGAAATAATTTCTAAAATCATCAATCGTAGCCGACATAAATTCTAGCTGTTCATTGCCTTCTTTTATTTTGAGTTCCAGATATTCTTTGCTTAACTCTTTGTATTCATAAGCAGAGTCGATATTCATAAATACATAAGATATTTGATTGAGCGGTTGTCTCCACTGGTGGGCAATCATACTCAGCATATCTCCCATCTCCGCCATCTTCGACTGCTGTATCAACATTTTGTCTTTTTGCCTGTGTGCGTGTATCTCATTTGCAACCCTCTCTTCAAGAGATCTGTTGAGTTCTTGAAGCTCTGCTCTTCTTTTTTCAACTTCATTTTGATAATGGTTAAAAATTTTATTGATTTTTCTTGAAAGCAAAAGAGAAAGCGTCATAACAAAAATGACGATTAAAGCAGATATTTTGATGATAAGGTCAAACTCTTCATCTAAAACTTTTTCCAATTTTTTTTGTTTTTGTAACTCTTGTGAGCTCATAGCAAAGGTATCAAAACCATAAACCAGATACCAATCGAGATCTTTTGAATAGGTCGTATAATACTGATACCCCTCAATCACACGCTCATGCCACTGAGGAACTTGTTGCAGATTTTCTTTTATCGTAGCAATTTCGTTTTTGCTTAATCTTTTTTCACCCACCGAGGAGACATACATTGCTTTGTTTGCGTCAAAAATAGCAATAAAATCACCTTTGTCAACTGGAATACTTTGCACCATCTCAAGCAAAGAACTCTTAAGCTCATGTTGTTTATCCACAGATCGTATGCTTGTGCCATAGATAAGTTTATACGCTTCAAGATTTCTAACCAATATCAGCTCACTCTCAAGCGTCTGAGCATCCCGTGAACGTAATATAACCTCGCCTTTTTTGCGTGCTAAATGTAACTCTTCAAGGATAATAGAACGCGCATCCGCATCCATATAATCAGCTAAAGATTTTTTATCTCTTTTTTGACTTCCAAGCAGCAAAGAGTTTCCGTTATAGTCCGTTGCAAATATATATTCTCGTCCTTCACTATCTGTAATATTTCCCAGAGTATCGATGATTCGACTTTGTATCTCTGCAAAGGATTTTTTATTTTTATATTTTTCATGAATCTGTTTTATATTTCTTGATGCCAGATTAACTCGCGCTAAAAGTTCTTGGTTAATCTCCTCCTCAATACTTTTATACCTGTAGTCAAACAAGAGATCGAGCTGTTTTGTCCACATAAGACTCTTTGCCCTTTTAGCATCTAGGTGCTCTTTTATGGCCTGCTCTTTTGTAAAATTAAAATGTTTCGCCACTTTTTCAAGATAAAAAGAACCTATAAAAAAACTCGCAAGCAAAACAAGGGCAAGAGGTATAAATACTATAAGATAAGGGATAAGTCTGTTCTCTTTCATCTCAGTTCCCCTTCCTCTTGAGAAGTGATTGGTAGCTCTTTTTTAGGTTTAAGCCCTAACTCTTTCATATTTTCTGCACGTTTGATGATATTGCCACGTCCAGAGCTTAAACGCTTCATTGCGTTTTCATGAGCCCCTTGTGCTTTTTGTAAAAATGAACCGATATTTTGCATCTCCTGCACAAAACCCACCAGTTTTTCATACATCGCTTCTGCTTCTTGCGCTATTTTTTGGGCATGTTCTTCTTGTCTTTGCGTACGCCAGATATGTTCTATCGTACGCAGAGTAACAAGTAAGGTAGAGGGAGAAACTACTAGAATATTGTTTTCATAAGCACGCTTAAAAAACTCTCCGTCTTCACGAAGCGCCAACATAAACGCACCTTCTATCGGCATAAAAAGCAATACATAATCAAGGGTATTTATCCCTTCTAGCTTTTCATATTTTTTGGCACTGAGCTCTTTGATATGGGTTGCAATACTCAGAAGATGCTCTTTGAGTGCGATAGCTTTTAAGCTTTCATTTTCTTCACTCATAAATCTCTCATAAGCATTCAGAGAAACTTTTGAATCGATGATGATGTCGCGCTCATGTGGCATCTTAAGTATAACATCAGGACGATAGACTTTACCCTCTGCGTTTTGAAGCGTATTTTGCGTGATATATTCGATACCTTTGCGCAAACCTGACTGTTCTAAAATTCTCTCTAAAACTATTTCACCCCAGTTCCCCTGCGTTTTGTTTTCGCCTTTGAGTGCTTTTGTAAGGTTGAGTGCATCAAGAGAGAGTTGTTCGTTCATCACTTTTAAACGCGTAAGCTCATCTTTGAGAAGATGGCGCTCTTTGCTCTCATAAGTAAACTGCTCTTTGGATTGTGTAGAAAAATTTGTTATCTGTTCACGAAAAGGCTTGAGCAGCATTTCAAACTGCTCTTTATGCGCATTATCAAACTGTTTTGTTTTATCTTCAAAGATTTGATTTGCCAAAAGTTTGAACTCTTTGGAGAGTTCATCTTTGGCATTTTGCATCACACTCAACTTCTCACTAGAGTTTTTTATCTCTTCTTCATAACGCGTATTAAGAATGGCTAAACGCAACTTTAGTTCATTTTTTTCTTCTAAAAGTTTTTCAATCGAACTCACGAGCAACTCATTCTCTCTCGTGAGATTGGATATTTTCTCTTTTTGTTTTAAAAACAATGCAAACAAAAAAAGTAAAATAAGAAACGCAACGATAGTGCTTAAAAAATATAAATCTATTTGCAAAGAAATTCCTTGAATAATATTTGTAGATTATACTATTTTGACAGACTCCTTAAGTAAATATTGCAAAATGAACCTTTTTTTAAAAAAATCAAAAAAATTAATACCTGCAAAAGTGTCTTAATGACGCATTATAAACTTAAGTAATTCAAAATATACATAAGTTTAATTATTCCTTAGAAAAATATGGGTATAATTCGGCAAATATTTTGAGGGGAAGATGCTTAGTGTAAAGCGATCTTGTATCATCTCCTTAAATAAAAGGATTACGATGCAAGAAAATGCACAACAAAACACTTCTATAGAAGAACTCACATTCGATGACTTAGGTCTAAAAAAAGAGATACTACGCAGTATCAAAGACGCCGGTTTTTCAGTTCCAAGTCCTATTCAGGCACAAGCTATCCCTTTTGTTTTAGCAGGACGCGATATGGTTGGTCAAGCACACACGGGTACAGGTAAAACTGCTGCGTTTGGTCTTCCAGCTATCAACAATATGCACCTTAAAGGTGGTGTTGAAGTTTTAGTTATCACTCCAACACGAGAACTTTCAACGCAAGTTTCTGATGAACTTTTCAAGTATGGCAGAAACATGGGAATAAAAACAGTTACAATTTATGGCGGTAGCTCATACAAACGTCAAATCGACTTAGTAGAAAGAGGTGCGAACATCATTGTTGCAACCCCGGGTCGTCTTTTGGATATCCTCAAGAAAAACATGATTGATAACTTCGCTCCAAGCATGGTTGTTTTAGACGAAGCTGATGAGATGCTCGACATGGGATTTTTGGATGATATCAATGAAATTTTTTCATACCTTCCAACAAACCGTCAAACACTTCTATTTTCAGCAACAATGCCTCAGCCAATTAAAACGCTTGCTTCAAGAATTTTACAAAACCCTGAGTTTGTATCTATCACCAAAGGTGAAACTACAAATACCGACATTGAGCAACTTTACTATGTTATCGAAGAGTCTGAAAGAGATGACGCAATCATCCGTTTGATGGATTCTGAAATCACTAAAAAATCTATTGTATTTTGTAGAACAAAAAGTGAAGTTGACAGACTTTCAAATGTTCTCTCAAACGCAGGCTACCTTGCAAATGGTCTTCATGGAGACATGGAACAACGCCAACGTGAAACTGTTATTAAAGGTTTCAAAAGCAACTCTGTAAAAGTTCTTGTTGCAACTGACGTTGCTGCTCGTGGTATTCACGTTGACAACATCTCTCACGTTTTCAACTACCATATTCCATTTGACCCTGAGTCTTATGTTCACCGTATCGGGAGAACTGGACGTGCAGGTACAAAAGGAAAAGCAATTACACTTTTAACTCCGCTAGAGTTTAAAGAGTTACAACGCATCAAACAAAAAGTTGGAACTTCAATGGCTCATGCTTATGTTCCAAGTAAAAATGACCTTCGTTCTACAACTATTACTAATATGGTTAAAACAATTGAAGACCAACATATTTACGATGAAGCACATAAAGTTTTAGATAAACTCAAAGAAGATATAGATGAAGAGACAATTATGTTCAAACTTATCTCTATGATTTTAGATAAACAAGATATCAAAGGACCAAACAACATCGGTATTCCTGCTGATAGAATTGAAGCAATCCTTGAGCGTGCAAATAACAGAGGCGGTAGTAGAGATACTAGAGGTCGTAGTCGTAACAGAAGCGGTGGAAGTAGCTCTCGTGATGGCGGTGGGTACCGTGGTAACAAAAGCACAAGTGGTGGCGGAAGCCGTGATGGTGGTGCTCCACGTGAGCGTGGAAGTCGTGAAGGCGGCGGTGGATACCGTGGCAACAGCGCCTCATCAGCTTCAAGAAGCCGCTCAGGTGGCGCTAACAGAGGCAGAGATTAGTTCTCTGCTTTAAGCTCACATACTTTTTTTCATTAAACAATCCGCTTTTCTTCTCTCTACACCTATATTTGCCACTGCAAAAATTAATCTAATGAATTTATTTTGTTGAAAAAAATTGACCAACTGTAGATTTAAAAAACTAAAAGCCTTACATATAATCAATGCCTAAATTTTTCACCATTTGACATTGCCTTTTTTGCTCAATCTCTTCTATGATACTTTTTATCCAATTACTTTTGCTAATATTGTGATTGCATTTTTTTAAAAAGAATACAAAAAAAGATAGATATATTTTGTTTTCACTAAAATTTAAACCTAAACAAACTAGTGATTATAAAGATATGTATCCATCATTAAAACTTAAATCTTATACCTAACGACAAATATCCACCTTCAAGATCCAATTTCGTATATGTATATTCTGAGCCGCTTATCATGCTATTTTCATATACACTATTACACATAAACTCATAAGATACAAGAAAGTTTATATTTTTACTTTCTAGAATGATTTTTAAGCCTAAAGAATATGACTGCTTATCTTCGAGTTCAAAAGATTCTCTACCATTACTAATAGCAATGTCCGATAAATAATTATACCTTGTAAAAACCCCGTACTTAATTATTTCATATTGATATAAAAGAGGTATCTCAACTGAGTACAAACCATTAACGTTTACACCTGAACCAAAACCGCTTACAACGCCCCATCCCAGTGAAGGTTCTGTAAGTATGTGATTTGTAAGTGGAAAAGAGTAGCCAATTCGAATATCACCTTTAAATACAGTTTCATCGGTACTATAGCCACTTCCGTTTCCATTATTTAATTGCTTATACTTTGCGCTGGAATCTTCCAAGTGCTTTCCAAATGTTACATCAATAAACATATTATTTGCAAAAAGATTTGAGACTAATAACATTATAAGAATGCATAATTTGTTCAATTAGAACTCCTGATTTAGCAATGTAAATGTTGAAGCGTTATTATTCATCGGTCCACCCCAATTATTTATTTCTAGTTTTACAACTAAAATTCATCACTATTTGTATAATGTTTAGTAAGTGCCTCAAGCCAGCCAGTGCTCACCCCAAACCTACAATAACTAGTTTTTATTATCAATAGTTTTTTTGACATTAATACTCCCCAGATACAACCTAAACTATGTAAATTATTATACTTAAAAGAATGTAACAAGTTTACTTTTCAGACATAAACATAGTTCTTATTTTGCAACAAAATCAAACGACTAACAATTTTATTTTAATTTAGAAGATTATTTTTTTAAAAGATGCGCTATAATTTTTTTAAAAAAGAAGAAGAAACAATGCACATCATATTTGAAAATCATGAATTTTATATCGAAAAAGAAGATGCTCAGATTCCTTGGTTAAAAATATTTACCAAAGAACCATTTAAAGAACTTGGTGATATGCCCAAAGAACTTCGGATCAAACTTTGGGAAATATATGACATTGTAGAGCATGAAATGAAGTATTTTTACTCTCCCACAAAGATAAATATGGCATCCTTTGCAAATATGCTACCTCGCGTTCATATCCATGTTATGGCAAGATTTGAAGATGATACTCATTTTCCAAATCCTATGTGGGGCGAAAAAATTCGAGAGAGCACACTTGATTTTAAAAATCAAGAAGAGTTTCATAAACGTATTTTTCATGCATTACAAGGTATTTAAAAGAAACTCAACTGCAATGAAAAAATCAAGCAAAAGAGTTATTTTACAGTAGAGTTATTTTTTAAGAGGTGAGAATGGTACTAAAGCAGATCCCCATGTAAGTCCGCCACCAAAAGCATCTAGAAGCAAAAGCTCACCTGCGATGAGTTCTCCGCTTTCATATATATCGTTGACAGCCATCGGAATGGATGCTCCAGAAGTATTACCATATTTATGTACAGTAAGAACAACTTGTTCTTCTTTCATTTTCAAGGCATCACCAACTGCTTTTATAATTCTATAGTTTGCTTGATGCGGCACAAAATGTTTGATATCAGCACTTGCAATATTATTATTTTCTAAAATTTCTACGACATCTTTTGTCAATGTGCGTACAGCAACTTTAAAAGTTTCATTGCCTTTCATTTGCATAAAGCAACCCGCAGCTTCTTGTTCAAGTGAATCATGAGGAGAGCCTGTACCGCCATTTGGTGTCATAAGTAAATCTGCGAATGCTCCATCAGCTCCAGTTTGGATATCAATGATAGCTTCTTCTTTGTTATCAGTAGCACTGATAATTGCAGCCCCTGCTCCATCACCAAAGAGGATACATGTCCCTCTATCGCTATAGTCAGTGATAGCAGAAAGTTTTTCAGCTCCAATAATAAGCACATTTTTTTTCATGCCAGATTCTATAAATGCTTTTGCTATTGAGAGTATATATACAAAACCTGTACAAGCCGCGGAGATATCAAACGCAGTTACATTAGAAAGACCAAGCTTTGTTGAGATGATAGTCGCAGTTGATGGCATACAAAAATAATCTGGTGAAATAGTCGCACATACAACCATATCTATATCTTCTTTAGCAATACCGCTACGTTCTATAGCTTTTTTTGCTGCTGCAACACCCATATCGCTTGTTGTTTCATCGGAGGCAGCAATATGGCGCTCTTTTATTCCAGTTCTTTGAACAATCCACTCATCTGTGGTGTCAACCATTTTTGATAAATCTTCATTTGTCAAGATTTTTTTTGGAACATACGCACCAATAGAACGAAATGCTGCATAAGCCATTAAGCTTCCTTTTGTTTTAACTGTTGCAATCTAGAGATGATACTTTCATTAACGCCAGTATCCACATATCGAATGGCTTGATAGATAGCATTTTCCATAGCTTTTGGATTACTTTTTCCATGACTTACTATAACACAGCCTTTAATCCCAATAAGAGGAGCTCCGCCTACTTCTGCATAATCTATCTGTTTTTTTAGAAGCTTAAATACTTTTCGCATAAGCAACGCACCCGTAATAGCGATCGGTGATTTTCTAATATAATCTTTAATAAGTCCACTGATAGTTGAAGCTACACCTTCGCTTGCTTTTAGAACGAGATTTCCTACAAAACCATCACAAGTGATAACATCACATGTTCCGTTAAAGATATCACTTCCTTCTACATTTCCCTTGAAGCCTTTCGAGCCTTTGAGAATTTTAAACGCAGCCTTTGTTACTTCATTGCCTTTTGAATCTTCTTCGCCATTTGCAAGAATACCGATGCTTGGTGTTTCGATTTTAAACATATCTTCAGCATAACAACCACCCATAATAGCGAACTGCGCTAAATGCTCAGGTTTTGAATCAACATTTGCACCAACATCTAAGATGATAGAGCGACGACCAGTTTTTGTTGGCATAAGTGCTACAAGCGCAGGACGCAAGACGCCCTCAAGACGACCAAGCCTAAGTGTTGCAAGTGTCATTGTTGCTCCACTGTGTCCAGCAGAAACAACGCCATCTGCTTCACCATTTTTGACTAGTTCTATAGCTTTGTATATACTGCTTTCTTTGCGTTTAACAGCATCGGTAGCAGCGTCACTCATTGAGACAACATCATCTGATTCAATAATTAAAATCTTATCTCTATAACGTTTTGGTAACAGAGGTAAAATTTCAGACTTTTTACCTACTAAAATAAGTTCAAACGATTTTCTCTTGAGTGCTTCTACACAACCTTTTACAATTGGCTCAGGACCGAAGTCCCCGCCCATTGCATCAACTGCAATCTTAACCATTAATTATTTATACTCACCAGTCGTTGGGTTAACGTGGTGTGGTAATCTGTAAGTTCCGTCTTTGTCTTTAACTGGACGTGCTAAAGAAATCTTGTAGTGAGTTCTTCTTTTAGCTGAACGAGAGTGTGACACTCTTCTCTTAGGTACTGCCATAGTTTTAATTCCTTTCTATTTTATTTATGCTGTATAAGGAACACGTTCCTTATACTTTGCTAAGGCCACTGGGACCACTAAAGCTATGCCTCTTTTTGAGGCAAGAATCGCTTTTATTATTAAACCGCGTAAAGGAACAAAATTCCTTATGCAAGTCAAACTCTTAATTTAAGAGTTTTGACAATTTTCGCAACTGTAATAGTCACTTTTGATAAGCTCAAGCTCAGAATGCAATATTTCATCAATATCAGCATATCCATCAAAAGATTCTACAACATCAAGCTCTATGCGATCATCTCCATTAAAAAGACCATCTGAGATAAAAAGTTCTATATTTTCATCTAAAGGTAATTTAATATCTTGAGCGCATTGACTACATTCCGTATCTACTAAACCGCTGAGTTCTGCTTTGAGTAAAATCAAATTGCCAGAATGGTACTGTAAATAACCTTTAAAATTTGCCTCTTGATATTCAAGTTCAAACTCTAAAGGAGTCTTTGTAACTTTTCTGAGTAAAAACTTCACAATTGTTACTTAAGAAATTTCTCTCTCAGAGAAAAAGAATGCGATTTCTACAGCTGCGTTTTCAACAGAATCACTACCATGAACTGCGTTTGCATCTATATTTTCAGCAAAATCTGCGCGAATTGTGCCAGCTTCAGCATCTTTTGGGTTTGTAGCACCCATCAAATCACGGTTTCTTTGCATAGCATTTTCGCCCTCAAGAACCGAAACAACTACTGGACCACTGATCATGAAATCAACTAAATCGTTGAAAAAAGGTCTCTCAGAGTGTACAGCATAAAATGCTTCTGCATCAGCACGTGAAAGTTGAATTTTTCTTGTTGCTGCTATTTTAAGGCCATCAGTCTCAAAACGATCTAAGATTTTGCCGATAACACCTTTAGCAACTGCATCTGGTTTGATTATAGATAGAGTTCTTTCCATCAAATCTCCTGTTAATATAAAATTAGAGTGGAATTATATCTAAAAAATAATGTATTTTAATTGAAGTTTAGAAATTTAGAAGGGATTTTTTGTATCAATGAGTAAAAAATCCATTAATACAGAAGCACTCCCCAGAGTGCTTCCTGAGACTATTCTACAACAGGCTCTTTACTTGAACGTTGCGCATCCGTAATATCATCACGGTGTGAAGGGCTATCACCGATAGCATCCCAAGTTATACAACCCTCAGTAGGACATGCAGTAGCACATGCTGGTTCATCGTGATGTCCAACACACTCTACACATTTATCACCATATACATAGTAAATTTCTTCACCAGTTGGATTATCATCCTCATCTACAATTGCTTCTACTGGACATTCGTCAATACAAGCGCCACAGTTAATACAAGTATCATTAATATATACAGCCATTATTTTCTCCTAATTTTTGTTGCAGTAACTATACACAGAAGATTTTTAAATGTAGCTAAAACTAGTTTCTATCTATTTAAAATTCAACTATTCGTTACATATCAAGAAGACGCTCTATGACAAATTTAGTCGTCATCTTGAGCACATTTTGATTTAAAGACCTAAATATTCTCTTATAACATCTATTTTATCTGTAACTTCCCAGCTAAAGCCCTCTTCTTCGCGGCCAAAATGACCATAAGTAGCAGTCTTTCTATAGATAGGACGCAAAAGATCAAGTGAAGTGATGATACCCTTTGGAGACAAATCAAAAATATGTTTTATACACTCTTCTATCTTCTCTTCAGCGACCACACCTGTTCCATGCGTATCTACCATTATAGATACAGGTTTTGCCACACCAATTGCATATGCTACTTGAATAGTTGCTTTATCACAAGCACCCGATGCAACTAGATTTTTCGCAACCCATCTTGCGGCGTATGCAGCACTTCTATCTACTTTAGTAGGATCTTTTCCACTAAATGCACCACCACCGTGAGGGCAACTTCCACCGTATGTATCTACAATGATTTTTCGCCCAGTTAGTCCAGCATCACCTTGCGGTCCGCCGATAACAAATTTTCCTGTTGGATTGATATGAAATACAGTGCTTTCACTGAGTAACTCTGCAGGGATAACTTTGCGTATAACTTCATTTATAACATCTTCATGTATTTTCTCTTGAGAAACATCAGGAGCGTGCTGCGTGGAGACAACAACCGTCTCAACTGAAACAGGCTTATCTCCTATATATTTTACACTTATTTGTGCTTTTCCATCTGGTCGTAAATATGGAATAATTCCCTCTTTACGTACTTCAGCTAGTTTTTGCGTCAAGCGATGTGCAAGATATATTGGAAGTGGCATTAAAACATCTGTTTCGCGGCACGCATATCCAAACATAAGACCCTGATCACCTGCTCCAATCTCTCCATCCGCTTGATCAACACCTTGGTTAATATCAGGAGATTGTTCACCTATTCCATTTAATACTGCAGCAGAACGATAATCGAAACCGTAGGTTGCATCTGTATATCCAATCTCTTGGATAACTTTTCTTGCAATCTCTTGCATAGGGGCATAAGCCGTCGTTTTCAGTTCGCCTGCAATTACACAAAAACCATTTGATACCAAAGTTTCACACGCAACACGTGCCTTTGGATCATGCTCAATAATATAATCCAGAATTGCATCACTGATTTGATCTGCCATCTTATCAGGGTGCCCTTCTGTTACAGACTCTGAGGTAAAAATATACTCTTTCGTCATCGATTTTCCTTATTGAAGTACAGAGTCTCGCTCCATAAATCGCGCAAATTATATCAAATAATTCTAAAACTAATATACTCAACTTTCGCACATAAAACCTAACTCTTTCTTCGTGTAAACACTGATGGCTGTAATAATTTGGTGTAATTCTTTATTGCTCTTGAAATTATC
>MIBW01000093.1:317-9820 GCA_001829625.1 Sulfurimonas sp. GWF2_37_8 | reverse complement strand
GCTCAGTTTTTAAAGTATGAAAGAAGCTCTCAGCCACTGCATTATCCCAGCAATTTCCTTTTCTGCTCATACTTTGCACGATTCCATGTTTTTGGAGTAAATCTTTACGTTCATACGCTGCATTCAATATGTACGATCAATCTTCTACACAAAGAGCTACTCCAAGATTTGATACACTCTGGTGAAAATTTACCTCATGATATCTTGGAAGAGTCGAGATAGCAAAGAGATTTCTTTCACAGCATATGGAAATGAAAAAAATTACACCCTAATAACATCAGTGATTCATTTTACGACTGACTTTAATTTTAGAATTTTATTTGGTGATGATTTCTTTGTTAAAGCCAGCTGTATTCCAGCTTTTTTATTCCCTGATTTTTACTCTTTATTTGCTTAAGTTAGTGCCATTTGAGCCTGTGGGTTAATCCTTTTCACGGCATATAAAAACCCATACATGCCGTGAAAACACCCTATTTCAGCTTCTCTCTCTCACGATTTTCACTGCTTCGACCATATTTATGAGGCTTGGTTTTACCTCTTCCCATTTACGGGTTTTGAGACCACAATCTGGGTTAATCCAGAGTTGCTCTTTTGGCAATACTTCTAAGAGATGTTCTATCTGGCACACCATTTCTGCGACACTTGGAACCCGTGGTGAGTGGATATCATAGATGCCGGGACCGACTTCTTGTTTGTAGCCTACTTCTTTAAATATCTTGAGAAGTCTGTTGTCACTTCTTGCTGTTTCTATAGAGATGACATCGGCGTCCATCGCTTCTATGGTTTTGATGATGTTGTTAAACTCGCTGTAGCACATATGCGTATGTATCTGCGTTTGCTCATGCGCACTACAAACGGAGAGTTTAAAGGCAGCAACCGCCCATTTTTCATAGGCTACTATCTTCTCTTTTCTCAGCGGATAACCCTCTTTAAACGCAGCTTCATCCACTTGAATGATTTTGATACCTGCGTTTTGCAAGTCATCTACTTCATCACTTATTGCAAGCGCTATCTGCTTGGCAACTTCTTCTCTTTGTTTGTCATCACGCACAAACGACCAGTTGAGTATTGTTACGGGTCCCGTTAGCATCGCTTTCATTATCTTCTGCGTTTTGCTCTGCGCATATTTTATCCAATCCACCGTCATAGGTTTTGGGCGAGAGATGTCTCCATAGATAAAAGGAGGTTTGACACATCTACTGCCATAACTTTGCACCCAGCCGTTTTGACTAAATCCGTAGCCGTTTAGTTGTTCACCGAAATACTCAACCATATCATTTCGTTCAGGTTCACCGTGCACAAGGATTTCAAGCCCCACTTCTTCTTGAAACGCGATACAGGTATCTATGTAACTTTTCATCTCAAGTTCATAACTCTCTTGAGAAAGAAGCCCTTTTTTGTAATCATTTCTAGCACTTCGTATCTCTTGCGTTTGAGGGAAAGAACCTATAGTCGTGGTTGCAAGATTTTTATATCCCAAAAGAGATTTTTTAAGTTTTATTCGCTCTTCAAAAGCCCCTTCGCGTTCAAAAATAGCCAAATTTGCTACTCTCTCTTGCACCGATTTATCGTGGATACGTGCGGATGTTTGACGAGAAATATTTGCCACCTTGTTGGCATGTAGCAACTCTAGTTCGTAACTATTGAAGCTCTCTTTGCCTTCGTGAAAGAGTTGCGATACAAGCGCGATTTCGCCCAATTTTTCCACCGCATAGGAGAGCCAGTTTTTGAGTCCTGCATCCATTTTTTCTTCATATTTGAGTGTAAATGGTGTATGAAGCAGTGAGCATGAAGAGCTTACATAAACGCGCTCACTCAGCATGACAGAGGCGATTTTACCTAAAAGTGCCACTGTTTTTTCTATGTCGTTTTTCCAAATATTGCGCCCGTCAACCACGCCCGCTACGAGTGTTTTACCGCTTTGGGCTAAGAGTTCAAGAGAGTCAAAATTTTCCTCGCCATAGAGAAAATCAAGTCCAATAGCAAAGATAGGTGTATGTACCAAAATAGCCGTCGCCTCCTTGGCATGTTCAAAGTATGTACTCACTATGATGTTGATATTTTGCGCTGCATTAGATAAAGTATCGTATGTCGGCTTGATGAGACTGAGCACTTTTGTATCCAAATCTTTGGTAAAAATCGGCTCGTCTATCTGTACTACAACAGAACTATCAAGCGTGCTAATCGTCTCTAAAAGCTCCACGTAAAGCGGTATGATTTTTCCATAAAGTCCATACACATCGCCACCATCAATCCGTTTTGAGAGCCCTAAATAAGTAAGCGGTCCGATGATGTTAATCTTTGGCGTAATGCCAAAGGCTTTTGCCTCTTTGTATTCACGGATGATTTTGTTTGCGTCGAGTTTGTAAAGAATATCCGCCTCAAGTTCAGGCACGATATAGTGGTAGTTTGTGTTAAACCACTTTGTCATCTCCATCGCTGTACGTTCTTTGTCTCCGCGTGCCATTGCAAAATAGAGCGATTCGTTTTGCAAACCTTTAAAACGCTTTGGAATTGCTCCTAACATCACCGAAGTGTCGAGCATATTGTCATAAAACGAAAAATCATTACAACTGATACAGTCTATCCCCGCATCGTTTTGGTACTCCCAATGGCGTTGCTTCAGCTCAAGTGCGACGGCATTCACCTCGCTAAATGGCAACTCTTTTGCCCAGTATTTTTCCAAAACTGCTTTTAATTCTCTTTGTTCCCCAATTCTTGGGAAACCGATTACATAATTTTTTGACATTAGAATATCCTTGTTTTTTTATTTTTTTATAATGAAATGAAGTGGATATTAAAAGTGAGGAGGGTGTACGCCGCTACGACGAAATGCAAAATATTTACAATAAAAAGGACATCTTGAGATAAAAATATTGAGGAGCAAAGAGAGTCGTGTTTTGAGTTTGAAAAGTATGTTGCAATAACACGGCTTTGCGTTTTGCAAAAGAAGAGTTTCTGTGAGTTCTAAAATAGGTATTGCATCAAGAGTCTCTTTGGACTCTTTTGAGGCTCTCTTGATGAAAAAAGAAGAGGCGAAGTCAAGCTGGCTTTGGAGTTTGTTTTGCACGCTGTAGGCCAAAATAGCCGAGAATGTAAAATAGTTTTTACCAAAACCGCGAGGTGATTTCACTTACTCTTCCTTATTTTTTTCGCAATTATAACTAGTTTTATCTCTATTCGTTTCTAAAATGAGAAGTGCATCTCTTTAAAAATATGAAATTTGTTTGCAACCGCATCTTCTTTGAGTTTAAGAGTTTCAATAGCTTGCGGATTGACTAAAAACCAGCCAAGAGTTACATCTATTTTATCTCCTTTTTGCAAAACAAAATCATAGTTAACTCTGCGTTTTTCACTTCCTTGAATCATAGTATCTTTGAGCGTAGTGTCTGCAATCCACGGCATTGCAGGCTTGCCATCTTTGCCTATAACACGGACAAAAACTTCATCTTTGAGTTGCGTTTGTTGCGTTTGTCTTGTCACGCTGACTTTAAGAACTGCCATGCGCAGAGGGTGCAAAAGCAGGGCATGAGATGTTGTGTTGTTTATGTCGATGGAAAAGCCTTTCTCTTGCGCTTCAAAAGAAATATCTACATATTTACTCAGCATATCTGAGTGTGAGTGCGACCCTGCAAAACCATGAAAGGTATGTTCGCTTCGCTCATTCAGGTTTGAAACGCTGCCTGCTACTTTTTGCATATGACAACTCACACAATTTGCTCCGTCCATCTGGTTATCAATGTTGGTTGAACAGACATTAAGATTATGGTTGTTCATGCGGTGAGAGTGACATCCGATACAAACATTGCCGTTTTTCATATGTTCATTGCCCTCACTCACTATACTGTGATAAGGTGACTGGATATGTTCTTTGAGTGTACCGTAATAATTTTTTTCGGTATTTGTCATGATGTTGGTGCTACTCTGCTCATGATATTCTATTGATTGAATGCGATGACAATAGGCACAACTTATCCCCTCATCATGTGTAGGATTGGAGGCATCAGGAAGTGCTTTTTTATCAGAACTAAGCATGGCATCGAGGTTGTCCGCCGCTGGTGTGTGGCATTTGCCACATTCAAAACGTTCTGCTTTGAGATGTTTTGGATGTTTTGCCCAGACTGCGTTTAAGATAGCATCTTTTTGTGGAAGAGAGTTTGCGTGCATGGAACCTTTAAACTCATCATAGATAAGCGGATGACACGCCTTACAATCCTCATTCGGCGCAAATGTATGGGCTTTGTCATTTGCAAAAAGTGAAAGAGAGATGAAAAACGCAATAAATAAAAATCGCATAGTAATCCTTTTGTATTTCTTGAAATTATAACAAAAATAATCTAAACAAATGTATTTCTTCTTTAAATCCTACTAAAATAGAAATGGGTTCATGGATATGCTGCAAGATTTTACACTTAAAGTGCACGCATCTTTTTCACTTCAAGAAAATAACCGTGTCCTAGATATATGATATAAAATATCGAAGCAAAGAAGATGACAAAAGGGATGAGGGAGAGTAGGTAGAGCATTAGGGATTTGAGTCTGAGTGTTCCTGCATATTTGCTTTTTATCACTTGCGTTTCTTCTTTTATGCAGATATTTGAGGTGATATCGTAGTGCATTATCTTGTGAAAAAAGTAGTAAAGCGGAAAGTTGATAGCGATGATGTTGACAAATGGGATAAAGTAAAGCGGGAATAAAACGATAAAAAGCAAAAGCATTACAAAAAGCCATTTAAACGCAAACAATATCCCCTCTAAGAAGTTAGAATGTCCGCTCATGTGAACATCACTGTAGTGTTTATTTTGGAGTTCGCGAAGCACATATTGTGTCATAAAACCGATGATAATAAGTGCTACAAAGATAGAGAGATACAGCGTGATGATACCGCCGATAGCATAGATAAAAAATGTTGCTATCCATGAAGTGATGGCGTGGCTGAGGAGAAATGTGATGATAGCGCTCTCTTGGAACTCTGCCGAAAAGTTCTCCGTGTGTGTAACTCCGTTTTGTACACTCATTTGAGAACTTTGCACATGAAACCTACCCAACTCTTCAGCTCCAGCACTTGCAAGGATGAAAAACAGTGTATATAAAAGTAAGATACTTAAGATAAAAGGCAGAAGAGAGTATTTAAGCATCTTTGCTGTGAAGAGATCTTGTATGCTGCGTTTGAGGATGGTTACTTCATTCATCTTTTACTCCATAATTTTTGATTGAGTTTTAACTCTTCGATGATACCTATAGCAAGATGAAGGGTTTGAACATATTCCATGGCTGTATTATAATCCAAAAGTGAGCTAAAAACTGTAGGTTCAAAAAGGTCTCTATTATACTCTATAGCGATGTGGATGGCGTGCCCCACAAATGAGATGTAAACAGGATGTTTTGTTTTTTTCTCAAACGCAAGGATACGTTGCATGAGCGAATGTGAGAGGATATATCTGGCTTCTATCTGGTCACTGCCATAAACAACAAACTTTTTTTCAAACTCTATATCATCAAGTTTTACAAGCATATCGCGGACTATGTTATTGGATTGAAGCCAGGTGCCTATGACGTTTCCAAATGTTTTTTGGGCAGTGTCTTGAAGTACGATTGTCTTGCCATGAAAAGTTTTGTTGAAGTCTGCAACGATAAAAAGTCCATGAAAAACAGTGCTCCAAGTCTCTCTTCCTTTGGAATCTTTGTGACGTTTTTCAGCGTGTAAATCAGAAAACTCTATCTTTACCCCCTCTATCTCTCCGTGCACAAAATCATTACCGCTCATGCGGTCGATACGTCCGACAAAGAGTTCTGAACGCTCAAAAAGATGTTGTGAGACATGAAAAAGATGGACATAAGAGAGTCTGTTATCGAGTTCAGTGATGAGTGGATGGATGATTGCGTCTTTAAACGCATGGGTGTAGTCTTTGATAAGCAGTTTGTAGATAAACGTACCTATACCTAGATAGACAACAAACAAAAACGCAAAGAAGTCTAAGCCAAATAAAAAAGCATTTTGGAGGGCGAGTACAGTAAAAATAAATACAAAAGTATAGGCAAAACCGATAAGAAAAATACGGTATCTGAGATGTTTTCTCTCCTTCTCTAGTTTGCCCAGAGTCGGATAGAGAACTTTGTAGTAAAAATCCGTAAGTTCACTGACACTTTTCATCTTTAGTTAAAAAGCTCTTTCACATTGACATTTTGTCGCTGCGTTTCATCGATTTCAAAAACGGCTTTTCTTTGGTAACCCATAGCTTGTGCCATAAAGTTTGTAGGAATCATCTCAATGGCATTGTTGTAGTCTGTAACCGCTTGATTGTACGAGCGACGGGCTGCGGATATCTGTTCTTCTATTTCATTGAGCGAATGTTGTAAGTGCATAACGTTTTCGTTGGCTTTGAGTTCTGGATAGTTTTCAACCGCTACCATAATAGAACCAAGAGCAGAGGTTACTTTGGCATCAAGTGCCATTTTTTGTGCGTCGCTTATGTTTGGTTTGTTGGCATCTGCGCGGAGTTTTGTCACCTCTTCAAGGATACTTTTTTCATGCTCCATATATTTACCAACAGAAGCAACAAGGTTTGGAATAAGGTCGTAGCGTTTTTTGAGTACAGCATCAACACCCGCAAAAATATTTTCAACCTGATTCTTTTTTGCAACTAAAGAATTATACATCAGGACTAAAATGATCCCAACAACGAGTAAAATAATAAGAGAAACTGACATAAGCGAATCCTTAAAGAAAGTAAAATAGCATCGATTTTATCTTTATTATCTTTAAGTTTTTGTTATAATCACAATCTACAATTAACAAGGGTTTTCATGAAATTGATTTATTTTATTTTTATAGTTTGTTTTACTTTTTCTTCCACTCTTTATGCTACAAATAATTCGAAAACATTTACTACCATCGGAAAAGACTCAGATTCAATCATCGTTAAAGATCTTGCAAAAAATAAAACGATATATACAAAAGATGATAACAGAGTCTTGCGACCAGCAAGTCTTACAAAGATTATGACCTGTATGCTTGCCATTGAAAGCGGCAAGATGAACAATGTGGTAACAATCACGAAACCTATGATTGATGTGGAACCGACAAGGCTTGGTCTCAAAGTCGGAGACAAAGTAAAACTCAAAGATTTAGTGCATGCAGCTTTGATAAAATCAGCAAATGATGCTGCGTTTGCAATAGCTTATTATTTAGGAGATAACAATAAAAAAAGATTTATTTCTATGATGAACAAAAAAGCAAAAAAACTTGGGATGAGAAGTACAAATTTTGTAAATCCTGCTGGATTTGACGATACTAAACATAAGTCAACTGCAAGAGATTTGATGAAACTTGCAGAATATGCTATCAAAAATAAAACTTTCAATGCTATAGTCAAGCTCAATAAATATACCTTTACAACACTCAATACCAATAAAAGATTTTCAGTCTATACAAGTAACAAACTTCAAAGAGAAAATAAAAATGTTGTTGGACTAAAAACGGGATATACAAGCGGCGCAGGTGCCTGTTTGATAGCTCGTGTAAAAAAAGATAAAAAAGATATATTGTTTGTAATGCTCAATGCACATAACAGATGGGATAATGCAAAAAAAGTAGTCAATGAAACTATGAAAAGTGCTAAAAAAACAATTACTTAAAGTAAGAAAGACTGCTAAGAATATTATTACTAAACATTTTTGATGAGCAGATGTATGCTGCGTATTTTTCATAAATGATTTGTTGAAAACCGAAAAAAGTGAAGCGGTTATAGACAATTACATACATGACACGGTTTTTACATTTTTTAGCAAATATTCAAACTTAAAAATCAAAATATTTTTGATACTTTATGAAAAATAAGCTAAAGTTTGTTTTTGTTTTTTGTCCCAACTATTTATTTAATGTCCCAATTGAGATACAATACGGAAAAGAGGATTCAAATGAAAAAAAAAAGTGTATTAAACTTAATAAAATATCATGCAGAAAAAAATGATTCTGCTTTTCGAAATGAAGCATATGAAATAGCAAAATATTTTGACAAAAATAATGATTATCAACTTTCTGAATATATTATGGCTTTGTTATCAGATGCAAATACTTTTTCTCCGCAGGTTGATGCAAGTGAAAATTTATTTGTTAAGAGAATGGAAACATCAAGTAAGCCATTGCCACTACCAAATTCAATCAAGGATAATATTTTAGGGATAATAAATGCTATTGGGCACAATGCAGGTATCAATAAATTTTTATTTGAGGGTCCTCCTGGAACAGGTAAAACTGAATCAGTGAAGCAAATAGCAAGAATACTTGAAAGAGAGTTATTTATTGTAGATTTTGATTCTGTAATTGATAGCAAACTTGGGCAAACTTCTAAAAATATATCATTACTTTTTAGTGAAATTTCTTCTGTGACCAATCCGCATAAAGTTATTATTTTGTTTGATGAAATAGATTCTATTGCGATTGATAGGATTAATTCAAATGATTTAAGAGAGATGGGGAGAGCAACTTCTTCTGTTTTAAAAGGATTGGATAGTTTAAATGAACATATTATCTTAATAGCAACTACCAACTTATACAAAGCGTTTGACAAAGCTTTGTCAAGAAGATTTGATGCTATTATTGATTTTAGTCATTACACAAAGCAAGACCTTATTGAAGTCGGTGAAGCTATTTTAAACGATATGTTACAGAAGTTTAAATTTGCTGGAAGAAATATGAGATTATTTAAGAAAATACTTGAATTTATGGATGTGATACCTTATCCAGGGGAACTTAAAAATCTTATTAGAACATCAATAGCATTTAGTGACCCAAGTAATGAGTATGATTATTTAAAAAAACTCTATATCAATGTTAATAAAAACAATGCAAATATGGATTTAAAGCACATGCAAAGTAATGGATTTACTGTAAGAGAAATTGAAATTCTAACAGGGATTTCAAAAAGTCAAGTATCTCGTGAGTTAAAGGAGTAGTAAACATTGAATAATTTACTACAATTAAAAGGAAGATTTGAGCAAGCATCTAGAACAAAAACACCTGTATTTCTCAATTTACCAAAAGGTAAGTCTGTAAATGTATCAAAATTGGAGGGCTTCTTAAAGAACTTGAGTGAGTTACAAAAGTATTGGAAAGGGCAAGAATTACTTCCAGGAGCACTTATTACAGTACACTACAATAAAATTGCAGCAAAAAGTAATAGATTACAAGCTCTTTTAGGAAATAGTTCAAATACTCCTAATAGCTCTATAGTAGGTGCTAAATTTTCACTTGATGACTCTCCGAAACATATAATCACTCATTATATATCTCTAAAAATCCTAAATGAATCTATAAAACGATTAACACACAGTATTAGTATTTTAAATCAAAAGCTCAATGGTGAGATAAATCATGATACTATAAAAAAAATAGATGAAATAAAGATTCCATTTACTTCTCAAACTATAGCAAAAACAAATTTTCTTAAAGTTATAGTAGATGCATACTATGTTGAGAAATTTGATGTATCCATTGAAGA
>MIBW01000093.1:0-223 GCA_001829625.1 Sulfurimonas sp. GWF2_37_8 | reverse complement strand
TGAAACAACTATCTTGTTACGACCTGATGAATTAGAGATTTTAAAAGCAAAAGCTCCGTTTTTAATATCTATGGCGGTTAGTGATTTATCTGAAATAACAAAAGATGATTTTGATTTTATTGATGATGGAGTATTTAGAATAAATTCTCCCAAAAATGAGCCAACTATTGGTGTTATAGATACTCTTTTTGATAAAAGTGTTTATTTTTCAGAGTGGGTAAAA
>MIBW01000092.1:5333-57143 GCA_001829625.1 Sulfurimonas sp. GWF2_37_8 | reverse complement strand
AAGCAAGTTTTTGGCTGAAAGATATTCACGACTATATCGCACAAGATAATCCAAAAATAGCTAAAAAGGTTGTAAACGAAATTTTCACTAAAACTCAAATACTAGCTACATTCCCAAAAGTTGGTTATCCCTATGAGGATAATACAAATAATGAAATTAGAATTTTACTTTATGGACATTATCGTATTGCATATTTTATCAAAGATACAGAAACTATAGATATTTTAGGTGTATTTCATGGAGCATTAGAGATAGAAAGATATTTATAGATTCAGATATAACAAAACATAGAGACTGTGAAATAACTAAACCCTATACAGTCTCATAAATTACAAAAATTCTAACTATAAAGACGCTTTAGGATTGTGATATAATTTTAGGAGAAATTAGGTGTTGACACAGAATTATTTACAGTCCCACTTGTTTAGATTGAAGCTGAAATTCGTTTGACACAAAAGACTGAATTTTCACTATTTGACAATTTTCCTTGTGTAAACTCACCTAAAAACAAAATATTTTCACACATACATATTTTTGCGTAATCTTCAATGTATTCAAGCATCATCTCGGAATATCCCTTCATCTTTTCATTTTCATCCACAATAAAATCATATACGCAAAGATGGCGTTTATGCTGAAGCGTTGTATTTACACTCACTCCTGCAAATGTAACAAGATTTTCTCTTTCAAAGATGCCAAACATTTGATATTTTGTGTGTTTCATGTCATAAATAAGGTCTTCGAACTCTTCGTAAGAAACTTTATCTCGTAGTTGACGGACAACTAAATAAGCTTTATCTAATTCTTTTAAGTCTAATTCTCTAATTTGCATGTTCGTTAGTGATGCTCCTTTTTTCAAGACTAGTAAATAAATTTTTAAATGTCAGCTCAGAAGTAAAATTCACTTAAATTTCACTTCTGAGGTGTAGCAATGATATTTATAAAGAAATTTATTTTATCAAATTGACTCTAAAATCTTTATGATTAATCAAAGAGTCAATTTTTTTGTTCTAAAAACCCTTATGATATTATACTAAAGCATCGTTTTACTCAATTAACACAAAAATAATAGTAATAAAATCACTCTTGAAAAAATTGTGCTACCTCTTGCATAATCACGATGAGTTCTTCTTTTGTTTCAAACTCCAAAACTTTTTTGTTTTTTACATCCTCAGCGGGCTGGGTGTAGTCAAAGACAAGGATATAGCGTAAGAGTTTCACTTTTTCACCATACAAATCAGCCCATTCCAAGCTCATCTCCGCCACTTCACCATGCATATCGACCACAACTGCAGGATAGAGTCTTGTAAGATTTGAGAGTTTTATTGCACCTATGCTTGAGTTATAAATCATTTTTTTCCTTATTGAGGCTTTTATTCATCTCACCACGCTGCATCTTCAAATAGGTCAAAAAACCAAAAGTAGTTCCTGTGATAATAAAAAATGAACCTATATAGTCATCTCTTTCATATGCCATGACTATCCAACAGATATCAGCAAAAAGATAGACGATAACTGCTTGATAAATCTTGCCTTTGTAAGTTAAAAACGCACCGACATTGAGAAGAAATCCGCCAAGAACTGCAAAAGTCATCATTGCACATCACCTATTTTCTGCGTTTTGTATATCCAGCGATAATAGATTCCGCCAAAAGCAAAACCTAGACCAATAAGAAAAGTGATAAACCCCAAAGAATATGTGAGTGTCGCAAGATACCCTATCATATAGGATGTAAACGCAGCAATAGAGAGAAAAAGCATATCGTTATACGCGACTATACGACCATAATATTTTTTATCGATATTTTTTTGTAAAAGTGTATAAGTATAAGACCAGAGTGTTGTCGTAAAAAAACCCACAACAACACTTGCAACTATGGAGAGGTAAAAATTTTGCATCACATACGCCCAAAGCCAAATAGCCAAAGCCTGCGCAATAAAAATATAAACAAGTCGTTTATTGTTTACCCAATCTCGCATGAGAACAGGTCCGATAACCAGACCGATAGCTCGACTAGCATGCAGTAAACCCAATGCAAGTGACGTGGCTATGATGCTTGCGTAGTACGCATCCACCATCAAAGCTACAAGCGCATCAAACGCAGTCAAACCGACAAAAGCATGCAAAAACATCAGATGCATCGCATGAGGATATTTTTTGAGATAGGTAAAAGTATCTTGCATCATCACTAAAAGATTTTCTTGCGTTTCTTCGAGTTCAACTCGGATATCGATGCGATAAAAAAGAAAAAACGCAGCCATGAGAATAAATCCATCAAGGATAAACGCCATCTTCACTCCAAGTATATAAACAACAAACCCGCTCACTGCCATACCTAGCGTATATGAAAGTGACCAGATGATAGAGTGCAGTTCGTTTGCTTTTTGTAGATTTGAAGCACTCAGTATTTTTGGAAGCAATGACATCTCACTTGTAAAATAAAAACTTGCTGCTGCCATCTTGATAAAGATAAGGATATAAAGCAACCACAAATCCGCGAGCTCTGTAATAAAAACAAGGAAAAAAGTTGTACTCATCTCCAAAAAAATCAACCATAGCATCAACTTTTTTGGTTGTACTTTATCGATAATACTCCCAGAAAAAGGCGCTTGAATAATCCCCGAAGCAAAATGAATCATCGCAGTAAACGCAACGATTTCTGCTGAAACATGCATACTTAAAAGAAGTGTATAAATTGCAACATTGGAAAACCATGCGCCAAAATAAACGATGAGTTGTATGCCAGAGAGTCTTTTGAGTAAAGGTTCGTTTGCAAGAAGTTTTCTGTAGGTTTTCATAAACGCAAGAGTAGCATAAAGTTAATTATTTTTAAATTTTGCATATTTTGTATTAAAGTTATTTATTTTTAGGTCGATTTAAAGTGTAATAATATTCTTAAAAGATAGGAGTAAGTCATGGATGGCATAGCAAATGTTGCAAGACAGCAACAATCACAGTTAGCTTCGAGTGAGGCTCAAGGACGAGCGCAACAGGCACAACAGCAGATACAGCAACCACAAAAGGTGGATGTTGTCAAACAAATGCAAAAAGAAGATTCTGCTGTTAATTTAAATAAGATAGATTCAAAAGAAAAAGTTCAAGATTTGGTAGATGACCTCAACAAAGCAATGGCTCCAATGAATACAAATCTCAAGTTTGGCGTAGATACAAACGACATTTTTTATGTCTCTGTTATCGAAGCACAAACAAACAAAATGATACGAAGATTTCCTGCTGAACAAGCTGCAGATTTTTTACCTAAGATGCAAGAAGTAACAGGCATATTATTTGATTCTAAGGGGTAAATAAACTCCTTTGAATCAAACACTTTTTTTCTGCTTAGTTTTGCTACACTCTTTTTATATTTTATCTCGGCACTCATTTAATTCATTTTTTATAAGTATTCCCTCACCTCTTTTTCGTTATAATCGCGTCAATTATTTCTCAAGCAAAGGTTTTTTTATATGAAAAAAGAAGTCAAAAAAGTAGTTTTAGCATATTCAGGCGGACTTGATACAAGTGTTATTTTGAAGTGGCTACAAGATGAGTACAAAGCTGAAGTTATTACCTTTACAGCGGATTTAGGACAAGGTGAAGATGTTGAGCCGGCACGCCAAAAGGCACTTGACAACGGCATTAAACCTGAAAATATTTTTATTCTTGATGTACAAGAAGAGTTTGTAAAAGAGTATGTTTTTCCTATGTTTAGAGCAAATGCTATTTATGAGGGTGAGTACCTTCTTGGAACATCTATCGCAAGACCTCTTATCGCCAAAAAACAAATTGAGATTGCGACGAAGATGGGTGCAGATGCTGTAAGTCACGGAGCTACAGGAAAAGGAAATGACCAGGTAAGATTTGAGCTTGGTTATCTAGGTCTCAACCCTGACATTACTGTTATTGCTCCTTGGAGAGAGTGGAACTTAAACTCAAGAGAAAAACTTTTAGCGTATGCGAGAGAGCATGGAATTAAAATAGACCAAAAGCATTTGGATGCGAATGGAAATCCTACTGTAAGCCCTTACTCAATGGATGCGAACCTTCTTCATATCTCTTATGAAGGACTTCACTTAGAAAACCCAATGAATGAACCCGAAGAGTCTATGTGGTTGTGGACAAATTCTCCAGAGAATGCTCCTGATGAAAAAGAGTACATTACTATCGGCTATAAAAATGGCGACCCTATCTCTGTAAATGGCACGGAGATGTCTCCTGCTACTCTTTTGAGAACATTAAATGAGTATGGTAACAAACACGGTATCGGGCGTGTTGATATCGTTGAAAATCGTTTTGTCGGTATGAAAGCACGCGGATGTTATGAGACACCAGGTGGAACTATCATGCTTAAAGCACACCGCGCTATAGAATCTATTTGTTTAGACCGTGAAGAAGCGCATATGAAAGACGGCATGATTGCAAAATATGCAGAACTTATCTACAATGGTTTCTGGTTTACTCCTGAGCGAGAGATGATGCAGGCAGCCATTGACATTACACAAAAATATGTCCAAGGAACTGTAAAACTCAAACTCTATAAAGGAAATGTAGAAGTTGTAGGTCGTGAGTCAGATATGTCCTTATATTCTGAAGCACACTCGACATTTGAAGAAGATGAAGTTTACAATCAAAAAGATGCGGAAGGTTTTATTAGACTCAATGCGCTTAGAAGAATTATTGCCGGTAAAAAAAGAAATCACTTAAATAAATAAAAAGGATACAAAATGAGCATTATCAAAATTGACATGATCTCTCCGGAATTTCAAGCTGAAATGGAAAAAACTATTAAGTTTACAGATAAAGTGGTAAAACAATTTAACTGGGAATACAACCCTCAAGCAGAGATAAATGAGGGTGTCCAGATGGGTCTTGCCAGAAACAAAATGATGTACAACAAGCGTTTTTGTCCTTGTTTTATGGTTGAAGTGGTAGATGACAAACCAAGAAGTGTTGAAGATA
The DNA here is from genome assembly GCA_001829625.1 of Sulfurimonas sp. GWF2_37_8. Classification (GTDB taxonomy): domain Bacteria; phylum Campylobacterota; class Campylobacteria; order Campylobacterales; family Sulfurimonadaceae; genus Sulfurimonas. The sequence continues at coordinate 52,186 of MIBW01000092.1, read as the reverse complement.
GAATCTGTCCTTGTAAACCTGCCCTTGAACATGAGATACCAGAAGAAGGTGTTTGCCACTGCCAAATCTTTTGTACTCCTGCGTTTGCAGCTGCAAAACGCATCGAACTCGGTATGGAAGAGGTAGTTCATACACATTCACGTGGTCTTACCAAAGAAGAGTGTCAAGTTCTTGTAAACCAAAGAGAAATCGATGGCGATGAACTTATCGCACTTATCGAAGCCCGTGATCTCGGTATGGTTGACTTTAAAATCGTCGATGTTCGTGAGCATATGGAGTGGATGATGGGTCATATTACTGGAGCAGATGCCCTTGTTCCTACAAGCAGTTTCTTCCAAACTTTAGATGAAGCAAAACTGGATAAAAATGAAAATATCATTCTTTATTGTCATGTAGGCAGTCGTTCTGCACACTGTGCAAGAATTTTAGGTGATATGGGCTACACAAAAATCGGAAACTTAACGCACGGTATTGTCTCTTATGGCGGACCAAAAGAGAGATAATTCTCTCTTGTTTTAGAAGTAAAAAAAAGGAATAAAATTGAAAGTACTACTTATAAAAGATGTAAAAAGTTTAGGGAAAATTGGCGAAGTTAAAGAGGTAAAGGACGGATATGGCAAAAATTTTCTTATAGCTAAAGGTTTTGCAAAACATGCAACAACGGAGATATTAACACAACATGCTGCCGATGAGGCACAAAAAGCAAAAGATTTGGCAGATGAGATAACAACACTAAAAGCCCTTGCAATGAAGCTGGATAAAGCGGAAATAATCATTACAAAACCACTCGGTGATAACGGCCATCTTTTTGGTTCAATCACAAAAGATGAAGTGGCTCATGCACTCCTCGAACAACATAGTATTGAAATAGATAAAAAACACATCATTGACAAAGTTGCTATCAAAACAGTTGGTGAACATGAGCTAGACCTCAAACTCGGTCATGGTATTCATGCAACACTTCATGTGGATATCCAAGGCGAATAAGAATGTTTGATGCAACAACCATACTTGCCTATAAGGGCAAAAATAAAGCTGTTATAGGTGGTGATGGACAAGTTACTTTTGGGAGTTCTATCCTCAAGGGTAATGCAACAAAGATTCGGACACTTCACAATGGCAAGATTCTTGCAGGTTTTGCTGGAAGCACTGCTGATGCTTTTAATCTTTTTGAAATGTTTGAACAATTTTTAGAAAATAAAAAAGGTGATCTTCTCAAGTCTGTTATAGAATTTTCCAAAGCTTGGAGAAAAGACAAAGTTCTTCGCAGACTTGAAGCTATGATGATCGTTCTCAACAACGAACATATTTTCATTTTAACAGGAAATGGGGATGTAGTCGAACCAGAAGATGGTGTAATAGCTTCTATCGGTAGCGGTGGCAATTATGCTATTGCAGCAGCGCGCGCACTCAAAAAACATGCTTCACTCGATGAAGAGGAGCTTGTCAGAGAGAGTCTTACTATCGCAGCAGATCTGTGTATCTACACAAACCACAATATCAAAATCCTCACTCTTTAGGAAAACAGATAATGAATTTAACGCCAAAAGAGATAGTTGCATATTTAGACCAATATGTTATCTCTCAAAAAAATGCAAAAAAAACTATAGCTTTAGCACTTCGAACACGCTATAGAAGAATGCAACTTCCTATAGAACTTCAAAATGAAATAATGCCTAAAAACATACTTATGATAGGTTCAACCGGAGTCGGAAAAACAGAAATCTCACGAAGACTAGCAAAAATGATGAAAGTACCATTTATCAAAGTCGAAGCTAGCAAATACACCGAAGTAGGATTTGTCGGGCGTGATGTAGAGTCGATGATCCGTGATCTTGTCGTAAACGCAATCACTATCGTAAAAGCCGAAAAAGAAGAAGAAAACAAAGAAAAAATAGAAAACTATATCCGTAACAAAATAGTAGAAACACTTCTCCCACCTCTTTCTCCTAGTGCGAGTGAAAGTAAAAAAGATGACTATGCACATCTACTTTGCGCCATGGAAAAGAGAGTAGAATCCGGTGAGATGGATGATACAATCATTGAACTGCAACTTGAAAAAGTAAATATTGAGTTTAATGATACAAATATACCTCCTGAAATGGCAAAAGTGCAAGAAAGCTTTTCAAAAATATTTTCTACCATGAATAAAGAAGATAATCAAAAAGAGCTTACAGTAAAAGATGCAAAGTCTCTTCTAAAACTCGAAGCAACAAATAAACTCCTAGATATGACAAACATAAACGCAGAAGCATTACGTCGTGCAGAGAATGGTGGCATCATCTTTTTGGATGAAATAGACAAAATAGCTCTCAGTGAAAAATCTCAGGGCAGAAATGATCCAAGTAAGGAAGGCGTACAACGGGATTTACTTCCTATTGTTGAAGGCAGCAGTGTTACTACAAAATATGGTGTCATCAATACGGACCATATTCTCTTTATCGCCGCAGGTGCTTTTCATGTAAGTAAACCTAGTGATCTTATCCCTGAACTTCAAGGAAGATTTCCTTTGCGTGTTGAACTTGAAGCACTAACAGAAGAGACGCTTTATGCCATACTTACACAAACACAGAACTCTTTACTCAAACAGTATGAGGCACTTTTATCGACAGAAGGGCTTACGCTGCGTTTTGATGATGAAGCTATTCGTGCTATAGCCAAACTTTCTCATCGTGCCAATGAGATAACCGAAGACATTGGTGCTAGACGCCTTCATACAGTTTTGGAAAAAGTTTTAGAAGATATAAGTTTTGATGCTGAGAGCTACAAAGGACAAGATTGTATTGTCACAGCTGCTTTAGTACATGAAAAACTTGATTTAGTCGTAGAAAATGAAGATCTCTCTCGTTATATATTGTAAAAACACCAAATAAAGGTCATACACATGAGCCAAGAAATAAATACGCAAGAAACCACAAGAAGTGGTTTTGTCTCTCTTATAGGTCGTCCAAACGCAGGTAAAAGCACGCTTATGAACTCCCTTTTAGGTGAAAATATCGCAATGGTTTCTCAAAAAGCAAACGCAACGAGAAAACGCTCAAACGCAATTGTCATGCATAATGGAGATCAGATTATCTTTGTTGACACACCGGGCATACATGAGCGCGAAAAAGTGCTCAACCAGTTTATGCTTGATGAAGCACTCAAAGCCATGGGAGATTGTGACCTTATTGTTTATCTTGCACCGATAACAGATTCTACAGAGCATTATGAAAAATTTTTAAAACTAAACAATAATCAGGTGAAACATATTATAGTTCTTAGTAAAATCGACCAAGTTACTCAGGAAAAACTCTTCAAACGCATCAGCTCGTATAACCAATTTTCAGACCATTTTGAAGCATTGATTCCTATCGCTGTACCAAAAAAAATAGGACATAAAGATTTACTTGATACTATCGCAAAAAATCTGCCTTATTCTCCTTATCTTTTTGATCCTCAAGATTTAACAAGTGAGCTTGTGCGTGATATCTATGCAGGTTTTATACGCGAAGCTGTTTTTGAAAATGTCAGCGATGAGATTCCTTATGAATCGGATGTTTTGATAGACAAGATAGAAGAAAACAAAGGTATGGATAAGATTTATGCGACTATTATCATCGAAAAAGAGTCTCAAAAAGGCATCATTATCGGTAAAGGCGGAGAGTCTATCAAACGTATAGGAAAATATGCCAGAGAAAAAATAGAATTTTTAAGTGGACAAAAAGCCTACCTTGACCTTCAGGTAAGTGTCAAAAAAGGCTGGAGTAAAGATAAAAATTATTTAAAAGAAATAGGATATCAAAATGACAAAGCATAATGTTAATAAACTATTTAAAACAGCTATGATTATTATTTTTACAAATGTTTTGCTTTTTGCGAATGAATCTTTAGATAATTATCGAATAAATGGTATAGACAATATTGCCAAAATAATGGATGAAGAACTCACTAGAGAATCTTATTGGAGTGAATATATCAAAGATAAGGATACAAAATTTGGTTTTACTGAAGAGTATAGTAGTATTCTTTACTGTGACAAAAACAAATCGACACTCTCTTTATATGTAAAAAACAAGGAGAATAAATATGAATTTGTCAAAGAACATAGTGCTTATACAGGAAAAAATAATGGAGACAAGGCAGAAGAAGGAGATTTAAAAACGCCTATAGGTATCTATCGTATTATAGATAAACTCTCAAAAGACAAAAATCTTGACTCTTTTTATGGTCCTCTTGCTTTTGTGACTTCGTACCCAAATATCTATGACAGATTTCAGGGAAAAAATGGTCATGGTATTTGGATTCATGGTTTACCAACAGAACAAACAAGAGATACATACACCAAAGGTTGTATTGCTATAGAAAATGAAAATATAGAATGTTTGGAGGGGAAAATCAATTATAAAGAGACCCTTTTAATCATTGACGAACAGACAACACCAAAAATTTCATCCAAAGAGACTCTCTCTTTACTTTTATCTGAATTATTCAAATGGAGATATGCTTGGCTTTACAGCGACACAGATACTTATCTTGATTTTTATACTCCTGATTTTGTTAGAGATGATGGCATGAAATATCCAGAATTTAAAAGATTTAAAACAAGGGTTTTCCAAAAAAGTGAGAAAAAAACGATTATTTTTCAAAATATAAGTATTGTTCCTTATCCAAATTTGACAAATGTTTTCAAAATAACATTCAAAGAAATGTATAGATCGGATACTTTTAGATTTACTGGTGATAAAACTCTCATGATAAAATTAGAAGACAAAAAAATGAAAATTTTCACAGAACGCTAAATGAAGTTTTTTTTATTTATTTTATTATATTTCTCTTCGCTGTATGGAGAAATTCAACTTATTAAAAAAGAAAATGCAGATTTCAATACTACTTTACTTGTTATAGGTGGAATACATGGTGATGAACCAGGTGGCTATTTTGCAGCTTCTATTCTTGCAACGCACTATGAAATAGAGTCAAAAAATTTATGGATTGTTCCAAATCTCAATCAAAAAAGTATTCAACAAAATTCAAGAGGTATTTACGGTGATATGAATAGAAAGTTTTCTGCTATAACAGAGAATGATTCTGACAAACAAACTATAGAAGAGATAAAGAAAATTATTTTAGAAGAAAAAGTCTCACTTATCCTCAATCTTCATGATGGACATGGTTTTTATAGAAAAGAAAAACAAGGTAATATCTTCAATCCAAATGCATGGGGACAAACCTGCGTTATTGATCAATGCAAACTCAAAGAAAATCAGCCTTTTGGTAATCTTGATGAAATTGCTTCTCTTGTAAAAGAAAATCTCAATAAAAAACTTCTAAAATCACATCATAGTTTTGATGTCAGAAATACTAATACAAAGTTTGATGATGAAGCAATGCAACTTTCACTAACTTACTTTGCTGTAACCAATAACAAACCTGCGTTTGCAATTGAAAGCAGTAAAAATCTCTCTTCTTTATCTGAAAAAGTTTTTTATCAACTTCTTGCTATAGAAGAATTCATGAAAATTATGGATATTAAATTTACAAGAAAATTTGATATGAATGAAAAAGAGATAAATACAATTATTGAGGAATATGGTTTTGTTAGTATAAATAATAATATTTCACTAAATTTAAAGGATATCAAAAACTCTTTAAGCTTTATTCCGATAAAATCGACTAACAATCTCTTTAATTTTTCGAGTCCTTTGGGAGCAGTAGAATATTCAAAAGGGAAAATCGAAATCTTTATAGCAAATAAAAAGTTAACTGAGCTTAAGCCTCAGTACTTTAAACTATCAGACTCATGTCCTGATACTTACAAGATTGAGATTGACGGAAATGTTACTTCCGTAGAAAAAGCTTCATATTTTTTTGTAAATGACGATTTTAAGATATTAAAAAATGATGGAGTTCGTGTGAATGTTATTGGATACTATTCCAAAGGAGTTTCCAATGAAGAGGAAATACTTTTAAAACAAAGTGATATGAGTGAGAGTTTTTCACTTGACACACTTAAAAAAGTTTATCGAGTAGAGTTTTACAAGAATGATGAATTTTGCACCACATTAATGGTAAAATTTAAATAGGATTATAGTTTATGGACAAATCAACGCAACACTCTTTTTCAAGTGTAATATCAATTAATCCCTATAATAACACATATTTTAGTGGTACGTCTGATGTTTTAAATGAAGCTTTATCACCTTCGTATATAAAAAATCAGTTTGTACTCTCTTTTCTAAATACACATAGCTTTATAAATGCAAAAATTGAAATCAGTAAAAATATTCCCCAAGAAGATTTAACGGATGCTATTTTCAACAAAGTCTATGACGAACTTGCACTCGATCAAGCAGTAGAATATCAAATTCAATTTATTGAAACATTTAATACTCTTGATTTAGAAAATAGATACTTTAATGTTTTTATTGTTGATCCACTCATAATTGCTCAAACATATCAAGCTGCTATAGATAAGATAAAATATATTGATATTATTATACCATCACCTCTTTTACTTAAATCACTCTACACAAAAAACCTCATTCAAAATAGTGGGGTACACTGTTTTATTTATATTCAAGAAAACGATGCTTTTGTTACTATCTATCATGATAAAGAGTTTGTATATGCTAAGTCTATAAAGTTCTCACTGAAACAAATGCATGAAAGATTTTGCGAACTCTATGGTGAGAGAGTGGAATATCAAGATTTTATCAACTTTATTTCTACACAAAATCTCAAAGAAACGCAGAGCAACTACAAAAGCTTTATTATTAAGTTATACAAAGAACTGTTTGCAAATATCAATGACATTCTTACATATTTAAAACGGGCTTTTGATCTAGAAAAAATAGAGCATTTATATATTGGTATGAAAATACCATCTCTTACTAAGTTAGACGAGATGATAGAATCTGAACTCAATATTAAAGCAAGTGACTTTGCATTTGATTATGGGTTCCAAAGCAATAATGAACATATTGAACAAATGCATGCGCTTATGCATTTATATGCGACATTACCTCCGCATGAAAGATATGAAAATAATTTCAGCACTTTTTATCGTCCACCTAAATTCATCAAACGAGAAAGTGGAAAGTTAATTATGGCTGTTGCCGCTTCTTTTGCTATTGCTTTTGCTTATCCAATCACTTACTGGGTATTAAGTTATGCACAGGAATTGCAACTCAATCTGCTCCAACAGGAATATATTGAAGTACATAATGTAAAGATCTCAAGAGAAGCTACTATAAAAAATAAAGAAGCGGATAAAGAGAAGGCCTTAGCTCTTTTAAAAAAAGAGAAAGATGAATATACAGATAAGAAAAACACTTTAATCAAAATTCACGATGTTAAAGTCAATTATCCAATGAAAGCTCAACTTATCTCTACGCTCACAAAAGATTTAAATGACTATGATGTACGACTCGAAAATCTTGACTATAATGAAAAAGAATCCATCAAAACATTAACACTCAATCTAGTTGCAGAAGATGATAAAAAAATAACTAAACTTGTTGAGCACTTAACCAATATCCATCAAGGTGTTTTCAAATTTTCACTCCGTTACATATCTTATAAAGATGATACAAAGAAATACTTTAGTGCATTAAAGGTAGAACTATTATGAAAACAAATATTGAGGATTTTTTACATCAGATTGACCATAATTTCAAAGAAAAAAATCAGAAAGATATTTATATGACGTATATTATGATTTTTACTGCTATTTTCGCTGTATCATATCTTTTCTTTTGGGAAAGTTCATTTGAAAACTTTGAAACTAAAAATCATGAAATTATTAACGTCGAAACAAATATTAAAAATGATAACTTGTACTTAAAAAATAACACTGAAGCCAAAGTGGCACAACTTGAAGCTGAAACTGTACAGGCATCAAATGAAATGCTTATGCATAAAGACAATAATGCATATATAAAAAATAAAATAGAAGCAATTGCTTTTTTAATTTATGATGAAAGAGCATGGGGTGAGTATTTGCATTCTATCTCCACTAACGCAAAAAAATATGATGTTAAAATTTTAAACTTCACCAATAAACTAGCCCAAATGAACACCTCCTTTGGGCATGTACTTGATATCACAGTTTCATCTGTAGCTGGATATAAAAACACCGTAAATTTCATCAATTCACTCGAACAAAGTGATCTTGTTGTTGATATACACGATATGAATATCACAGCCGCAAATGGCTTACACTCTGATTTAAATATCTCAGTTTGGGGGATTATATACTAATGAATAAAAACGTAATTTTTGGCTTTTTTGTATTTACACTTGCACTCAGCTCGAACGAGCTTGCATGGGTAGATCATCAGATTGATGCTATTAAACCTCCTAGAATAGGTGTCGCTGCAGTAACTATTGCTGCATTAAATGATCCTTTTATTTTTCTTGAGAAGAAAGTTACTTTGGATACTACTAATACCGTAAAGCAGGTACCAGCTACTAGTGGTACTTTTGCTTTTAAAACTCCTTTACCAACTGCACCTACACTCAAACTTGCTGCAATTATGAATGGGGCTGCTCTCATAAATGGAAAATGGTGCAAAATAGGTGACACAGTTCAGGGCTATAAAGTTGTAAGTTTAGACCTTAAATCTGCTCACTTGACAAATAAAAATAAAAAACTAACGCTTAGTACACAAAGCGATAGCAAAAATCTAAAATTTAAAAACAAGTAGGAACTAAAAATGAAACTTTTTAATAGAAAAATAAACGCAACTTTATTGGCTCTACTGCTCTCAACGAGTGCCTTTGCTGATTGTTCTTATGAACTTTTTAGTATTAGTTCCACAAAAGACACAAAGATTATAGAGTTTATTGAACAGCTAAGCGATGAATGTCAATTTAGTATCATTGTAGCTGATCCCCATGCCGAAGAATTTTTAAATACAAAACTCAATAAAACACATTTAAAAAATCTTACAATTGATGAAGTTTTAGCCATTGTATTAGGTGAAAACAATCTCTCTTATACTCTTGAAAACAATGTACTTAAAATTTCTTATTTGACGACAAAGGTATTTAATATTGATTATATTCTTTCACAAAGATCAGGAAAAGGCAGTACTGATATCACACTCAGCTCTCAATCAAACTCACAAGCAAGCGGTATGTCAGGAGGGTCAACGCCCCAAACATCAAATGGACAAGCTACTTCTGGCGCACAATCTGGCATTAAAATAGAAAGTTTAGATGAAGTAAAATTTTGGGAAGAATTAGACTTAGAACTACAAAGAATACTCAATAGACCTCAAGATGTATATGAAGCTCCAAAACCAATCATCAATAAAAATGCAGGCCTTATCACAATAACTGCAACAACAAAACAGATGAAACGCTTTGATGACTATCTCAAAAAACTTCAAGATAAAGTACAGCTCCAAGTACTCATAGATGTACAACTTTTAACAGTTACCATCTCTGATGGAAAAAGCACGGGGATAGACTGGAGTCAAATCTATGCATTGCAAAATGTAGAACTAAGCGTACACAAACTGCAAAATCAAAATGTATCTGCTTGGGACTCGGATACTGGCAAAATCAATATTACCGAGACAGAGATTGCTGCAGATGCTATTAAGGGCGCGGCAAGTCTTGTAAGTTTTAAAGCTGGAGGAAGCTTAAATGAGGTAATAAAATTCCTTCAAACGCAAGGAGATGTAAGTGCAATTTCCAATCCTAAAGTACTTACTTTAAACAATCAGCCAGCTCTTATCACCGCAGGAACAGAGTATTTTTATAAAATCAAATCAGAATCATTGTCAACTGCAGGAACAGCTGGCTCACTAACATCAGCAAGTGAAAATATTCAATCTGTTTTTGCAGGCGTTCTTCTCTCTATAACTCCTGAAATTGCCGATGACAACACAATTACTTTGATTATTAACCCATCCTTATCAGAAACAAATGTAGATATATCACAAGAATCCAATACAGGTAGAGATATGCCACCAGATCTTAATCGTCGTCAACTCTCTTCAGTTGTAACAGTCAAAGATGGTAATAGAATTATTCTTGGTGGTCTTATTAATACTAAAAATACACGAGAGACAAATAAAGTCCCTCTCTTAGGTGATATTCCTATAGTAAATTACCTGTTTAAATATGAAAATAATGTCAAAGTGACACAAGAACTTGTTGTTATTATTGAACCACATATTATACACAGAGAGAAAAACTCTGTATCATTATCAGATTTAGGTTATGAAGGGCTCTCAAATAGCATTTTAAAAAGCAATAGAACAGACTTTAACAGCACAGAAAAAGAATAAGGTAGGTCATGAGTAATAGTATCTTTCAAAATTCAAAAGATGTTTTCTTAGATACGGTAAATGCGAAAGATTATATACAGCTTGATCGAATATCAAGCATTTATCAGTCTTTAAAAGACTCAATAAATAAACCACTTAAGATGGTCTTACTTTATGGAAGACCAGGAACTGGCAAAAGTATGTTTCTCAATAAACTTTACCATGATATCTCAAAAAATCAACCAATGTTTATTTACAAAACTCCTATTTTAGATGAAAGTGAATTTTTTAGAACATTAGCACAAGATATATTTTCTGTAAATTATAGAGGGGAGCTCAATTTTACACAATTTATGAAAATTGTTAAACAAAGTTCACTTGATGCTATTCCTATTATTTTACTTGATGAAGCACAACTCTATTCGAATCAACTTATGGAAAAGATACGACTACTCTCAGATACAAGAAGTGTTAAGTTTGTTATTACACTGCATAAAACAGACAAAGAAGACCTTATTGCAAAAGAACATTTTCAAACAAGAATTTGGGAAAGTATTGAACTAGAAAATGCTTCAAGCGCAGAATTAAAAATTTATATTCAAAAAAAACTTATGAAAGCAAACTGCTTTGATAGTGCCAATATGTTTACAAATAAAACTGTCAATCTCATTCACAAAATCACTCGAGGTAATTACAGAGATACTAATAAACTGCTCTACACACTTTTTGATATCTATGCTATTTATGAAAATAATCATAAACTTTACTCACTAAAAACAAACAGTGTCTCCACAAAAATTATTGAGATGTCTGCACTTCATACAGGCTTATTACATGCTTAATATAAATCAACTCGAACAAAAATGGTTACGATATAAGATAAAATCATATATTCCGCTTGCAGTTATATTGATAAGTTCTCTATTAATTATTATTTTACTATATGTTTCAATTAACTCAAATTATTTTGAAGTTCAGATACAAAAAGACAATACCCTACACAAGCCTGAAGAAACACAAGAAAAAGCGCTCGCTAAAGACAACAGTACAAATGAAATTCCTCTGCAAGCCGTTCCAGTAAAAACTACAACATCACAAGAATATGCAGCCATAACTATTACACAACCTCTTTTAGCTGTTGAAAAAACGGAACAAGAACGAAAAGTTATTCTCACTCCATCTATGAATTTTATAAAAAACATGCAACACAACAATCTCGAATATGATAATGAACCAGCACAGATTAATGATGTAAAACACATCAAAGTTATACAACCGCAAACTTCTCCTGCTCCAACAAATATAGAAGAAATAGTTATGACACAAACAATTGAGGTTACAGAAAAACAAAGTCCAACAATTGAAGAGACAGCACCAGAAGAAGAAAAATCTAAAACAAGTGTAGTCAATATAAGAAGACAAGATACTTATAGTGATATTAAAGAAATTATTCAAAGATTTAGAAAGAACAACAATCCTACACTTAGTCTTTTTATAGCTAAGAAATATTACGATTTAGGCGAATACCGTGAGGCATACAACTACTCTCTAATTACAAATGAGCTCAACAAAGAGATAGAAGCAAGCTGGATTATTTTTGCACAATCACTTGTAAAACTAGGTGACAAAGAAAAAGCAATCAAAGTTTTAAGAGAATATGCAAAACAGTCTAATTCAAATCGTGCTAATTTACTACTCGATGAAATCCTCTCAGGAAGATTCAAATGAAGCTCATTATACTATCCTTATTGATTTATTTAAATCTTTATGCAGATGCCAAACTAGAAATGCTTCAGTTATTTCAAAATAATAAATACGAGGCAGCATGTAATCTAGGTTTTGAGCATTTTAAATATTACAAACAAGAAGATGAGTTTCTCTCTTTATATGCTTTTTCTTGTCTACAGTCTGACTTAATAGATAGATTAGCTATGCCTCTTGCAATGCTAAAATATTCAAAAGAAGCTCGCGCAAACGCCGCTTATTTTTCAATCATACTTATGCAAAAAAAACTTCTTTACCATGCACTTGTAGATGGGTATGACTTAGAAAATTTAAATTTACCAACAACAGACTACATATTATCCAAAGTATTTGATTTTTATTCAAAACTCAAAAAACATGATAAACGATCTGTTTATATTTTCGATGATCTACATGATCCTAAACTCTCTTATAAGCTTTATATACTCGAAGAGGAGAGAATTAGTAAAATGGTGATTGAAGAGTTTTATGATACAATAGTTATCAAAAGACACATTTATTGGTAGGGGCAATTGTGGATAGAGTAACAACTGATTTATTGGCTAATGGTTCCATTATGAAAGGTCAGGTAGATAGGCTTCTCGCTAAGGGAATACATCCAAACCTGATTTTACGAGATATAACACTTTCAGGTTTTATGACAATGGATAGGCTGGTGCGCTTTATTGTACAGCAAGTGAGAGATGGCGTTTACAACCTTTCTATAATTGATAACTATGATTACATTAGTGAAAGAGCCGTTTTAGAAAAACTCGCTCATGAGTTAGATATTCTTTTTGTAGATTTAGACTCTATCGACATGGATTATCAACTCACATCAAACTCGCCTCTTGCTCAACTTAAAAAACACAATGCTATTCCTATTTTTGAAGATGACATGAGTGTAAGTATTGCGTTTAATGATCCACTTGATATAAACGCTCAAGAGTCTATACAAAGACTTTTCCCAAGAAAACCTATTAAAGTTGCACTGGCAACAAAAAAACAGATAGCATCGTATCTCTTTAAAGCCGAACTTAAAGATAGTGTTAAAGGTCTTGTTAAAAAGATAAAAGATGAGCTAAATTCGATTAGTTCTATAGAGGAACAGCAAGAAGCATCTTCTATTCTTTTACTTATTGATGTTATTCTCAAAGCGTGTATCAACGGCAGAGCTAGTGACGTGCATATAGAACCTACGGAAAAAAATTGTGTTGTTCGCGGACGAATCGATGGTAAACTCTCTGAAGTTTTCATTTTTGAAAAATCCATCTATCCACCTCTTGCTTCGAGACTCAAGTTATTAGCCAATCTTGATATTGCTGAAAAAAGAAAACCTCAGGATGGTCGTTTTTCCACTTTAGTCGGAGCAAGAGAATATGATTTTCGTATTTCAACACTCCCTATTTTATACGGTGAGTCCATCGTTATGCGTGTTCTAGACAAACAAAAAGCACTTGTAAAACTTGAAGATGCCGGTATGGATAGTGTGAGTTATCATAAATTTTTAAAAGGTCTTGAAGCACCTTATGGAATAATTTTGGTTACAGGTCCAACTGGAAGTGGTAAAACAACAACACTTTATGGTGCACTAAATGAACTTAGAAATGTAGAAGATAAAGTTATTACTGTTGAAGATCCAGTTGAATATAGAATGAATCTTATTCAGCAAGTTCAAGTAAATCCCAAAGTTGGTCTGAGTTTTGCGGATGCCCTGCGTTCTATCCTTCGACAGGATCCAGATAAGATCATGATCGGTGAGATTCGTGATCAGGAAACACTTGAAATAGCTATAAAAGCCGCTCTAACAGGTCACTTAGTTATTTCTACTCTTCACACAAACGACTCTATAAGTGCTATTCCTCGTATGGTAGATATGGGTATTGCACATTACCTCATTAGCGGTGCTCTTGTTGCTATCCAAGCTCAAAGGCTTGTTAGAAAGATTTGTCTTAGCTGTAAAGAAGAAGAGATTATTCCGGCATCTACACTTGAAGAGTTAGGTGGACTTATACCTGATGGTGCAAGATTTTATACGGGTAAAGGCTGCAAAGAGTGTAATGACACTGGCTTTATGGGACGAGAAATGATTTGTGAAGTTCTTAATATCTCAGAAGGACTTTCATCTCTCATTGCAAAAGGAGCTTCCAAAGAAGCACTACATGAGCTCGCTGTGAGTGAAGGTTTTATAGGAATATATCAAAACGGTATCCAAAAAGCACTTGATGGAATTACAAGTCTCAAGGAAGTCTTAAAGGTGGCAAAAGGATGAAGTACTTTATCGTAACAGTATTTACAAAAGGTAAAAAAGAAAATATAGGTCTTTATGCCCAAGATAGAAAAGAAGCAAATAGTCATGCAAAAATAAAATTCTCCGGTATTATTGTTAAAGTCGTTGAATCTGAAGAGCCATTTGAAGCTAAACTCAAAAGATTTAAGACAAATTTGCTCCAAAATATTAAAAAAAGAAAAATTAGACCAGATGCTCTTATTGCAGCTATTAGACAATTAGCTGTTATGACAAATGCAGGTATTTCTATTCACGATTCACTTCATGAAATTGCTACTTCAACGCAAGATGAAGCCCTAAAAATAGTATTTAGCAAACTTGCAGATGATATAAACGCGGGACATTCTCTTTCAGCTTCTATGGAAAACTTTCGTTTTGAACTCGGTAACCTTGCAATTGCAATGGTGCAACTCGGTGAAAAAACTGGTAATCTTGATGAATCTCTGTATGCTTTAGCAAATATGCTTGAAGAGATACGCGCAAATGTCATCAAATTCAAAAAAGCAATGGCATATCCACGAAATGTTATGATAGCTATGGCAGTTGCGTTTACAATTCTTATCTCATATGTTGTTCCGGAATTTAAAGCTATTTTTGAAGAACTCAATGCAGAACTTCCACTTCCAACGCAAATCTTACTCACACTAGAACATCTATTTAATAACTATGGCCTTTATGTCCTAGCTGTACTTGTTCTTACGTTTATGATCTTTAAATATTTTGTTGATAACTCCTACAATTTCAGATTTGGCTGGCATAAAGCTTTGCTTAGAACCTATCTTATCAATAACATTATCAAGTTTTCTACACTCAGTAGATTTACTCTTGTTTTTTCTGAACTTATCCGCGCCGGTATTCCTATAGCTGAAGCACTAGACACC
The DNA here is from genome assembly GCA_001829625.1 of Sulfurimonas sp. GWF2_37_8. Lineage (GTDB taxonomy): Bacteria > Campylobacterota > Campylobacteria > Campylobacterales > Sulfurimonadaceae > Sulfurimonas. The sequence goes on along the minus strand of MIBW01000092.1, from coordinate 37,013 downwards.
TCTATCTCTATGATAGATAGCCTGCCACTTAAAAATAGACTCCTTACCGTAAGATCGGCTGTTGAAAAAGGTGGCACTCTAAATAAAGGACTCCAAGATACAGAGTTATTTGAAAATATGATTATTCAAATGATACGTGCTGGTGAAGATAGTGGGACACTAGATGCGATGATAAAAAAAGTGGCTGAATATTACAAAATGCGTTTTGATGCCATTATTGATGGACTCTCAGAAGCGATTGAACCTGTTATGCTCTTTATTATTGCGTCTATGGTTATTTTACTTGCGCTTGGTATTTTCTTACCTATGTGGGATATGGGGAACGCTGTTCAAGGAAGATAAAAAGGTATTTCGTTTATGCGTATAAATTTCCACACAGGGTGGAAGTTTATGCTATGTTGCTAAAGACATTTTGAACATCTTCATCATCATCTAGTCTCTGCAAGATTTTATCTATATCTGCTTGTTGCTCTTCACTTATAGAGATTGGAGTATTTGCTATTCTCTCAAGGTTTGCTTTTATAATCTCGATTCCTATTTTTTCTATAGCTTCACTCAATGTACCAAAGCTTGTATAATCACCTGTTATTATACAAATACCCTCTTCCGCTTCAATCTCTTCAAGACCAGCATCTATAAGCTCAAGCTCAAGCTCTTCAATGTCAGTGCCTAGTGGTAATTTACATTCAAATATTGCTTTTCGGCTAAACATAAATTCTAGAGAACCATTTGTTAACATCTCTCCGCTATTTTTATTCAAAATACTTTTTACATTCGCTACAGTTCTTGTATTATTATCAGTTGCACACTCTATAAAAAGTAAAACACCATGAGGTGCTTTTCCTTCAAAATTCACTTCCAACAGATTTGCAGCATCTTTCGCTGTTGCTCTTTTTATAGCTGCGTCAATATTATCTTTTGGCATATTTTCAGCTTTTGCATTTAAAATTGCCGTACGAAGCTTTGAGTTCATATCAGGATCTGACCCGCCCTCTTTTGCTGCCATGGTGATAATCTTTCCAAGCTTAGGAAACAATGTTGACATTGCTCCCCATCTCTTTAATTTTGATGCTTTTCTATATTCAAATGCTCTACCCATAAAATATTTCCTTATAAATTTTCAGTGCAATTATAGCACTATTTTTTTCTTAGCTAAGCTGGATGATATCCAGTGTGTTTTCTTCTGTAAAATCAATACGAAGAAGACTTTGTATATCTCTGAAACTTAGCATTAATGTTAAAGTATATGATGCATCGTCCTTATTCTCCAAAAGCTTTATATCATATAAAGTTAAAGCAGCACTAATCGATTGAAAAATCTTTAAACGTAACTTTTCTCTGTGCCGTTTATACATCTTTTCTTCATCCACATAAAAACCAACTCCATCATATTCAATATTTGAAGCATGATAAACTACAGAGCGTAATTTCATGAAAAGAGCTTGTGAAGCTATAAAATTTTCTTTGAGAAGTTCGTAATCATTTGTATTTAGCATTATTTTACACTTTCTTTAAAATCAAAGAGGTATAATATCACATTAGGAGCATGAATGACGCTGAGTTTTCGGATTAAACAGTATTTTTACAACGCATTTCGTGAATTGTTTGTGTATCATCATAGTTCTCTGGAATTTCGTGCAAAAATTTTTGCACTTGTCATAGCAGCAGATGAAAACGCAAGAGTAGAAAATTATATTATTGTAAAAAATGCAGGCATGAAAATTTATAATAATGATGAAGACAGAGCAAATCTTTTAATGCTCAACACAAAAGAATTTGTCAAAAAAATACGTGAAAACAATGGAGTTCTTATAGAAAAACTAATAAGCAATATCCAAGCAGAACTCAAAGTCATCCCTCGTTATGCAAAAAAGATAGATCTAAACGAACTTTATCCATTGCTTGATTTATCTTATGACGAAGATACCATATCTTATCAAAAAAACATTATAGAATTTTTAGAAGAGATAAAAGAAGAGATTCTCCAAGAAAAAAAAGGGCAGATTCCAAAAGATTAAAAAAATAAAAGTTAGTTAAAGAGAAAACTTATCTACTTCAAAAAAGCTATCTTCTGATATATTTTTAAATGCTGCGTTTAGGCTTGTAAAAAGCGTAGGAAATTCTTGTTCCATATTTGAGAGCATCTCTTTTGTATGTGCTCTTGCATGAGGCATCTTTACATCAAAACGCATTGCTGGACAAGCTTCATCGCCAATGGTTTGAATATTATTTTCAAGTGCAAACGCAGCAAGTTGGCGTTCGCGCATCTGGATAAGTGGTCTGATGACCACAAGACCGTTGGAAGCTCTATATTTAGGTGCAAGTGAACGCATCTGTCCATTGTAGATAAAGTTCATAAAAAAACTCTCTGCAGCATCATCCATATGATGTCCAAGGGCTACTTTATTACATCCATATTTTTCTGCTGCACTATAAAGATAACCTCTTCGCATACGTGAAAAAAAACTGCAAAAAGAAGAATTTTTACGTATTTTTTCCTGTGCCAAATCAAAAACATTCGTATCATGCACTACATGAGGAATATCATATTCTTTACAATGTGCACTCAGAGCTTCGTAGTTTTCACCCATTCCATATGATATCGTCACTGCTAAAAATTCAAATGTAAAAGGAGCACGTCTTTGCTGCTCACGTAATGCATGAACCATAGTCAAAGAGTCCTTGCCACCACTCAAGCCGACTAAAATTTTATCACCCTCTTCTATAAGCCCAAACTCTGCGTTTGTGCGGCCAAGTTTGGACATTATTTTTTTAGATAATTTTATAGACATATGTTATCTTTTTGTTGATTAAACATTTTTTTCAATGATAGCATCGACCATATTCATAACAAACGCAGCGCTTTCTTTTGCACTGGCCTCTAAAAATACATCGAAAGAAAAACTTGCATCCATATCTGCAGCATCACTTATAGCACGAAGAATAAAAAATGGCACCTTAAATGCATCACATACAACAGCAACAGAACCTCCCTCCATCTCTAATGCATCCGCTCCAAATGTAGCCCCAATCCAGTTTTTTCGCTCTTCATTGGCAACAAACTGATCTCCAGTTGCAATAATCCCTTCCTGAATATTTTTATCCATCTGTAAAGCAATTTGTTTGCTTAAAGTGATTAGTTCTTTGTCTGCCTCAATATATACAGCACCCTCTGGAACATAACCGTAGGGATGTCCAAACGCAGTGATATCTAAATCATGCTGAGAAAGTTTTGTAGCTACAAGAAGATCTCCAACTTTTAATGACTCAGATATAGCACCAGCAACACCACTAAAAAGAAGCTTTTGTACACCAAAATGCTCTATAAGCGTTGTTGCTGTAAGTGTAGAAAAAACCTTCCCAATCTTTGAATAAGCAATAACAAGCACAGCACCTTTATATGTTGCTTCATAATAAGTATTGCCAGCATAAGATGTTGTTTTATACTCGCCAAGTTGCTTTAGTATTGGAGCAATCTCTTCGGGCATAGCTCCCATAATGGCTATTCTCATATTTTGTCCTCTATTTTAAATGTTTCTATATATTCTTTAAAATTAGCTATTTTATGGAGTATATTTGCCTCTTCATCCAAAATACAGCTGCCACCCCAAAAACCAAGACCATCTTCAAAACCCACTCTATTGACAAAAAGTAGTTTTGCACAACACTCTTTTGCAACAGTTTGAATAATTGAATACCACTGCTTTTGTATATATAAGCCATCATCCCCAAATCCACGTGCAGGTGAAGCAACTAAAACAATAATAAGATCTGGGTTTTCTTTTACTAAATCTTTATGGACACTCTCATGCCATAAATCTTCGCAAACCAACATTGATATTTTCATATTTTGCGTTTGAAAACTTTCAAAGATATTTCCGGCATCGAAATATCTTGCTTCTTCAAACATCCCGTAATTTGGTAAATGAACTTTATTATGCTGACTTAACAAATTACCTTTTGAAAAATAAAGAGCTGCGTTTCTAAACGCAACACCTTCACGTATTGCTGCACCGACCACAATATCTACTTCCTTACTCACTTCTTTTAACGCATTAAGTTCATCTATATCCCAGGCATCTTCAAAGAGTTTATCCTGAAGTAAATACCCATTTAAAGAAAGTTCAGGAAACACTATCAAATCACTGTTATTTTTATACAACTCCACTATTGCGAGTGTAGTTGCTAGATTTGAGCGATTTAACTTCGGTGAACTTTGAACAAGAGTTACGTTCATACTAGCTACAAATTTCTTCTATAACTTTTGCCAAACTTTCCATATCTGAGATGTTAAGTGTAGGCATATCTTTTGCTATTCTTTTATTTAAACCCTTCAAAACAGATCCATTTCCAAATTCAATAGCCAAATCCACACTATTTTGTATTGCAATAATAGATTGCTTATATTTTACAGGCTTAACAAGTTGGTCTTTTAAAAGTGATACAGCTTCTGCTTTTGTGTTATATTGTTTTGTGGTGACGTTAGAGATGATAGGGGCGCTAAAAGTTTCATTTACCATTTTTATCATCAATACTTCAAGAGCCTCTTGTGCAGGTGATAATAATGCACAGTGAGATGCAACTGACATATTTAAAAGTATCACTTTTTTCGCACCAGCATCTTTAAATGCTTGTTCAAGAGCTAGCAAATCTGATTTCATTCCAGCAACAACAAGTTGCCCATCTTGATTATAGTTTGCCGGCCAAACTTTTTTCCCTTTTTCTTGCGCTTGAGCACATACATCTTCAACTGCTGCATCTTCTATACCGACTAAGGCCATCATACCAGCTTCAATTGATTCACACGCACTCTGCATAAGTGCACCGCGTTTATGAACAAGCTCTACAGCATCGATATAATCTATTGCTCCACTTGCACAAAGAGCAGAAAATTCACCAAGAGAATGTCCTAAAAAAAGTTCTGCTTTAACATCAGGACAAGCATTTATAAAAAGACGATATGCAATTATCTGAATAAGTAAAATGGCTGGTTGCGTATATTCTGTTTGAGCGAGTTTTTCATTTTCCGTAAAAAGCAACTCTTTAAAATCCACATTTATTCTTTTTCCAGCTTCTTCAAACATCTCTTTGGCTATAGCGGAATTTTCATAAAATTCTTTTCCCATACCAATTGATTGTGAACCTTGACCAGCGAATATCATTGCAATTTTTTTAGACATTTATAATCCTTTTATATGTATTGTTTATTATCTGAGACTTTTTTTCTCAACGTATTTCTGTTTAAGCCAAGCTTATCTGCAAGTTTCAATTGTGACTTAAATTTTCTAAGTCCTGACTTTATAAGTGGCACTTCATATAGATATAAAAAATTTCTGTAATCACTATTGGAACCTAATCTTGAATAAAGATAATTATCCATAATATCCATAAGTTCGACATCTTTAATATCTTGTAAGAGGCAGCTAACCATCACTTGTCTTCGTAACGAATCTGCATTTTTACTTACATCTGGCCTAAAGTTTTTAAAATCAAATTTTTCATTACTATTAAAAAGAAGGGAAGCTTCTTTAACAAATATTTTCACTAAGACATCAATATCTTCCGGTCTTTGAGAAAGCGGTGGAATATCAAATTTCAAGCTAAATAAATCATCAATTTTTTCGTCAAAAAACGAACTTTTTGCAGTTGCTATAACACGTACATTATTTTCTTGTAGTGCCTTGATAAGTCGTATAAGATTAGGAGAGTTTTCTAAGTTTGAAATGATAATCTCTCTTGCATTTTCTAAAGCGAGAAAAATGTGATCAAACTCAGATGCATCAATGATTTGTGCATCTGGAAGTATATATCTAGCAAGACTTTTTTTTCCAACTCCACTCTCTCCAGTAATGAGAGAGTTTATACTGAGTGTTTTTAAAAGTGTTGCTGTTTTAAATGCTTGAGATGAAGCATCAGAAGCAGTTACAAAACTAGTGACATCCACAGCCGCTGCCGCCACCTGTACCACAACAACCTGAATCATCTTGTTTATTTTCAGCAGGAATACCAGTCATAGCTTCTTCTGCAGATGCATCTCTAATGTTGTTAATTGTTACAGTAAACATCAAATCTTTACCAGCCAAAGGATGATTAAAATCAATAATAACATTCTCACCAGCAATCTCTTTCACTGTAACTTGAACAGTTCCACCATCTTCACCTTGACCATATAAAGTCATACCAATTTCAAGATCTATACCTGCAAACTGATCTTTTGGAACTTCTTGCTGTGCCTCTGGGTTATGTACTCCATATGCATCTTCTGATTTAACCAACACATCGCCTTTTTCGCCGATAGACATATTTGAAATCCCATTTTCCAAACCTGGAATAATTTGACCTTTTCCAAACATAAACACTAAAGGTGCACCACCTACATTACTGTCCACTATAGTATTTCCATCACGTACTTCATATTCAAGTGATACTATTTGATTTGCTTCAATTGCCATTTTTGTAAACCTTTATTTTATTTTTTGGATTTTATCATAATTAAATTTAATATGGCTGAAAAAGTCCACTATTTATTTCATTGAGCTTAGTTGTTTTTGAGCTTTTTTAGCTTCAGGTGAATTTGGGTATTTTGCCACAAGAGCTTTATAAAAAGTTTTTGCATTTGCCTTATCACCGCTTACAGCCATAGAGGCGGCTGTATTGAACATCAAATTAGGCATATAAGATGCATCTGCATAAAGTGTCGCACTTTGCTTGTAATAAGCAATGGCATCATTATGATTTTTTCTTTTATAATTTATTTCACCGAGCATATAATTAGCATATGCTGGCTTGTAGTTTTTTTCAACAAGATATGTATAATATTCTATTGCGTTTGTATAATTTTTTTTATCATAAAAGATTTGTGCTTCATTCGCTATATCGATGTTTGACATACTTTCTAAAGTTGTAGCAGCTGCAGCAGTTGTTTTAGAAGAAGTTTTTGCAGGAGCCGATACTTTAAGTTCTTTACTAACTAAAGATTTAAATTCATTTACACTAGAAACAAGCCCATTAAATTCATCTTTTGTGACATATTTTGTATTGATAGAATCAACTAGTAGTGAAAGTTCAGTTAAAATGGCTTTTATTTTTTCTATACTCTCACTATTTGTTTGAGAGACACCACCCAACCTTTTTTCATATTCACTATTCACTTCAGCATTTGCAGCTTTACTTTGATCCATTCTATCAAGAATAACTTTATTTTCATGAGTTTTTCTACTTAAGTTTTCAATAATGCTTTGCAAACCATCCAATCTTTCACGAAGAGATTCAACTTCATTTGCTTGATTATTACTTTTAACTTCAACTTTACGAAGAATATTTTTATTTTCTAAAATGACTTTTTCATTAGTTGTTAAACCGTACGGCGAAGAGCTGTCAAGGTTCCCAGCGCCGAACGCAGAAGGTTCGGAACCAAGTAAACTAAAAGGCACACTAAAAACAAAAAGTGTAACTAAAAGATTTCTATTCATCGATTATGGAAGAAGTTTAAAATCTACACGACGATTTTGAGACCAGCAATCTTGAGTTTTATCAGTACAAGTTGGGTTACTTTCACCATAACTAACCATAGAGATACGACTTTCACTTACACCTTCAGCAACTAGAGCACTTTTAACAGCGTCAGCTCTCTTAAGACCAAGTGCGATATTGTACTCATCACTACCCCACTCATCACAGTTACCTTCAAGTTTAATAGCATAAGCACTTGCTTTTGAGCTTAAAACAGAAGCATCATTAGAAACTTTATCTTTGTTTTCACCAACGATGTCGTATTTGTCAAATGCAAAATAAACAGTTGCAAGTTCTTTTTCAAGAGCCGCTCTGATCATTTCTTCTGACATCATTGAAGAAGTGTCCGCTACAGATGCAGTTTGTGCAACTTCTTGAACAGCTTGTTTATTTAGATCACTATTATCAACTACAGGCTCTTTGTCAGCACAACCACTAAAAACAAGAAGTGTTGCAACAACACCAGAAAGGATTACGTTTTTCATTATTTGAGTTCCTCAAAATTAAATTTGCAGAATTATAGCAGAATAAATATAAATTTTGTCAAGATATTTTTACAATTTTTAAATAACTTGCATAGAGGTTACGAAATCCCCTTGCAAACTACCAATCCATGGACTGTATGCGCCCACTATTAAGAGGGAAAAGAAAGTTTCTGTTGTGATTTAATCTGATAATTCCTATAGAACTTTGTGCTTGATAATTTTTTATATAAATTACAGCATCACCATCTTTAGAAAATCGCGGAAATTCATTCACCCCACTCGCAGTTAGTCTTCTAATCGAATCTGTTTTAGTAGAAATTAGATGTAGATTAAATGTATTTGAATTGAAGGCACTTGAGCTCTCTCTCGCTTTATAAACGACATATTCACCATTTGCACTACATGAAGAATTGCTATTGCCATAATAAACCAATTGCTCTACACCTGAACCATTTCTGTTAGCAGAAAAAATATTTGGATATCCCATTCGTTCAGATACAAAAGCTATCTTATTATTTTCCATAAACTGACCATTAACATCTATCCCTTTATAGGTAGTGAGTCTTTGACTTTTTTTTGTATCAACATTAAAAGAATAAACATCTGGTTGTCCACTAGGAGCCATCGTAAGAAGTAATGTTTTAGCATCATCGCTTACATCCGAACAAACCATCATACCATCTGAAGATATTATGTTTTTTTTGTTTCCATTTTTAATATCAACATACATTAACGTAGGTTTACCACTATCAAATGATGTATAATAAAATCCACTCTGTGCTTGATTAGCCCATTTTGGAAAAATGTTAAACCCACCGGTTACTATAACATGCGTATAAGCTAATGTATAATCAGATATAACAATTTCACTTTTTTTAGGAGCGACTATTCTAGAAAAAATAACTTTCTTTTTCATCCACTCAACAGAAGACTCACCCATGAATTCATTTATATCATACGCCATAGCATGTGAAACAAAAACGTGAATATTTGTATTTGAAACTTTATAATTTTTCCCAAAGACTTGCTTATTGTCTTGTAATACTATCATCTGAACATTTAATGATCCGCCGTCACCTTGAAATAACTTATAGCGCAAAACATAATTGAAATCTTTATTCTCAACCACAACATTCGAAGCATCAAAGTCATTTACTCGATAATATCTATCTACATTTAAAATTGATAAAACATTCAAATCTGCGATGAGTGTTTTGAAAAATTTCATTTTAAAACTTTCATCATAACTAGTAGAAGCATCTTCAACAGCTATAGTTGGAAGAGAATCAACTTTTTTAATAACTTCAATCGTCGCATCACTTGCAAACGATAAACTAAACAACAACAAAATTGAAAAAAATATTTTCAAAACTACTCCTCAGATGTCAAGATAACAATTGTACTACTAGATTTATTCTCTGGATTGACTGGAAACAAAACGTTTTCTAATCTCTCCTTTACTCTGTCGCATTCTTCATTAAGTGCATCACTTCCAGAATATGATAGAATTCTAAAACTTTCAACTTTTCCTAAAGCACTTAGGGTTATAAGCACTTTTACACTATTTCCTTCTGTATTCACAGGTGGATTAAAGTTTTGATAAACTAGGCCTTGAATTTTAGCAATATATTCATTTACTTCTTCACCAGCAGAAGCTTTATTATTTTTATCAGATTTTTCAACTTTATCCATATTTTTTACTTTTTCTGCAAAAGATTGTACTTCTTTTGTCTCAGTCTTTTTGATATTTTTTTGTATATCTTGTATTCGTTTTGAATTTTCAGGTTTTGGTTTTTCTTTTTTGACGACTTTAGCAGGTATATCACTAAAAAGATCTGCAACATCAATACTTTTTGATTTTTCTACTGTTTTTACTTCTTGTGGTGGCATGGTGACACTTTTAGTATCAGTTTTAGTTTCAACTGTAGGCATATCAACAGATATAGAGATATAGTCTTGTTTTGTTAGTCCATAGGTTTTTATTTTTGATGTAACGAACATCATATATATAAAAGTCCCTAGAACGATAGAGAAGAAGGAAAATGATATAAAACCACTCAAATAAAAGTAATAATTATCTCTAGCCATTGGTAGCTAACGAAACCTCAGTAAATCTAGCTTGTTTTACAGCGGCTAATACAGTCATAACGACACCATAATCCAAAGATTTATCTGCACTAATAAGTACAGTCGCTTTTTTATCTAAGTTAGTTGCATAAAGAGAAAAATTATCCATAAAATCGTTTAATAAATAGGTGTCTTTATTAATTTTAACATTTAAATCTCTGTCAATAGAAATATGAACAGGAGGTATTTTTGAGAGTTGCTTTGATGTAGAACCCTGAGGTAATTTTATATTTTCTTCATAAACTATATTGGGTGCTATCACCATTAATATAGCTAACAATACCAACATTACATCGACTAATGGCGTAATATTTAATTCTGGAGAATCGTCCCAATTATACATTGTTATTAAACTCTACGTGCTAAAATAGCGTCAGCTTGCATTTGAAGAATATTAATAAGTTCAAACGATTTTCTTTTTAATAATTGATGATAAGTATAAGCGAATATAGCCACAAATATACCTGCAGCAGTTGCAACAAGCGCATCTGAAACACCACTCGATATAACAGACATACTTCCACTTGCCTGACCAATATGTGTAAATGTGTCTAGAATGGAAACAACAGTACCAAACAAACCAATAAAAGGCGTAGTTGATGCAAAAATAGAAAGCACAGAAAGACCTTGAGTAGCCTCTTTAGTTGCTGCAAGCATCCCTAAATCTAACAATTGTTTTGAAATATTTGCACTTGCTTTTATAAAGTTATTTAAAAATGAGTTCTGACTCACTGATGAAGAACCTAAGAGTAGCGATTCAAGAGAAGTAGCCTCTTTTTCTAACCAACTATTTAAATACAAATAACGGTAAAAGAATACCCAATTTAAAACAATAAAGTATATTGACAAAAGAGCCAATACACCTAATGTAACTGGGTGACTTTTTATATAAAAATCTATTAAATTATTTATCATAGTTTAAAAAAGTTTTTGTGCAGCTGATTCTATTTTAGCAACTGCTGAAGCGATTGCTGGATTAGAATTTGCAATATCTTTAATAAGTTCTTTTGCATCTTCAAGTGCTTTAGCAATAGCGCCTTCACTCTCACCACGAATAGCGACCGCACCTTCTACTAAAACAATTACTTTTTCTTCATCAACTTGGACAACGCCCCAGTTTATTAAGATAGATTCGACTGATTTATCTTCTCTTTCAACATCAACAACACCAGCTTCCAACAAAGTTGTTAGAGAAGCATGATGTGCCAGAACGCCGAACTCTCCCTCTTCGCCAGGGAGAACTACACTAACAACATCTTCGCTGAAGATACTACCGTTAGGAGTTAGAATTTCAAGTTTAAACTTATCCATTTCAGTCCTTTAAATATAGATTACTTACTTTTTTGCTTTGCAGCTTTTTCAATAGCTTCATCCATTCCGCCAACCATGTAGAATGCAGACTCTGGCATATGATCATAATCACCATTTAAGATTCCTTTGAAACCTTTAATAGTATCTTCAAGAGAAACATATTTACCAGGAGAACCTGTAAATACCTCTGCAACGAAGAATGGCTGAGAAAGGAATTTCTCAATTTTACGAGCACGCTCAACAATGTTTTTATCATCTTCAGAAAGTTCGTCCATACCAAGAATCGCGATGATATCTTGCAGGTCTTTATACTTTTGAAGTGTTTGTTGTACGCCACGAGCAACGCCGTAGTGCTCTTCACCTAAAATTTGTGGATCTAGCAATCTTGAAGTTGAATCCAATGGATCAACAGCAGGATAGATACCTTTTTCAGCAATTTTACGGTTTAGTACTGTTGTTGCATCTAAATGCGCAAAAACAGAAGCTGGAGCTGGGTCAGTTAAATCATCCGCTGGTACATAAACAGCTTGAACAGAAGTAATAGAACCATTTTTAGTTGATGTAATACGATCTTGTAAAGCACCCATTTCACGAGCAAGTGTCGGTTGATAACCAACTGCTGAAGGAATACGACCAAGAAGTGCAGACATCTCTGAACCAGATTGAGCAAAACGAAAAATATTATCGATAAACATAAGTACATCAAGTTTTTTCTCGTCACGGAAATACTCAGCCATAGTAAGACCTGTAAGTGCAATACGGTTACGTGCTCCTGGAGGCTCGCTCATCTGACCGTAGCATAGTGCAACTTTATCCAATACGTTCGATTCTTTCATCTCGTAGTAAAGGTCATTTCCTTCGCGAGTTCTTTCACCAACACCTGCAAATACCGATAGACCATCATGTCCATGAGCAACGTTGTGGATAAGTTCCATGATAATAACTGTTTTACCAACACCAGCACCACCGAACAATCCTACTTTACCACCTTTAGCATAAGGAGCAAGCAAGTCAACAACTTTAATACCTGTTTCAAACATTTCTGTTTTTGTTGACTGATCAACAAGTGGTGGTGGATCACGATGGATTGACCATGTTGGTGCATCAGTCACTTGATCACCACCATCGATTGTCTCACCGATAACATTAAATATACGTCCTAAAACTTTTTCACCAACGGGAACTTTAATAGGAGCACCTGTAGCTGTAGCATTCATACCACGCACTAGACCTTCACTCATATCCATAGCAATCGTTCTTACACGACCATCACCTAAGTGAGCTGCAACTTCAAGAACTAAACGAAATTCATTGCCCTCAACATTTACTTTAACTTCGATTGCTTCGTTAATTACTGGAAGATACCCTTCAAAATCAACATCAACAACCGGTCCCATAACCTGGCTAATTTTACCAATCATATTTTTCTCCATTATTTCATAGACTCCACACCACTTATAATTTCTATAAGTTCTGTAGTAATAGATGCTTGTCTTGCTTTATTATATTGAACATTTAAAGATTTAACCATTTCTTTAGCATTTTTAGATGCAGCATCCATAGCTTGCATTCTCGCACTATGTTCTGCCGCAACTGAATCAATTAAAGAATAGTACATATTGTATTGAATATATTTTTTCACTAAAGTGTCAAGCATTTTAGCTTCATCATGCGCTTCAACTTCAAGTGCAGATTTACTACTTTTATCACAGTCAAAATCAACAGAATCCACTGGAAGTACTTTCTTAACATGTAACTCTTGTGTAATGATATTTTTATATCCATTATATACAATATGAAGACCATCGATTTTTCCATCAATATAGTCCTCTATAGAACTTTCGATGAATTTATCTGATCTTGCTTTATCAGGCTTTGAACTCAAATCTTTCACTTCGTCGAATAATTCAACTTCGTTATATTTAAAGTACTCTATACCTTTTTTACCGACTCCACGTAAACGCACTTTGACATTTTTTTCTTTGTACTGTGCCAAAAGTTTTGTTACAGCTTTAATAGTTTGAATATTAAAACCTCCACATAAACCTTTGTCAGCAGTAACAAAAACGATATCAACTATTTTTGGATTTTCAATCTTTGCAAAACAACGATTATCTAATCCGCCAACTTTACTACATTCTATGCGTCCTGCTATTTCGGCAATTACCTGATTCATTTTTTGAGCATAAAGACGAGAGCGTTTTGCCAACTCTTCAGCACGGCGAAGTTTAGCAGTTGATACTAACTTCATTGCACGTGTTGTTTTTTGAGTGTTACTTACACTTCCAATCTTTCTTTTAATATCTTTCAAGTTTGCCATAAAGTTTTCCTTATGCTGCTACAAAAGTAGCTTTAAACTCTTCAAGTGCTTTAATCATAAGTGCTTTCGTGTCATCATCTACTTTAGAAGAGCTACTGATACTATCAAAAATCTGTGGGTATGATGCTTCAATAAACGGATACATTTCAGCTTCAAAACGAACAACATTTGATGGATTCATATCATCCAAGAAACCTTCGTTACCAGCAAAAATAATCATAACTTGTTTTTCAGCTGAAAGTGGAGAGAAAGGTCCTTGTTTAAGAACTTCTACCATTCTTTGTCCACGTTCTAGTTGTTTACGAGAGACTTCATCAAGATCGGATGCAAACTGAGCAAATGCTTGAAGTTCACGATACTGAGCAAGATCAAGTCTTAAAGTACCAGCAACTTGTTTTGTTGCTTTAATCTGAGCAGCACCACCAACACGAGATACTGATAAACCAACGTTAATAGCTGGACGCACACCCGAGTTAAACAAATCTGTTTCTAAAAATATTTGACCATCTGTAATAGAAATAACATTTGTTGGAATATACGCTGCAACATCACCTGCTTGCGTTTCAATGATTGGTAATGCAGTTAAAGAACCAGCACCATTTTCATCACTTAACTTAGCAGCTCTTTCAAGCAAACGTGAGTGAACATAAAAAACATCCCCAGGATATGCTTCACGACCTGGAGGGCGACGAAGAATAAGTGACATTTCACGGTATGCAACTGCATGTTTTGACAAATCATCATATACGATAAGACCATGTCTTGCATTATCACGGAAATATTCAGCCATAGTAACACCAGTATATGGAGCTAAGAACTGAAGAGCTGCTGCTTCTGCACCCGTTGCTGATACGATGATAGTATATTCAAGTGCACCATGATTTTCAAGACGACGAACGATTTGAGCAACGGTGGACTCTTTTTGACCAATAGCTACGTATACACAAACAACACCATTACCTTTTTGATTGATAATAGTATCAAGAGCGACTGTAGTTTTACCAGTTTGTCTATCACCAATGATAAGTTCTCTTTGACCACGGCCAATTGGAACAAGTGCATCAATAGCTTTAATACCAGTTGCTAATGGCTCATGAACAGATTTTCTTTCCATGATGCCAGGTGCTTTTTCTTCAACGAAACGAGTTTCAGTTGTTTCAATTGGACCCTTGCCGTCTATTGGTTCACCCATCGCGTTTACAACACGACCTAAAAGTGCATCACCAACTGGTACACGAAGAAGACGACCAAGTCTTTTAACAGACATACCCTCTTTGAGTGAAACGCCTGAACCGAGAATAACTACACCTACGTTACTCTCTTCAAGGTTCATAACTAAACCTCTTGTTCCATCTTCGAATTCAACCATTTCTCCTGCCATAACATTGTTAAGTCCATAAACTTTTGCAACGCCGTCTGCATAAGAAACAATTTTTCCTATTTCGTTAATATCTACACTTAGTTCAAAGTTATCGATACGCTCTTTAATTATTGAGCTGATTTCATCAGCTTGAATTTTTGCTACCACTATTTGTTCTCCTCTCGTTGAAAGTTAAATTGCTTTTACTATGTGTTCTATCATTTGACTATTTATTCTTGATTTAGAAAAATTAATCTCTACTCCAAGACTATCTACATTTACTTTAATACCATTAAAATCGTTTTTAATGAATGTTAGAGAAATATTTGAATCAAATTTTTTACTTAAACCACTACTTAATTGCTCAATAACACCTGAGTCAATATCGCTGTCACTATAAACAAGTCCACTATAAGTTTTTGTTGCGTTTGACAAACTTTTCTTTAACTCTGCAGCTAAAGCAGGGATAATCTCAATACGTTTGTTTTCAACTAAAAGTTTAATAAAATTATTTATGTTACTAGAATTAGCAGTTTTAACTGCATCCAATAAAATTGATAATTTGTCTTTACTGTTCACATTTGGGTTATTCACAATGCTTACAAATTTCTCATTTTTAAATGATTCAGCTAATGCAGTAAAAATTGTAAACATATTTTCTATTGATGCTACATCAGAACCACTTGTAAGAGCTTTTATATATCTTTTTGCAATTAACTCTTCCATTTATGCCACCTTCTTTAAGATAACATTTGCCATAACTTCTTTATCAAAGCTATCACTACTTTGACTTAAGACTTCGTTAAGTACGTCTTCAACAACTTTACGAACCATTTTTCTTTGCTCAAAATCTACATTCGAACTATACTGTTTTGATAATATTTCCAAATCAGATTCAGATTGTAAAAGCATATTATCACTGATAATTTTGCCTTCTCTCTTTGAAGTTATAGCAAGTTCTTCTGCAAACTTTTGTGCTTCAGTTATCTTCGCCAAAGCTTCTTGCTTAAGTGCTATAGACTCATTTAACTTCTCTTGTACCTTTTTCAATTCACCAGCGATAGCCTGACTTCTTGATGTAAAATAATTTTTTACAGGCTCAGCCACCAAATACCAAATTAAGCCAGCGAATAATACAAAGTTAACTGTTCTTTGAACAATGTCCGAACCAGCGTGTTCTGCATCAGATGCAAATGCAAAAGTTGATATCATTAGCATTAATACTATAATTCTACTCACAAAACATCCTTTCATATTTGACTAAATTTAGCTTTAACAGCTTCTTTGAACAATGGAACTTGAGACATTAACTCTTCTGTTAA
This sequence comes from Sulfurimonas sp. GWF2_37_8, assembly GCA_001829625.1. GTDB lineage: Bacteria > Campylobacterota > Campylobacteria > Campylobacterales > Sulfurimonadaceae > Sulfurimonas. The sequence continues at coordinate 20,576 of MIBW01000092.1, read as the reverse complement.
TTCATCTTTAGATTTTGCAAGAGATTGCTCAAACTCTAAATATTCCTTAGCTAATTCTGCACGTTTTGTCTCTAACTTACTTTCTGCCAATTCTTTAGCATCCGCAATAACTTTTTCTCTTAGGGCCGCAGCTTCCAATTTGGCATCCATAACAATTGATTGCGCTTTGCGAGTTAACTCATTGATTTCATCATCGTTAGAACCAACTTGTTGCAGGTCTTTTTTGATGTCCTCATCGCGTTTATTCATATAAGCGAACAATGGATTATAAAGCCAACTGTTAAGAACGGCGATAAGAGAAAGAAATACAACAAATGTTGCCAAAAGCAGTATTGGGTTTATATCTAACATAGCACCTCCTAAAAGTTGCGAAATTATACTATGACAAAATTGAAAAGATAGTTAAAGTAGTTATAAAATTTAAAATATTTTATTATATTTGCAGTGAATTGTGACACATTTAAATTATTTAGTGAAATAAGTTAGAAATTCTTCTATCTCTTCTTCATTTTTAAACTCAAGAGTTAATTGGTTTTTGGAAGATTTACAGTTAAAACCTAAAAAGTTGATTTTTTGCTTCAGTTGTGAAAAATCATAACTGTTCTCTGGTTTTACTTTAAGTTTTGGAACGATTTCATCTTTCATAGCTTTAATCATTGATTCTACATCACGAACACTCAATTTTTGCCCAACAATAGAGTTAACAATGAGTTGCTGATCTTTTTCATCAAGTCCAACTAGAACTTTTGCATGCCCTGCTGTGATTTTTTTTTCAACCAAAGCTCTTTGAGTTTTAAGTGAAAGTTGTAATAATCTTAAAGTGTTTGTGATATGTGCCCTACTTTTATGTATCATGGAAGAGAGTTCATCATGTGTCAACTCATGAAGCTTAAGAAGCTCACCATAAGCTTCTGCAAGTTCTACTGCGTTTAGCTCTTCTCTTTGAATATTTTCAATGAGCGCGTATTGTCGCATCTTTTGCTCATCAGAATTGAGTAAAACAGCTTTTATCGTTTTGAGTTTTGCAAGTTTTGAAGCACGTAATCTTCTCTCTCCTGCAATAAGAACATATCCATCAATATCTTCAGTCACAATAATAGGCTGAATCAAACCATCTTTTTTGATTGAGTCTGCTAATTCCTGAAGTGACTCTTCATCAAAAGACTTTCGAGGCTGAAATGGATTTGGACGGATATCTTTAAGTAAAAGTTCTAAAACTGCGTCCTGTCTTTTGGTTCCTTCATTTTTGTATGCTTCATCTATCTCACCAAAAAGTGCGTCAAGCCCTCTTCCTAATGCTTGCGTTTTCATCTCATAATCGCCTGAGCAAGATTTTGATAAGCAATAGAACCTATAGATTTTACATCATATAAAATAGCTGGTTTTCCAAATGATGGAGACTCAGCAAGTTTAACATTGCGTGGAACAACTATGTATTCTTCTTGTTCATCTTTAAAAAGTTTTGCCTTAAAATGCTGTCTTAAATCTGCAAATACTTGTTTTGAAAGATTATTTTGAGAACTGTACATTGTTGGTAAAAAGCCTAAAACATTCAGTTTTGGATTGATAGATTTACGTACGAGCTTGACCGTGTTTAACAATTGCGCCAAACCTTCTAGAGCAAAAAATTCACACTGAATAGGGATGATAACAGAGTTAGATGCTGAAAGTGCATTTATCGTCATTGGTCCAAGAGCCGGTGGTGAATCAATAATAATATAGTCATAATCTTTATGAACGTTTGCTATTGCATTTTTGAGAATAAGCTCTCTGCCTTTCGCATTATCCGCATCATAATACTCTTTTTCAATTCCGACCAAACCGATGTTTGATGGAGCCAAATGGAGTGTAGGCAGATCGGACTTAAGAATAATATCTTTGAGTTTTTTTGTTCCTATAAGTACATGGTAGATGTTAAACTCATAATCATTTCTGTGAAAACCAAGAGAAGTTGTAGCATTTGCTTGTGGATCTGAGTCTATTAAGAGCACCTTTTTTTCTGCTACTGCTAAAGATGCAGCTAAATTTACAGCAGTAGTCGTTTTACCAACGCCACCCTTTTGATTTGCTATTACGATTACTTCACTCATCTTAAACTATATATCCTCTCGCCGTCACTAATTATCGAGCCATCGCACTGAAGTATGGCATTGCCTAAAGAAATTTTTAAATTATTGTTGTGGGTAAAAAAGTTTTGATTCCTATAAAATTCTAACTCATATTTACTAAAAACTTGCTTCCATGAGCTCTTTTTTTCTATATTTTCAAAATAGAGTTTTAATAAATTATTTATATCTACTTCAATATCTATCTTTGAAAAATTTTGTGGGGAAGAGAGTAAATTTAAACCAACTCCACATATCAAATTTTTACCCGTTATATTAGTAATCATACCGCCGACTTTACAATCATATAGATAAATATCGTTTGGCCATTTCAGCCAAACTTTTGAACCAAGCGACTCAAGAGTATCTTTGAATAACTGCGAGAAATAAATTGATGCAGATTCAAGTTTGAGATCTTGTGGCAGTGTATCTATAGAGAGTACAAATGAAAGAAAAAGATTTCCTTCCAAACCTATCCAGCTGTTATCTCTACTCCCCACACCTTGCGTTTGCATCTTTGCGCATACTGCTAAAGGTACTTGAATATTTGTATCACGGAGTAATTTTTTAAGATATATCTGTGTTGAGTCTATGCTCTCAAGATAAAATATCTTCATTGTGTAATCTTTTTCCATTTATATAAGAGAGAATATCCATCTCATTTTTTGATTCCGGTTGCACTGAATATATCTTGATACTCCCGTGTATACATCCTACGACAATTCCATCACTCTCAATCTTTAAAATTATTCCCATTGCGTTTTGACTTTTACTCTCTACAAAAGCTATACGTTTGAGTTTCAATCCACTTGAAAGATAAATACCTGGCCACGGTGTATATGCACGGTATTTATTGTAAAGAGCTTGTGCATCAAAAAACGTAACAGCACCATCTTGCTTACTGATTTTCGTACAGTGAGTCGCTATTGCTGCATCTTGTTTTTGTGGAGGATAATGAGTAAAATTCTCTAAAACATCCAAAGTCAACTCTGCAGCACATTCTGTTAAACGCTCAAAAAGAGTTTCCGCCATCATATCCATTGGAACATCTGTAGAAGAAATCTTTAAGATTGCGCCCGTATCCAAACCCTCATCCATGAGCATAGCGGTCACACCTGTTTTCGTATCACCATGAAGCAAAGTTTGCTGGATAGGACTGGCACCTCTATACTCAGGTAAAATAGAAGCATGAAGATTGATACATGGGGCATGCTCAAGTATCTCTTTGGGCAATATTTGTCCATATGCCGCAACAACAATAAAGTCGCATTTTATTTTTAATAACTCTAATACCGTTACTTCATCCCTCAAGCGCGCTGGTTGGTAAACTTTTATTGCGTTTTGTTCTGCAACAATTTTGACTTCAGGAGCAGTCATAATCTTTTTTCTTCCAACCGGTTTATCAGGCTGTGTATAAACTGCTACTACATTGATACTATCTCTTTGCAGCAAACGTTCTAAAATAACTTTTGCATATTCCGGAGTACCCATAAAAATAATATCCATGATTAACCTTTTGTAAAAAGAGTTCCGCCTGTGTGATTGTTTTCTATCATAAAATTTCTGACATCACCCAGATCAAATCCGCTTGCTAAAAACATACTCAACTCTGCATTTAGAAGATAGTTTGCAGCTTTAAGTTTTGTAACAATGCCGCCTGTAGCAAAAGCATTGTTTGGATTGACCTCTTTTGAGAGATCTTCTTGAGTAATCGTATCTACCGTTTTAAGAACTTTTGCCTCTGCATTTGTGCGTGGATCTGAGTCGTAAAAAGCGTCAATATCCGATAAAATCACCAAAATATCTGAATTTGTATGTTTGGTCATATACGCTGAAAGTTGGTCATTATCTCCAACGACAAGCTCTTCTGTTGCGGTTGCATCATTTTCATTGACTATAGGAATAACACCGTTTTCCAAAAGAGTATTGACAGTATTTTTGATACGTAAAATATCATCAAATTTTTGAAAGTTTGCCGCAGTAACAAGAACCTGCGCGGTTGTTATTTTATATTCAGAAAACTTTTTTGCATACATTTTCATCAAAACAGGCTGACCAATAGCAGCTAATGCCTGTTTGTTTTTCAAAATTGAACGGTCAAGCTTAAGCTCTGTAAATCCTGCTGCCACAGCGCCAGAAGAGACTAAAATGACCTCATTTTCTTTTTGAAGTTCTGCTAAAAACGCAACCAAAGCGCGCATTCGAGCAAGAGCGATAGCCCCATCTTGCGTTAAAACAGCAGAGCCAACTTTAACAACAACTCTTCTCATTGCTATTTTCTATCTACTTGAACTAAGTTAAAGAGTGCATGTTTAAGCGGTTCAATATTTTTATTTGAAGCCGAAGATATAGGCGCTACAAAATATGGCAGTGTTTTATCAAAACCAAGCGTCGCATCTGCATTGTCTTGTATGAAATATGGCATAGAAACATCAAAATCAAGTTTTGAATTTTGTGTTGCTTGAAGTCCTAAAAGTTCTAAAAAGCTATTAACAAGTGTTTCTATCTCTTCAGCAGGAACAACGTCGGCTCTTGTGAGTGCAATAGCGTATTTACTATCTCCTAGTTTTTCACTAAAAGAAGTAACCTCATTTTTGAGTGTTTCTATCTGTTCTTTAAGGTCTCTATAGGAAGCTAAATCTACCATAAAAAGAAGAATTTTTGTTCGTTCAATATGTCTTAGAAACTCTATTCCAAGACCTTTTCCTTCATGGGCACCACCGATAATTCCAGGAATATCCGCCATAATGAAAGACTCAAAATCTCCAATATTAACTTGACCTAGCTTTGGTGTAAGTGTTGTAAATTCATAATTTGCTATCTCTGGACGCGCATTTGAAACTGTTGAAATTAGAGTAGATTTTCCTACATTTGGGAATCCAACAAGTCCAACATCAGCTATCAACTTAAGGTCTAGCTTAATTTTTCGAGTTTGTCCTTTTTGACCTGGTTGTGCATAAGTAGGTCTTTGATTTGTCGAAGATTTGAAGTGAACATTTCCAAGTCCACCTTTTCCGCCTTCTATAAACTTAACCTCTTCTCCATCAATGAGCATATCAAAAAGAACTTCATCCGTCTCAGCATCGATAACTTGTGTCCCTGGAGGAACAATTACAACTTTTTTCAAACCTGATTTTCCAGCCATATTTGAGCTTTCACCTGGAGCACCGCCATCAGCTTTTATGTGCATCTTTTTTTGAAAATGAGAGAGGGTATGTGTATTGTTATCACATTTGAACCAGATATCGCCGCCTTTTCCGCCATCGCCGCCATTTGGACCGCCATTAACAACAAACTTTTCACGACGAAACGAAACACACCCTTGTCCACCTTTTCCTGAACTAACTGTTAATTCGACACTATCTGTAAACAAGTGCTCTCCTTTTTGCCTCTAATAAGGCGGATTTGATTGAATAATACTTAAAAATTCACTTATTCTGAGTGAAGAGTAAACTGTTAAATATTTAAATTAATGTAGGTGTTGCAACCCGATTGATTTGGAGGTGTAATCCTTGGACAAAAGTCCAAAGATTGTAGAATTATGCAGCAGGTATAATTGAAACTTGTTGACGTTTTTTGTCTTTTCTTTCGAATCTAACAATACCATCTACAAGTGCATATAAAGTATGGTCTTTGCCCATACCCATGTTTTTACCTGGGTGAACTTTCGTTCCACGTTGACGAATAATGATGTTACCAGCAATTACTGATTGTCCACCATATTTCTTAACACCAAGTCTTCTACCAGCTGAGTCACGATTATTCTGTGTACTACCTTGACCTTTCTTATGTGCCATATTTTACTCCTTAACTTTTAGTTATGCAGCTATCTTAATGATGCGAACACGAGTGAAGTCTCTTCTGAAACCTCTTTTAACTTTACTGTCTTTACGACGACGTTTTTTGAAAGTGATAACTTTTTTGTCACGACCTTCATTGATAACTTCAGCAGTAACAATAGCACCACTTACAAATGGAGTTCCCATTACAAGTTCACCAGCGTTAACCGCTAAAACTTCAGTAATTTCGATAGTTGCTTTAGGCTCAAGAGACATTTTGTCAAAAGTTAAAATGTCACCCTCTTGAACTTTATACTGTTTACCACCGTTTTTAATAATTGCGTACATATACAAGTCCTTAATCTTTAATACTATAAAAATCCTTGAACAGACAAAAAGCCCGACTCATAGGTATATCTCTATAAAAAGTTCGCAATTATATCCATCAAAGCTTTAAGTTTTGTTTAATTCTTATGGATAAACTCTACAAATCACATCAAATTGCAAATATTCTAAACATTGCTATTCTAATTCTAGTTGCATGAGATACATCTCTTCACCATCTATGACATCAAGTTCTAAACTTTGACACTCTGGACAAAGGTATTCTAACTTTTGGAGAGTGGATTGTGCCTCACATACTCTGCACTTTACAACAATAGGCTGGATATGTATTATAAACTCACAGCCATCACAGAGTGTATTTTCTTTAAAGATATCAAACGCAGTCTTTAATAAATCTGGTTCAACACCACTCATGACACCTATTTTCACAACAACACGGGTCACTTTTGTAGCTGCGTTTTTGACTGCATTTTTTTCACAAGTATCAAGCAACGATTGCACTATACTATACTCATGCATTTATTGCTCCTCATTAACATATTCGAGGAAGCAGCTCACCTGTTGGCATCTCTAAAAACCGAGAAGTCCCCCAAGCACTTTTTAAAATAACTTTTTTTGGATATTTTTGAGTTACTTCACCGATAACAACGGCATGGGCATTTTTCTCAAATGTTTGTAAAATCTCTACGGCTCTGGATGCATCCTCTTTTTTCACGGCCAATACAAAAGTACCTTCATTTGCCAAAGAAGCCGCTTCAAAACCAAGCATTTCACAGATGCCGTTGACCTCATCACTTATAGGAATCTTGTCTTCTTGCACTTCGATGCATATATCTGATTGTTTAGTCCATTCATTTAAAACGGCACTTAAGCCACCTCTTGTGGCATCGCGCATCGCCGTAATCTTTATATCCGCATCTATAAGCGCTTTGACCTGAGGAAAAAGTGAAGTGCAATCACTCTCAAGTGAAGAACTTATCTCCATACCCTCACGTGCTGCAAAGATAGTTGCTCCATGAGCACCGATATCACGGCTTATTATTATCACATCTTCTTGCGTGATTGCGTTTGAGCTTATCCCTTTTTGGAGTATTTCACCGATACCTGTTGTGTTGATAAATATTTTATCGACACTTCCTCGTGGCACTACTTTTGTATCGCCGCTTACAACAATAGCACCGTTTATCTCAAGCTCTTTTCTCATACTTTCTACTATACGTTCCAGTTGCGCTACTTCAAAACCCTCTTCGATGATAACACTACAGGTGAGATATTTTGGTTTTGCTCCCATCATCGCCAAGTCATTACAAGTTCCACAAACTGCAAGTTTTCCTATGTCTGCACCTGCAAAAAATAGAGGCGAAACAGTAAAACTATCCGTAGAAAACGCAAGTGCACCATCATAAAGAACCGCTGCATCTTCACTGCGCTCTAAAATCTCATTTTCAAAAGCTTTGTAAAAAACTTTTGAGATAAGTTCATTATTTTCTTCTCCGCCGTTTCCGTTTGCCAAAATTATTATTTTATTCATCATAAATTCCCATATTTATAATACGCAGCACACGCACCTTCACTGCTGACCATACAGCTGCCTATCGGCGTTGTTGGTTTACAAACTGTGCCAAAAATAACACACTTTGAGGGTGTCGCTTTGCCTTTAAGTATATCTCCGCAGATACAAAATTTGTGGTCGTTTATCTCTTGCGTCGGCAGGATATCTTTGTAAATAACTTCTGTGTCTAAATCTTTATATGTATCTCTCAAACGCAGTCCACTTTTTGGGATATCACCCAAACCTCTCCATCTAAAATTTTGTGCTTTTTCAAAGAACTTTGCAGTAAGTTCTTGTGCTTTGAGATTGCCTTCTCGTATGACGGCGCGTTTATATTCTACTTCAAGTTCACAGCGTCTTTCAACAAACTGTTTGACTATCATACTGATACTTTGCATCACATCCACAGGCTCAAAACCAGAAACGACAACGGGTTTGGCGTAGTCTTTGGGAAACTCCTCATATATTTTGCTTCCACTTATAACACTCACATGTGCAGGTCCCAAAAATGCATCGATGTTGCACTCAGTATCCGATAAAAGTGCCGCCATCGCTTCGGGAACCGTTACATGATTGATATGAAAAAAGATGTTTTTGATATCTTTGCCCACAACTGCGTTTAAAAGTGCCGCGCTCATAGGTGTCGTCGTCTCAAAACCTATGGCAAAAAAGATGATTTTTTTCGATGGATTTTGGGCTGCGATTTGGAGGCAATCCAAGGGCGAATAGACAAAACGCACATCCGCGCCCTTACTTCTTGCGTTTTGGAGGCTTCCACGGCTTCCGGGAACTTTTATCATATCTCCAAGTGTGACAAGTATGACATCTTCTAACATCGCCAAAACATAGGCATGATCTATCCGCTCTTTTGGCATGATACAGACTGGACATCCTGGACCATGAACAAACTTAACATTTTGAGGTAAAAGTTGCAAGATGCCGTATTTCATAATGGTGTGCGTATGCCCACCGCATACTTCCATGATATTTATAGATTTTTCTAGCTTTTTGGCATCTTCTTTGATGATTTTTGCATAGGCTTTGATGGTCTCTGCGTTTCTAAAATCATCATAAAGATTTTTAAGTTGAAGTCCCATTATGCACTTCCATTAGGACAATTATCTCCTTCCAAAATCCTCCTCTTTCGCTCTTCTGCATCCATTTGCGCGATGATCTTTTTGTAAATTTTCAAAGATAAAAGTGCATCTTCTTCATCTATTTTGTTTATGATAAAACCGATATGCAAAAGTACATAATCCCCTATTTGCACATCACCTTCACCTATCAAATCCAAACTTGCATCACGCTGTACACCCATAGTATCGACAGTTGCTCTATTGTTTTCTTTGTCGATTTTTACGACTTTGCTAGGTATAGAGAGACACATTATCGCATCTCCATTTTAAATCTTATCCACTGCGCAACTTTTTTGAGGCTCTCTTCATCTTTTGTACTGACTTCAAGGATATCTACATTTGGTCTCAGTTTTCTTGCCATCTCTTTTTCTTTTGCTATGTCATACTCAAAATAAGGAAGCAAATCTATTTTGGTGAACAAAATTAAATCTGCTTTTCGAAACATTACAGGATATTTAACTATCTTATCTTCGCCCTCAGGAATACTGACAAGTACAATGCTGAGATGACTTCCCACATCATACGAAGCGGGACAAACAAGGTTACCCACATTTTCTATGAAACAGACATCTATCGTGTTCAAATCTATGTGATGCAGAGCTTTATGTACCATAAACGCATCCAAATGACATGCCGAACCAGTTTGTATCTGATGTGCTTGGATACCTTTAGCTTTGAGTCTATCTGTATCCCGAGAAGTTTCCAAATCGCCTTCGATGACACCAAATGTAAAGTCTGCTACTTCACTCAAATACTCCAGCAGTGTTGTTTTTCCACTTCCAGGGCTGCTCATGAGATTGATACACAAAACACCATGTGTATCAAAATGTTGGCGATTATGCTCCGCTTCATGGTCATTTTTATCTAAAATTTTAGTGATAATTTCTATGGTTTTTTTGTCATTGAGTTGTGGATTGTCATGCAGATGTGCATGCGCGCTTTGATGTTCATGTGAATGTTCTACTATACTACAACCGCAATCTTTACACATATTTTATTTATCCTTTATTGTAGAAGCATATTTGAACCAACGACAACAGAGACAACTCCAGCGGTCGCAAAAACTCTTCTCAAATTTTGTTTTGAGTGTAGCAGGTTTTGATTGATAGTGAGTATAACCATACCAAAACCTACAAATATAGTCATCACACCAAGCGTAAACGCAAGTACCATCATCACATCCACACTTTGTCCTTCTATAGCACCTAAAGTAACAAGCATACCTCTTACGCCGCCTATACCCATGAGCGTACCGATAGTAAACGCAGAACTAGTATCAGCGTTGCTATGTGCATGCTCCTTTCCAAACCAAATATGGATATGTTCTTTGCTTTGATGCAAGTGTTTTTGAAGCTGAATACGGTCTGTAAGAACCATGTACAAAAGATACAATCCCATACCCAAAATCACAACAGAAGAGATAATATCACCGTAACCTAAAATAGCCTCACTTATATGATAACTCTCAAGTATCTTTGCAAAAACAAACAGAGAAGCTCCATGCCCGATGGCAAAAAGCAAGGTGACAAGCATCGTCTTTTTTTTGTTTTTGCCGATAGAAAAATCTGCAATAGCACTGAGATGGTCAGGTCCAAACGCATGTACAATGCCATACCAAAAGATAAGAACGAAACCCAAGTTTTCCATATGAGACCCCAAAAAAATAGCTACTTGATTAAGAATAAGATTAACTTCAGAAAAATACAAAATAATGAAATACATCAGAGCATCTTACTCTAAATTATATTCATCTGAGTGAAGCATTAGGAGCTTATACTGGGCAGGTTCCAAATCATCCACATCACAACCGTTAAAACTGACGCGGTGCAGCGCTACGACTTTGTTGCCAGTGGCTGCAAACATTCTTTTGACTTGATGGTATTTACCCTCACAAATCTCCAAACGCGCTTTTTTCTCTGATAAAACTTCCATTTTAGCTGGTAAAAGCGGTTTCTTTTCACCATGAAGCATCAATCTGCCGCTTGCAAATATCTCAGCTTCGTCCCCTTTGAGAGACGCTGCCAAAATCGCTTCATAAACTTTAGGCGCTTTGCTTTTTGGACTTGTGAGTTTATGGTTGAGTCCGCCATCATCCGTGAGTAAGATAGCTCCCGTCGTATCTATATCGAGTCTGCCGATAGTAGAGAGTTTTGGATTACGTCTTTGCCATCTTTGTGGCAACAGTGAATAAATGAGTTTGCCCGCATCGTTATGCGAACAGATAACACCCTCTGGTTTGTTCATAAGCAGAGTAAGTGTCTCAGGGTCGAGTTCTTTGCCATCGACTAAAACGTTTGTATGAAAAACTTTGCATTTAACATCCCTCACTCTTACACCACCTGAGCTTACCTGATGTTTTTTCAAAAAAGCCGCCGCTTCACTTCGTGAGCAGTATCCAAGAGTTGAGAGATGGGCATCTATTCTTTTGAAACTATTTTTCATTATTGTGCGTCCTTATAAAATTGCAGCATATTGTAATTGAAAATATTAGCAGGATCTATCGCAAAAACATCACCGCTAGAAGATATGTTTGCATCATCGCGCAAACCATTGAGAAACGCAACTATTGTGTTGAGATTTTCCAAATTGAAATACTCTTTTTTATTTTTTTTATAAAGTTCATCTATTCTGCTATTTTTTATGTTGCTATAGAGGACAAAAGGAACATCAAATTCCTCTTTGAAAGGCGGTAAAAATCCATGTCCATGTCTGTTTTTATGAATAATTTCTCCATGGTCTGAAACATAGATGATAAGTATTTTTTTATCTGGAAATTTCCCTGTAAAATGTGTAAAAATATTTTTCAAAATACTATCCGTATAAAAAATAGTGTTGTCATACTCTTCATCTATCGTGATTGGATTTTGAAATAAAATGTGCTCGTGTGTATATCTTTTTGCATAATCAACATGCGATCCCATGAGATGGATAAAGTAGAACTCTTTATCAGGATTATCGCGAATATCAAAAAGGAAAGGGAGCAATGCTTCATCAGTTTGTGCGCTCATGTAGCTTACATTTTCAAAGTGTCGTACATCGGCTTCTTGTGCCATAGAAGCGATAGAGGAGTCGTGCTCGCCTGCTTCGCCCTGATTTGAAATCCAATACGTTTTATAATTTTGCATCTTAAACTCACCTACGATAGAGCGTGAATGGACAAATGCATCTTCAAAATCATTGACATTGGCCTGCGTATGTAAAATCGGGATTGAGAAGCGTGTTTGATCTGTTGGAGCTATGGCATTGAAGATATATATCTTTTTTTGGGCTTTTAAGTAGGAAAAATAGGGTGTCGTTTTTTTGGTATAACCATAGATAGACATATGATGTTTATTGACGGATTCGCCTTGGATGAGAACAATTTTGTCATAAATAGAGTTGTTGTTTTCCATAATAGCTGTATTTAAACTCTCCAAATACCCACTTCTTGCATCATAAAGCTGTGTATATTTTTGAGCATCTATATATTTATTTGGGATACTAAAAGGCTCTTTGTTGATTAAAGGGTTGGAGTAATAACTCAAAGCTACGATGATAGATGTTGCCGCGATAAAACCAAAAAATCTCACAACTCTAAAAGAGTGCCTAAAGTGCACAAGAAATTTATACAAAAGCAGCAATACTAAAAAAGTATAAACAAACAAAAGAGTATCTCTAAAATCAATATACGCCATCAAATATTCTATACTTTCATACAGAGGAGAAACAGCAGAAACATCTATCCTTGGTCCTATATCCGCGCCAAAATATCCCCAATGCAGGAAAATATGTCCGATTATAATATTAGTCAGATTTATATAGATAACAAATATGGCAAACAAAAGTTTATTAAATTTTGCGATAAAAAGAAGTGTAAAAAAAACGATAAGCAAAAAGGTAAGATGTTCGACATCCTCAGATGCAGTCGCGATAGTTTGCGGAAGCATTGTAAGAAGTGTTATGAGATAACTCAAGTAGATATATTTTTGATTTTCTTTTATTTCGTTTTTGATTGTATATAGCAAAGAGTTTCCCTTTAGGTTTAGCGTGACATTTTACAATAATATGCCTGACCTAAAGCTATTCCTCCGTCATTTATCGGGGTTGATTGCTGGGCGTAATATCTAATGTTTTGGGATTTGAGTTTTTTCGCTATGAGTTCTAGCAGTGTTTTATTTTGAAAAACACCGCCACTGAGGATGACTTCACGTTTTTCTATTATTGCTATATCCACAACAATCTGTGCAAGTGTGTTGATAAGCATGGAGTTTAGCTCATGTTTATCAACTGCGTTTTGTAGGATATAAGGAACTATTTTTATATCCAAAACACCCTCTTGCAGCGTATATGCAAAACATTTTGTGCTATTTGTATCATACAAACTCTCACACAAAAGTCCGCTCTCACCCTCGTAACTGCTATTTTGCAACACGCCGCTTAAAGAGATTATGCCATCAAAGAGTCTGCCTATAGAGCTTGTTTTTGGCGCATTGAGATTTTTGCTATAACTTTGATATAGTATTTTTATCTCATCCGTACTAAACGCAGCCACACACTCTAATGACAAAACCAAAACTTCTTCTAAACGCAGTGTTTCAAAGAGCATACTCAAAGCCACTCTGCGCGGCTCTTTAATCGCTTTTTCACCACCTAAAAGTTTGATAGTTTTGAAAGTGTATTTGCGTTTATCACCCACAAATATCTCTCCACCCCAAAGAGTCTCTCCATCTCCATACCCTATTCCATCAAAACTAAAACCAAGATAATCTTCACTCAGCCCAAACTCCGCCTTGCACGCATAGATATGCGCCAAATGATGTCCCACCTGCAAAAGCGCTGCGTTTTGTTTTTTCGCCCACTTTGTCGTTTGATACTCTGGATGTTTGTCATGAACGATGATATCAGGTTCAAAGTCGTAAAAACCCTTAAAACTATCTAAGGTTCGCTCAAAAAATCCAAAACTCTCAAGCGAATCCACATTCCCGATATGTGGTGAGAGGATGATATTATTATCCATCACAAACGCTAGCGCATTTTTTGCATTTGCGCCCACTGCCAAAATCTTTTTTTCTGCACCAAATGGAAGTTGTATCACTTTTGGCGCATAACCGCGTGCAAGCCTTAAAGTCTGCATATTTGCATCCACTACCTGCACCAAAGAGTCATCTACGGCGTTTACGATTTCTCTATCAAAGTCTAAGATAAACGCAACAAAAGGAAGTTTTGCCTCTATCATCTCTTTGTTTGTTATGATAGGTTCACTTTCAAGGTTTGCACTAGTCGCCACTATCGGGTTTTGCAGATGCTCAAAGACCAGATGATGCAATGATGTATAAGCTAAAAAACACCCTATTTTGTTGATATTTGGCGCGATATTTTGTGAAAGTATTACACTTGCGTTTGCTTTTTTTTTCAAAATAACGATAGGTGCTTCTTTGGATATCAAAAGTTCTAACTCTTTGGCTTCTACATGAGCGATACTTTGTATTTGAGTCAGATCTTTACACATAAGCGCAAAGGGTTTTGCGGGACGATTTTTAAATTGACGCAGTTTTGTGATGGTCGCATCATTGCTTGCATCACAAACAATATGAAATCCCCCAATACCTTTGATAGCCAAAATTTCGCCCTTTTGTATCAAGTTTGCTACACTTTTGTAGATATCCTGCGTTTGTATCTGCTTTTGTGTTTGATTATCCCAAAGAGAGAGTTCTGGCCCGCAACTGTTACACGAAATTGGCTGGGCATGGTATCTGCGTTTGAGCGGGTTTGTATATTCTTGTGCACAACTTTCACACAGAACAAATTTTGCCATCGAAGTGTTTATTCGGTCATAAGGGAGTGTATTGATAATGGAGTATCTCGGTCCGCAGTTTGTACAGTTTGTGGCAAAATAGTTGTGGTGTCTGCCCTCATTTTTCACATCCGCCAAACACTCTTGACAAATGGCAATATCGGGAGATATTAAGGCTGTTTTTGTCATAACATTGTCATCACTTTGGAGTATCTCAAAGTTTCTGCTTTGAAGTATTTGTATCTCCTTAGAGATGATGGTATCTATACGCGCCAAAGGAGGAAGTTGTGTCATAAGCGCTTTTTCAAACGCAGTAAGATTATCCGCTTTGCCTTCTATTTCAAGTATCACACCCTCACTACTATTTTTTATAAAGCCCTTTAGATCTAACTCATATGCCATTTTATAAACAAAAGGGCGAAATCCCACACCTTGAACTATGCCTTTGATACGATAGTTTTTTCTAATCATCTAAGACCAAAAAGTTTTTGATAAGCGCACACAGTTTAATATCATAAATATAATATAAAGCATCACGGTTTGTCTATCATGT
>MIBW01000092.1:0-5237 GCA_001829625.1 Sulfurimonas sp. GWF2_37_8 | reverse complement strand
CACCCTACCGCGGTTACGCGCCAAAATATCTATAATCTGCGACTGGCGTTTTGTAAGTGTTTGAGCGATGCCGTTAAATAAAAGAGAGGAGTGCTCTTGATCGTAACTGTAGTTTTTTGAAAGTCTTAGATGTACACGAGGTATTTCATTTGATAACACGATGCGGTCAAGTCTGAGGATAAGTTCTTTGAGATGAAAAGGCTTTTTGAGATAATCATAACAGCCGAGTTTATATGCGCGTGAAATATCTTCAATATCCACAAGCGCACTTATATAGATAGTTGGTATGTGGATTTTGAGTTCATGAAGCTTTTCCAAAAAACTTAACCCATCCATTATGGGTACATTGATATCCAAAAGTAACAAGTCATACGACTTTGCTTTGATAGAGTTATAAGCGCTCATGCCATCATAATAACTCTCAACGCTATGTCCCTGATCTTGGAGATACTCCCCAATAGATTCATTGAGCATCACTTCATCTTCAAGTAAGAGTATTTTCATCTTTATGCTCCCATCATCTTAAATCTATAAGTAAATGTCGTTTTTTCATTGGTGGAGTTGAGAAGAATTGTAACATCTTCTTCATCACAAATCGTACGTACAAGACGCAAACCTATACCAAAACCTTCGCGTTTTTGCTCTTCTCTATAATAAGCTTCAAAAATTTTTTCTGTATCTTTTATCTCTTTAGATCGGCTTCCAACAGAGAGTTCCACAAAGGTTCCCACTTTTTTCAACTCAATATATATAGGTTCATTTGCAAGGGTATATTTGATTGCGTTTGTGATTGTATTGTCTATAATTCTTTGGAGTTTTGTCTCATTAAAATAGATATAAATACTCTCCATAAAGGCAATATGAGCGAAACGCAGCTTTGAGAGTTCAGCTACTTCTCCAAAAAAATCCACTCTGCTGGTGAGATACAAACCCAAATCAAGCGTGGTTTTAGGATACTGCACCTGATCTTTTTTGACAAGATAACTCAAATCGTCATAAATATTAAAGATATTTTTTGCCGCCGCTTCTATCTTTGATAGCTGCCTGTCTTTTTTGTTTTTCATCACAAAAAGTTCTATACTTGTGAGGATAACACTTAAAGGCGTGTTTGTTTCATGAACGGTGTAACGTAAAAACTCTTTTTGGGCACTCAAAATCTCTTCTGAAAAGTGCTTCTCTTTTTGAAGGTTTTCATTGATAAGTACAAGCGCCTGCGTTTTCTTTTTTATTCTCTCTTCTAGTCCCATATTAAGCTCTTTGAGATCGCGTTTTTGTTCACTAATAGTATCAACCATAGTGTTTGCATATCCAACCATCGTCTTAAACTCTTTAAAAAATATCACATTTGGATTAAGTACCTGCTCATGATGAGCACTCGCTTGAAAAAAATCCAAAAACGCCTGAATATCTCTTTGCAAAAGTGTGTTAAATATCTTATACAACCCAAGCATGATGGCAAAAAGTATAAAAGCTAAAGTCGCTATCGCTAAAGTGTTTTTGACAAGAAGTGCTTTGAGTTTTTTTTGATGAACTTCATAACTCTCATTGACATTCCAAACCATTGCGTCACTTTTTTGCTGTTCATACAGTGTGCGTTCATAATCATGATAGTTTTCAATGATAAGCAAATAGGCAAAAATAATCGTAAAAAAAAAGATAAAAAAAGTTGTAAATATATTTGCTTGTTTTATTGTAATAGTGCTTATTTTGAGTAAAGCATAGGCATGAATCTTGTTTAAAAACGCTATCACTATTTCTTTTCCTTAGTTTAAAAAATGATTATATCTTTATTATTTTTATAGTTTTTAAAAAGTTTAACTATAATTGCGAAATTATTATTACAAGGATTTTAAATGTTCGGAAGAAAAGAATTAAAAGTATATGATTTAAGCGCTGATGCATTAGCAAAACTTCAATATGCAAAATTTGAAACAAGCAAAGGGGATATCTGGGTAAAACTTTTCCCTGAGGAAGCTCCAAATACAGTTGCAAACTTTGCAGACTTGGCAAACAGCGGTTTTTACGATGACTTAAACTTTCACCGTGTTATCCCTGGTTTTATGGCTCAAGGCGGTTGTCCGCACGGAACTGGAACAGGCGGACCTGACTATGCTATCCCATGTGAGACTGCACTCAACACATCTCGCCACACAAGAGGAACACTCTCTATGGCTCACGCTGGACCAAATACAGGCGGAAGCCAGTTTTTCATCACTTTTGTAGCAACGCCTCACCTTGATGGTGTTCATACAGTTTTCGGCGCAATCGAAAAAGAAGATGCAGAAAGCTTCAAAGTTCTTGATAGTATCAAAGGACAAGATGGTATCGTATCTATCAAAGTGATAGAAAAACGCGACTAATCTTAAGACTCTGTATGCAAAATTTTTCGATTGCATACTTTAATGTCTTAGAATCTTGATGTTACGCACTTTTATAAAAAGTGCGTAACATCAGTTATAATAAACAAGTACAAAGTTTTCTCCTTAAATCAAGTTTATGTACTTATGAAAAAAACTTATTATCTAATTTTGTACAGCATTATTGAAAATCAGGTAAGAAATGAAAAAAGCGACAAAAAAAGAGATACAAGAGATACAGCAACTTTTTATAGAAAAATACAGTGACGCAGTAACAGAACTTACATACACAAATGCTTATGAGCTTGTCGTAGCCGTTGCACTTTCAGCACAATGTACGGATAAGCGGGTCAATATACTCACTCCTGAACTCTTTGCAAAATATCCCTCTCCAAATGAGTTAGCAACTGCAGAGTTAGATGATGTCAAAAAAATTATCAACAGCTGTTCTTTTTTTAACAACAAAGCAAAAAATATCATCGAAATGGCTAAACGAGTCGTAACAGTTTACGGAGGTGAAATACCACTCAACGAAAAAGAGCTCCAAACTCTTGCCGGAGTAGGACAAAAAACTGCAAATGTAGTCATGATAGAATACACCGGAGCCAACCTTATGGCAGTCGATACCCATGTTTTTCGTGTTTCGCATAGACTTGGGCTCAGTGATGATAACACTGCACTCAAAACAGAAGCCACACTTGTCAAAAAGTTTAAAAATAATCTTCACGCCCTGCATCAAGGGATGGTACTCTTTGGACGCTATATTTGTAAGGCAAAACATCCCAGCTGCGACGAGTGTTTCCTAACACAATATTGTAAAACAAAAGAGAGTTTTAAGGTATAATTTTGGCATGATAAAAATAACACTATTAACTATAAGTCTTCTTTTTTTTTCTGGTTGTTTCAATAAAAATGGAGTTTCAATGAAATACTACAGCGAGTGCGAAGAGTATTATGATCTACAAGGTTACTACCACAAAGATTGTGGCAAAGATGATATCGTCTCGTATGAGCAGATGAAGGAAGTGTTAAAAAAGAAAAAAGAGCCAGAGCCAGAGCAAAGCGTCTGGTAAAATGGCTACTTTATGGCGATAAACGTCGCGAAATTTGCCCAGCGTAGCACCACTTCACAGTGTGAAAAACCAGCTTTGAGCGCCATCTTGATATTTTCATCTTCACTATAAGGTACGAGTACATTTTCCAGAGCTTCGCGTTTTTGCATGATTTCATACTCCGAATATCCCTGCTCTTTTTTAAAGTCATAATAACATTCAATCAAATCTTTATTGAGCTTAGAGTGGTGTGAAATAACTTTCTCACTAAAAAGAAAAACACCTTTTTTTTTCAGAAGTGATGCTATCTTCTGGACAAGTTCTTCACGTACTAGCGGGCGGATAAACTGCAGAGTATAGTTACTTATCATTACATCCGCTTCTTTATAGTTATAGTTCAATATATCTGCGTTTAGAACTTCGATATTTGCTCCATAAACTTCGCATTTTTTTCGTGCTTGCGCAAGCATAGCTTCTGAGTTATCCAGGCCAATAAGTTCTGCGTTTAGCTGCAACTTTCTGTGGATATTGAGCAGCATCGTTGCAGTAGAACATCCAAGGTCATATAAAACGCCACCCTCACCTAAATGTTTAAGGGCAAAAAATTCTGTCATTTTTTGCGACTCTTTATAAAAAGGAACGCTGCGCGCGAGCATATCATCAAAGACGGCGGCTACTTCTTCATCAAATTCAAACTGTTTTTTAATCGGTTTTGTAAATACTTTATCATTCATCATTTTTCCTAATATGGAATTTTAACAAAATTGTTGTAATATGGCTCTATAAATCCAATATAAGTGAAACTATGCAAGTTGAAACCCAAACTTTGATGCTTATCTTTTTCCTTCTTTTACTCACTGTAAGTGTCTGGAAAATCTCTGCGTTTTTACCCAACAAACCTTTAGCTGACGATGACACGACAAAAGAATCAAATGAAGAACTTCTCTATCTTATACTCAAAGTCATCCAAGAAAGCAACGGGAAAATAGGAAGTTATGAACTTTTTAAACAAGTACAAGAAGATGAAAATTTTGATAGTAAGCGTTTTTGGAGGTTCAATCAAAACCGAGTTAATCAGCTTCTAGAGTATTATTACCTTCAAAACGAAGGCGTAAACTCTATAGAAGATATATATAAGGCTTCAAAGATATAAATATCTTTGAGTTTTTTTAGTTTCTGCCTACTGCGTTTAGATCTTTAAAAGCCTGTACCACACGAGCTACTAGAGTCTCTTGTCCTGCACGAAGCCATTTTCTCGGGTCGTAGTATTTTTTGTTTGGTTTATCTTCACCCTCAGGATTTCCTATCTGCCCTTGCATATAGTCACGGTACTTTTCATAATAATCTTTTGTACCTTCCCAAGCTGCCCACTGTGTGTCCGTATCGATATTCATCTTGATAACACCATAACAAATAGCTTCGCTTATCTCAGAAGGTTCAGAACCAGAGCCACCATGAAAGACAAAGTTTACAGGTTTATCAGCCGTGCCAAATTTCTCTTGAATATATTGTTGTGAATTATCCAAAATCTTTGGAGTCAGCTTTACATTACCGGGTTTGTAAACGCCATGCACATTTCCAAAAGAAGCCGCGATAGTAAAATGAGGAGAAACTTCACTCAGTTCTTTATAAGCGAGTGCTACATCCTCAGGCTGTGTATATAAAAGTGAGTTGTCGATATCTGTATTATCCACACCATCTTCTTCTCCACCCGTTACACCAAGTTCTATCTCTATACTCATGCCGATTTTGCTCATGCGTTTTAAATACTCTTTACTCAAAGCAATATTTTCTTCCAAAGGCTCTTCTGAAAGATCAAGCATATGAG
>MIBW01000091.1:19792-23946 GCA_001829625.1 Sulfurimonas sp. GWF2_37_8 | reverse complement strand
CTTCACACTCTCAAATCCAATATATCTGCATGATGCGTTTAACCTCACTTGGGATGATAGCTCTACATTTACTACTCTCGCAGGTGGTACGGCAGATACAAATGGATATGATGTAGAGTTTAGCGGTGAGGTCTCTGGTGTGGGTGGACTGACTAAAGCAGGTACAGGAACATTGACTCTTAGCGGTACAAATGCCTACAGCGGAGCAGCACAGCTTCAAGCAGGTACGCTCCATGTAAGTGCAGATACAAACACCTCTGCACTCTCTGTAGCAAACGGCACTACGCTAAAGCTAGACACAAACGCTAGCGGAACATCGAGCAATATCACTACCACAGGAGCGGTGACCCTAATCGGCGGTACACTCTCTATAGTGGCTGATGAGGGTGCATGGAGCGGTACTACAAGTTTTACACTCATCAACTCTACAGGGGGAGTGAGCGGAACTTTTAGCTCTGTAGATATAAACAGAAACTACCTTGTGCCAAATGTGGTGTATGAGGCAAATGCTATAAAAGTAAATATTACTAGAGAAAGCGAAGAAGAAAAAGTATATAACAACAACTACACCCGATACGACGAAAAAACAGTAGTCTTAAACGTCTCAAGCGGCTTGATGTGGCAGGATGACCAAGTAGGCAGTACCACAAACTGGAGCAGTGCCATCACTACATGTAGCGAGCTTAGTCTAGGTGGGTACGATGATTGGCGACTTCCAAACTACAACGAAATTTTTGCTCTTGTAGAGAGAACTAGCACAAGTCCAGCTCTTTCAAGCGAATTTAGCTTCTTTGCAAATGCAAAATATTGGGCATCTACAACAGATGCAGCAGATACCTCAAAAGCATGGAGTGTAGATTTTGCAAGTGGAGTAGATAGTACGGATGATAAAGCTAGTGAGCTATATGTGAGATGTGTAAGAGGTGGAGAGTAGTTTGAATCTTGGTCATTGCGAGTTGAAGTGAAGCAGTCCACTGCGTAAAAATAGATTGCCGCGCTTCGCTCGCAATGACAAACTTTTTTGTTCGCAATGACTGAGTTCTCGTCATCTCAAACCCACGCCCGTCATCCCAAACGCCACCTCGTCATCCCAAACTTGATTTGGGATTTCCGTTAGTCTAAAGAAGCAGCTGCGTTTACGCACGGAGACCCAGAACCCAAGTTCAGGGTGACGGAAAAACTGTCATTCCGCACTTGATGCGGAATCTCCGTGTGTCGAAAGAAGTAACTACGTTTACGCATGGAGACCCTGAATCAAGTTCAGGGTGACGGGTAAGAGGGTTCAGGGTGACTTGAGAGAGAAAGTTAATGGTGATGAGGAAAACATTTCAAATTATTGAAATGTTGTTCCGCCGTCTATCACGATAGTTTGGCCTGTTAGCCATGAAGAAGCGTCAGAACATAGGAAAAGACACGCTCCTGTTAAATCTTCAGGTTCGCCCATGCGAGAGAGCGGAGAACGTTTGACGACTTCGCTTTTTACCTCTTCATAGTTTGGAAATGCTTTGAGCGCGTCTGTGTCGATAGGGCCGCCACTCACTGCGTTTACTCTGATGTTTTTCTCACCAAGTTCCGCTGCAGCGTAACGCACCATAGCTTCAACAGCCGCCTTGTTTGTTCCGTGTCCTGCATAGTTTGGAGTATATACTAAATTTCCAGTTGAACTCATGCTTATGATGCTGCCGCCGCCTACGAGTTCCATACGTTTTGCAGCTTCTTGCGCGCCGACGACAAAGGCATCCACCGTTGCAATGTAAATGTTGTTTAAACCTTTTGGTTTGAGTCTCATAAATGGACCAAACCCGCCTACGACAGCGCGTCCTGAGATGATTGCGTTTGAGATGAAGTAGTCAAGTCTCTCAAAATCTTCATCGAACAGTTTGTAAACATCTTTGTAAGTGTCCGGCTCTAAAATGTTGAGCAGATATGCGCGTGCTTTTACGCCAAATTTTGTCTCAACATCTGCGATGATTTCGCTTGCCGTGTCTGCGCTTGAAGCGTAAGTAAACGCAACATTACAGCCCTTTGCTGCAAATGCATACACAAGTGCTTTTCCAATTCCGCGAGTTCCGCCACTTACAAATAATGTTTTTCCTCTCATTTTTAGAGTCCTTTTATGTCGTAATTTTTCATTACTTCTTCGATTTTTTTCATATTTTCTAAACTCGGTGCTACGAGTGGAAGACGGTATTCAAGGGTTTCTATCAGCCCTGCAATAAACATAGCCGCTTTAATAGGAACAGGATTTGATTCGCAAAACATTACCTTGTTCAGCGGGTAAAGTTTGTCATTAATCGCTTTTGCACCTGCAAAATCACCGCTAAGAGCCAGTCTTACAAGTTCACTTTTAAGGTCTGGCATAAGATTTGAAGTTACAGAGGTAATGCCCGCTGCGCCATTTGCAAGCATTGGGTAGTCAATCGCATCATCACCTGAAAAAACTTTGAGTTCAGGACGGCGAGACAAAAGCTCTATTGTGCGCTCTAAACTTCCTGTTGCTTCTTTGATGCCGTAGATATTTTTAACATCATCAAAAAGTCTTATAACGGTGTCCGCGCCAATGTCCACAACTGTACGGCCGGGAACATTGTAAAGCATGAAAGGAAGCTCTGGGACAGACTCTGCTATAGCTTTGTAGTGCTGGTAAAGTCCCTCTTGAGATGGTTTGACATAATAAGGTGCTACTGAAAAAATGGCATCAACGCCGCACTCTTGTGCAATTTTTGCTGCTTGGATGGCTTCTGAAGTGGAGTTGCTTCCCGCACCTGCTAGAACTTTTGCTGAAGTTCCCTTACAAACTTCAACAGCAATCTCCATACATCTTCTGTCTTCATCGTATGTTAAAGTAGCGCTCTCTCCCGTTGTTCCAACCGGACAAACTGCGTTTATGCCATTGTTTATTTGGCGTTTGATAAGTGCTGCATATGCTTGTTCGTCAAGCTTTCCGTTTTTAAACGGGGTGATAAGTGCAGTGGTAGAACCTGTTACGATATTCATCGAGATACCCTTGAGTTAAATAGTGCGCAATTATATCCAAAAAGTTTTAAATGAAATAGATTTTACCGCGAGTCTGATATAATCCCTGCTATGAAAAAAATAATTATTCATAACAAATATTACGGCAAAATTGAGATTCCAAAGACAAACAATGCGTATAGATTTTTTGTAGTGCTTATGCAAGCTTTTGCAAATAAAGAAGAGATAAATATAGGGCTTATGTATGCGCCAAAAAAGATGAAAAGCTTTGAGATATATCAAAAAGGAGGCTTTTCGTATGAACTTTTGGAGCTTGAGATGTATATCGAAATAGCCAAACTTTTAAATTTTTCGAGTGAAGATGCACAAAAGCTTAAGGCGCAGATAGAGTTTCTCAACGACAATGCACAAGTCACTCTCAGTATCTCCAAAAATATGGTTCTGTATGCTAAAAATAAGCCAAATACAACAGATAAAAAATATCTCTTTTGGGATATAGAAAATTTCTCAAACATAGCTCCCGTTTTTTATGAACTTATCGAACCCTTAGAGATAGAAGATACAGCTATTTTTATCTCTTGTAACCCTGATTCACTCTATCTTTTTCGTGCAGAGTGGGAAGCGGATTTGTACGATTTTGGCAAAACATTTAACTCCTTTCATTTCACTAAATGCGATCATGGTAAAAATGTAGCCGATGGCGTTTTGTTGCAAAACTTCATAGACCTCAAAGCAAAAAACGCAGACATCTATCTCTTGACATACGATAGAGAACTCAAAGAGCGTTTTAAAAACGTAGCAGATGTGAGTACCAATCTCTATCTGTTGGAGCGAAAGATACTAAAATAAAAGAGAATAAAATATGAAATTTACAAATATAGAAGATATACATATTCCTGAGCTTGAAATTTATCACAAATTTAGAGAGAATGCTTTTGAGAGCGACAATAGTTTTTTAGCAGACAGTCCTAAAGTTGTGAATCTGCTTTTAGAGGCAAATTTAGAGATAAAAAGTATCCTTGCGACGCAAGAGTATTATGAGCAAAACGCAGCTCTTATCGAGAGTAAAAACATCCCGATACTTTTTGTAGCGAAAAAAAAAGAGATGGAAAAGATAGTCGGGCACTCTTTGCATCATAACTGTATGATGCACGGTATCCGTCCAAACGAAACGCAAC
>MIBW01000091.1:5683-19711 GCA_001829625.1 Sulfurimonas sp. GWF2_37_8 | reverse complement strand
TTTCTTGTTCCCTTAAATGGTCCTCATCCCTACGGCAGACGCGCTTTGAGAGTTTCTATGGGTTATGTGAGTCGTCTCAAAGTCCATATCTATGAGGATATTTTTGTGACAATACAAAAGCTCAAAACGATGGGTTACAAAATATTTGCCGCAGAGATAACAGAAGATTCAACCCCGCTCATGCAGGTAAAAATACCTGAAAAATGGGTGCTTTTAATGGGGCATGAAGGTTATGGCATCTCCAAAGAGATATTGGAGGTTTGCGATGAAGTTGTGCATATTGAGATGCAAGAGGGAGTCAAAAGTTTCAATGTAGGCGTCGCCGCCTCACTGCTCATGTACCGATTTAAGTATAGTATTTAATCTAAAGACGGTTTAGAAGTTCTGCTTTTTTAGAAAAGAACTCATCATCGCTCAGGATGCCTGCAGCATGAAGTTTCGCTAGTTTTTCTATCAGATCTACGATAGAGTTTGATGATTCATTGGATATATTTTGCTGTTGTTGTGGAGGTGCCACTGTTTCTTGCGACTGCGTTTGGAGATAATCTGGCTCTGCAAAATTAGTAAGGGAAAGATTCTGTATCACGCCTGTGCCTGAAATAATAGGTAGTGTTGCAACAGAGACAGTGCCGTACTGGCTGGTAAATGTAAGAGATGTGTCACCGCCTTGTTGTTGAGAGACACCACTGATATTATGATTAAGTGTATCATACACTGTAACTTGCCCATTTAACTCAACCGCAAGTCTCTGAGGAAATACAGCATATCGGATATTGTTTTGACCTCCGCTGCTAAATGCAGAGCCAAGATTTGTTGGCCACCATTGGTTGCTTCCTGAAGTTCCTGCAGGTATGATAGGAAAAATTTGTGTGTTCATAAGTGCATTAGAGATCTCAGCGCAGAGATTGTTCACGGTATTTTTCAGTCCATAATTGAACATATCGCCAACCATCGTCATCCCTCCTCGCATCCATTGACCAGAACCACCAAGTTCGGGACAATTGAACTGTGCCATAGTTCCACCTCCATTACTCACAGCAATAATCATATGTATGACGGCTTCTATACTTAAATTATAACGACCTGCAAGATTGTTTACGAGATTTTGACCTTCTGGGGTGAATTGTTGCATATTTATTCCTGTGGGTGTTTGATAGAGAGTGGGAAAAGTTCAAAAAATGAAAACCGCATTATAGCGATATTATACTTGTTAACTGATGTTACGCACTTTTTATGCGTTAGCGGATACAAAAAGAAAAAGTCTCAGTTGAGTGTTTATCTTTTTCTGTTTGCGTTTTGTTGTTTCTATTCGCCTTTTTTGAGAATTAGGGTAGTTGATTTGTCGAAGTTGAAGTATTTTTTGGCAGCTTCTTGCACATCTGCGGCTGTGACTTTTTTGATATTTTCTTCGTAGTTCAAAAGAGGTGTTATATCGCCGCGTACAAGATAACCTCCATAAAGGTTTGCGACAGAAGTCGAACTCTCAAGTGAATAGATAAAGTCTGATTTTGTATTGATTTTGACTTTTTCTAGTTCTGCCTGAGTTACTTGTGTGTTTTTCATCAACTCTATCTGTGTTAGCAGTTCTTTTTCCACATCCTCAGCTTTAACACCAGGATTACAAGTTGCTAAAAAGATAAAAAGAGAAGGGTCGATGTTTTCCATGTTATAGGCATAGATAGAATTTACAAGGCGTTTTTTGTCTATAAGTTCTTTATAAAGTCTTGAACTTTTTCCAGAATAGAGTATCTGAGAAATCATGCTCAAAGTTACCTGATCTTTATCTTTGAAGTCAGGGATATGGAAAGTTATAGCAAGCATCTCTACTTCACTCTCTTTTTTGACAAGGACGCGTTTTGCCCCGTTTTGCTCAGGTTCTACAAACTTAAACGCAGGTATTTCGGCTTTGTTTGTTATAGAGCCAAACTCTTTTTTTGCTTTTGCAAAGACTTCTTTTGGGTCAACATCACCTGTAACCATAAGTATCGCGTTGTTTGGTTGGTAATAAGTCGCGTGAAAGTTTCTGATATCATCAATCGTCCATGTCTTGATATCATTCATAAAACCAATTGGTGTCCAGTGGTATGGGTGATACACATACGCATTGTTAAACAGTGCAAAATACAAAAAGCCCATAGGGTTGTTTTCAGTTCTCCAGCGTCTCTCTTCGGCTACGACATCACGCTCAGGTTGGAACTCTTCATCTTTGAGGTTGAGGTTTTGCATGAGTTCTGCGTAAAGCTCTATAGATTTGCCAAGGTTTTGCGTGCTTGATTTGATGTAGTAGTGCGTGTAGTCAAAACTTGTAGAAGCATTATTCATCCCGCCGATACCTTTGACCTCTTTGTCAAATTCGCCCGCGCTGAGGTTTTTTGTCGATTTGAAGTTCATGTGTTCAAGCATATGTGCGATACCTGTTTTGCCCATGATTTCATTGCGGCTTCCGACTTTATAGAAGATGTCTGTGCTGATGACATCTGTATTGTTATGAAGTGGGACTACAACGATTTGCAGCCCGTTTTCAAGTGTCTGCGTTTCATATTTTGGTAGAGATGATGCCATTAATGTTCCTAAAAGTAGTGTTATTGAAAGTAAAAACTTCATATTATTTTCTATCGGCTCCGATCGCCTCTGTGATGTTCGTATATCCATCTGCTTTGAGAAGCTCTATCAGCCCCAAGTTGATATCGTGTATCATATCAGGACCATGAAAAACGAGTCCGCTATATATCTGTACCAAAGAAGCGCCTGCTTTGATGCGTTTGTAAGCCTCTGCCGCTGAATCTATCCCACCTACAGAAATAAGTGTAGTTTTGCCATAAAGCTCTTTAGCAATAGCTTCGAAAATCTCAAAACTTTTTTTCTTAAGTACCGCACCACTGAGTCCACCGATATCTTTCGGATGCGCTACAAGTGAGTAGTCTATCGTCGTGTTAGTTGCGATGATACCGTCCGCTCCTTTTTCCACTGCCATTTTTGTAAGTGCTACTGCATCTTCTGGGGTCATGTCAGGAGCTATTTTGAGTAAGATAGGTTTATTTGTAATGGCTTTTGCTTCTGCAAAAAGTCTTGAGATAAACTCTTCGTTTTGCAAATCTCTCAAACCTGGAGTGTTTGGAGAAGAGATGTTGATAACGATGTAGTCACCCAAAGAGTGTAGGGCTTTTATGAGTGTTGTGTAGTCGTTGATGGCTTCGCTCTCAGGTGTAACCTTGTTTTTACCGATGTTTACACCGATTGGCGTAGTAAAAGGGTAGATTTTTTTGAGTCTTTGTTGTGCTTTGAGCAGACCTTCGTTGTTAAAACCCATAGCATTTTGAAGCGTCTCTTCTTCGATATGGCGAAACATACGAGGTTTAGGATTGCCATCTTGTGGTTTTGGAGTGATGGTTCCTACTTCGGTAAAACCAAAACCGAGCGTCTGAATACCGCGAATCATCGTTGCATTTTTATCAAATCCAGCACCAAGACCGATAGGATTGTAAAATATACGACCGAAAAGCTCTTGTTTGAGGATATCATCTGCTATAAAATGCGACTTTAAAAATGCGTTAAAAGGAAGTTGACAGATATTTGGAAGGGCTAAAACGCAGGCTGCAATATGATGCGCAGTCTCAGGGTCTAGTTTAAAAAGTAATGGTTTTATGGATTGATAGTTTATCATTATGTGTTACACTCACTTTTGAAAATTTAGAGATTATACTAGAATATAGGTAAAGATTTACTAAACGCAGGAGCACGCAGATGCAAAAAATACGAGTTTTAGTACCTCTTGCAAAGGGTTTTGAAGAGATAGAAGCGGTGAGTATTGTTGATGTTTTACGAAGAGCAGATATAGAAGTTTTGTTAGTTTCTTTAAATGAAAACTTCTTAGTCGAAGGTGCAAACGGCATCACACTTCAAGCGGATATGGATATCAAAGAGGTGGATGTGGATAGACTCGATATGATAGTCCTTCCTGGTGGTTGGGGTGGAACACATACACTTGCCGAAGATGTCAATGTGCAAAGGATATTGCAAGAGATGGATACAAAAGGCAAAAATATCGCTGCTATCTGCGCCGCTCCTTTTGCACTCAGTGTGGCAGGTGTTCTCAAACAAAAGTTTACTTGTTACCCATCAGTAGAAGAGCAGATAAAAGAGAAAGGTTACATGGGCGACAAAATGATGGTTGTTGAAGATGCAAACATCATGACTTCACGTGGACCCGCAACAGCAATATGTTTTGCACTTGCTATCGTGAAAAAACTCAAAGGAGAAGCAACATACAAAAGTCTCAAAGAAGGTCTTTTAGCGACTTATTGTGAGTGAATGAAATCATAGAAGTTAAGCTCTATAAAGTCGGAGGAGGATGTTAGCTTTTAGATTTTTATTTGTCTGTTCGTTAAATTTCACTTACTTATTGATGTTACACACATAAACGAATACGTTCATTTATGTGGCTTTTTTCTAATTAATTTTCACGATTATTGTTTAGACTTCTTAAAATACAAGAGGTTAAAAATGAAAAAACAGTATTTTTATAGCTTAGTAACGGCAAGTTTACTTTTTGTAGGTTGTGGAAGTAGCGATACAACGGCTCAAGATGCAACATATAGTGATGTAATAGTAGAAAGAGGACCAGTTTTTGGTTCGTATGTCGTAGATGTAAATGGACAGAGAGCTTACAATCTTGAGAATAATACTTATAGATTTAGAGTAATTCCTACTTACCCAATCACCGCTTATGGCGGATATATAGATGTCAATCGGGATGGGATAATCGATGGAAACGACACAGCTCTTACTACACCACTTGTTTTGGCGGAACAAAATAGAAATAAAATTACCATATTAACCACACTGGCGAGTTTAAGTGATGAGATGAAATGGAGTATTTTAACAACTTATGGATTGAGCGAGGAGGAGCTTTTTACTTTGATCCCATCCACTTCACTCAAAGTTTCGGCGATTTCAGATGAAGTTTTTAAGTATTGTATTGAAAATAATGTAACAGTCGAGGATATAAACTTATCAACATTTAGTACACTTGAAACAGATATTCAAAACATTATCACAACTTATGCAAATAGTACAGATAGCTTAGTTGAGATAGCAACAGCAAATGAGATAGCTTTGGTAGATGAGCTTAATATCACTTTAGATGACACTGATGCAAATCTTACAGAAGTTTCAAATACAATAACACAAAGTACGACTCAAACAAACGACCCAACTTTGATGCTTAACAGTATGCCACTTTATACTTTGACTGATGAGCAAAAAGCTGGACTTGTTTTTATGTATCAAGAGGAGAAAGTGGCACGAGATGTTTACAATACGATGTATGTGAAATGGGGAAGTAAAGTTTTTGCAAATATCGCAAAATCAGAGCAATCTCATATGGATGCAGTGAAAGCAATCTTGGTGAAATACAGCCTAGAAGTTCCAAGTGATGTGGCTGGTACTTTTGAACTTGAAGAGCTACAAACTCTTTACACTACTTTGATAGGTATGGGAAATGTCTCTTCCAATGAGGCGATGAAAGTGGGTGTTTTAGTTGAAGAGACTGATATAGCTGATTTGATAGAACGAATGGTGGATGCACCTGATGATATAGAAATCGTCTATCAAAATCTTCTAAATGGAAGCTATAATCACCTCAATGCTTTTAGTAAGCAAGTGTATTAAAATCGATAGAAGTAGTAATAGAAATTTTGAACATTGTGTCGTTTGATTTTTTACCTCAGAAGAGAGAGTGGAACGAGAAGGGTTTTTCTAAACGCAGCTGCGTTTAGAGTTTGAAATAGAGACTAAACTGCTCCAAAGAGTGTTTTTGTTTTGCTTGCGTTTTTGAGTGCTTTTATAGCGTCATAGCCTAATTCTGGAGCACGAAGAGGTGTCGATTTTATCTCATCGAAGAGTGTGTCTATTTTTTCTTCCGCACTCATTTTTTTGAGGTCACCTTTTGAAAGATCCGCATAATCAACAAGTTCGTTCCATACAGAACTCTCATCCAAAGCAAACATATAAAATGTGATGCCCTCATAAACAAACTTTCCATTGCCATCCGCATCTGTTACAAACAAGATATAGAGACCTTTTGGAGAGAGGAGTTCTTTGTATCTTTCTACAAAAGGCTCAAAAAAGTCAAGTGTTTCAAGTTCACATGTTATAAAATCTATGACATCACCATCAGAGATAAGTATCGTTTGTTTTGCAGTCGCTTTTGGTGGGAGTTGTTTATCCGCTGAGAGGACTTTGCCTGGAGTGATGATGAGAGAGCCTCTGTAAGCGTAGTCATATTTATCCGTTTTAGCACTAAATGTGGCTTGCCATTGGAGGTCGTTGTTGTAGATGTATTCTTGTACTTTTGACATATATAATCCTTAGGGGTGTTTATATATGCCAATGCAATTTCGGTTCTAAACTTTGACTTTTATCCTACTTCATTTGTGTAGGCATAAGTAGAAGAGATAGAGCGAAGACGCTCAGCTGCTGCAGTGAAGATATTGATCGTGTAGTCAATCTCTTCTTCAGTCGTAAAACGCGATAAACTCAAACGCATAGCCGTGTGAGCCAGTTCTGGGTCTTCACCGATTGCGCTCATAACGGGATTTGCTTCGAGAGACTCAGATGCGCAGGCACTTCCTGTTGAAGCTGCGATGCCCGCTTTGTTGAGATCCCATAACATCGACTCACCCTCAATACCACGAAGTGAAATGAGGATAGTGTTTGGGGTGCGTTTTTCTCTTGGACCTACGACGATAGTATCGGCAATCATTTTGATAGCGTCTTCGAGTTTATCACGCAGTCTTTTGACATCTGTGTTCATCTTATCCACATGTCCAGCCGCTTGTTTCATCGCTAGACCCATACCAACGATATAGGCTACATTGAGTGTACCGGCACGTTTTCCGCCCATTTGCTCTCCACCATGAAGCAGATTTGGAAGCTCTTTGCCTTTTTTGACATACAAACCGCCTATCCCTTTTGGACCATGAAACTTGTGTGCGGAAAAGGTAAGATAGTCGATATCTACAGCACTGAGGTCGATTTTCAGTTTTCCGATAGCCTGCACCGCGTCTGTATGAAAAAGGATGCCTTTTTCTTTTGCAAACGCACTCACTTCTTCCACGGGAAATATCATGCCCGTTTCGTTGTTTGCCCACATCATGGAGATAAGTATCGTCTTATCTGTAACTGCGGCTTTCATAGCTTCAGCACTTATGCCGCCTTCGGCGTCCACATCCACATAAGTTACATCTACGCCATAGTCACTCAAAAACAGAAGTGTGTCCAAGATGGCTGGATGTTCTACTGAAGTCGTGACGATATGGTTTTTCTCAGGATTTGCCAAGATGTACTTAAAAAAGATACCTTTTAAGACACTATTGTTACTTTCTGTCGCACATGAAGTGATAAGGATGTCGTCTGCATCATGTACATTGAGTGCATCATACATTGCGCCAAGAGCTTCATTGAGGGCAGGGCGTACCTCCATTCCATACTTATGAAGAGAGTTTGGATTTCCGTAAAGCTCTTCAAAAAATGGCTGCATTTTCACGCGGACAAGTGGATCGATTTTTGTTGTTGCGTTGTTGTCTAGATATACTCTCATTGTGCTTCCTTTGCGTTTTTATAGGTAAAAATAGGCTCTTTTGTCGGGTCTTGTACTACAGCTTCTGTGATGGTGCAGCTCTCTAAGTTCTCTTGTGAAGGACAGGAATATTGCAAAGGCAACATAACCTCTTCGATGATACCACGAAGACCACGCGCTCCAACGCCTCGCTCAGTCGCTTTTTCAGCGATTGCGTTGAGAGCTTTTTCTTCAAACTTCAGCTCTATTCCATCCATCTCAAAAAGTGCTTGAAACTGTTTAATAAGTGCATTATCAGGCTCTTGAAGGATTTGTACCATTTGTTCATTAGTGAGTTCAAAAAGTTGAGCAATAACAGGAATACGCCCGATAAACTCAGGAATGATTCCATAATGCACAAGCGCTTTTTGGTCTATCTTCGTCTCTTTGTCGTCTTGTTTTATTTTAGAACCAAAACCGACTTTGTTTCCTTTTTTGGTATTTTTGTCAGGAACGAGTCCGACAAAAGCACCGCCACAGACAAAAAGAACATGTGTCGTGTCAAAAAGTACCGTCTCGGTTGTAGAGTTTTTACGGCTTCCTTTGAGTGGGACATAAACCTCTGCACCTTCAAGAATTTTAAGTAAACCTTGCTGTACACCTTCGCCTGAAACATCGCGACCCATGGTAGAAGATTCGCTTTTACGGGCTATTTTGTCTATCTCATCGATATAGATGATGCCGCGTTGAGCGAGTTCTATGTCGTAATTTGCGGCGGCGAGCAGACGTGAGAGTATGCTCTCAACATCTTCGCCTACATAACCAGCTTCTGTGAGTGCTGTTGCGTCCGCCACGGCAAAAGGAACATTCATGATTTTTGCCAAAGATTTGGAGAGCAGAGTTTTTCCACTTCCCGTAGGTCCAAGGAGCAAAATGTTGCTTTTTTCAAGTTCTACATTATTATAAACAGGATTTTCTATGCGTTTGTAGTGGTTATAAAGTGCCACTGCTAGGACTTTTTTCGCATCTTTTTGCCCTATGATATGCTTATCCAAAAATTCTACTATTTTCTGTGGTTTTGGAAGTTGTTCATGCATTTTTGTGCGTTTTTCGTAGTTGACTTCTTTTTGCAAGATACTTGAGCAGGTCGTGACACACTCATTACAGATATTGGTTGTCTCCGAAGAGAACATTTTTTTGACTTCACTTTGTTTGCGACCGCAAAATGAACAGGTTTTTTCTAAGCTCATTTAACATCCTTTTTGTTGGCATTTGTCAGTATTGCGTCGGCCAATCCAAATTCAATCGCTTTGTGAGCCTCAAAATAGTTGTCACGATCGCTCTCTTTTTCAATAGTTTTAACATGTTTCCCCGTCGCCTTTGCAATGATTTTGTAGAGCCTTTTTTTGAGACTGATGATGTGGTTTGCCTGAATCTCAATGTCGCTTGCTTGCCCTGAAGTCCCGCCTAGAGGCTGATGAATCATAATCTCTGCGTTTGGCATGATATATCTATGCCCTTTTTCTCCACAGGTAAAAATAACAGCCGCCATAGAAGCCACCATACCCATAGCATAAGTATAAACAGGAGAACTTATAAGCTCCATCGTATCCAAAATAGCAAGTCCAGCCATCACCGAACCGCCAGGAGAACTTATGTAGAGGTGGATAGGTTCGCTTGAGTCTTCCGCATCAAGGTAAAGAAGTTGGGAGACAATAATCCCCATCATGTGATCATCGACCTGTTCAGTTATCATGATAACTCGGTCGTTTAAAAGTTTTGAAAAAAGGTCAAAGTATCGCTCTCCACGTGGAGAACGGTCTTTTACTGTTGGAATAATTGGCATAGCTATATCCTTTGCATAAGATTAAATAAATTCTTCGATAAATGCCTCAAGTGAGAGCGGAATCACTTCAAGATGATGTTTTTCTACAAATTTCTTCTCTTTTTTACTGAGCTCTTTATTTGTAATGACATAACCGCCCTCTAAATCAAGTGTAAGCTCATTGGCGACCATTCTGTCTGTATCACGGTCAAAGGAAGTCCCCAAAAAGAGATATTTTTTTGTTTTTCTATAGCTTTTGAGTACAGGAGGCAGGGCAAATCCGCCCATCGCTTCTGTGAGCCAATCCACATAATCCGCATCGGAAATGACGAATGTCGGCTCAGGAAGAGTGGAACCCATTGGTTTGAAAAGTATTTTTTTTGCATCATCAAGAACATCATCCTCAACCAAAAAATACTTTTTATTTTCCACATCATACTCATAAGTCTCATAGCGATTTTTCTCAGCCGTGATGCGTGACTTGCCTATGATAAGGCAGTGTGGCTCATAAGCAAGAAGTTCTTGGAGTTTTGAGTCTCTGTTTGTATCGATGATATATCTCGGCAACATACTGATAATGGCTTTATGGAGTGAGGTCGGCTCAAAATCTTTTTATAGAGATGGTTGATGAGTTGTTGCAAATAGGTCACTCCACGGCGTTCCTCAAGGTGCATAGCCGCACGCGAATACTCAAACATGAGGCGTTTGCTCATCTCACGACCGCCATTGAGCATTAGTATCATCGAGTCTGAGTCATAGGGCATTTGCTCACCGCTTTTTGTCTGCGTTTGAGCAAATATCCCGAGTCCGAAGTAAGGGACGGTAGTTTGATTTCTCAACTCTTTTTTTATTTGGTTTATCATTTCATTCATTAGTGGCATCCTTTTCCTGTGTAGCAGAGTTGTGCTGCTGCTATTTTTCTATAAAGTGTGTCGAGGTTAAATCTATCTGCGATATCGCCGAGAAATTCATCATAATAGATGGCTCCGTCTTTGGATATCAGGATAAGCGCTTTTGTAAACTCACCCCCATAAGGTTCGCCGCAAAGACGCACCCCGTAAAAATTTCCAAACTCTTTGTCCGCATCAATATAAAAATCTATACCTTCTATAGATGGATTTGTATGTGTTTCATTTGCCACTATAAGAGAAGCTGTGACTTCATAATCACCCCCTACAGGTAAAATCTCTTTGAGAGATTGCAGTTCATGTACAAACGCAGCATCTATAAAAGGTGCTGTGATAAAAAGCTCTGTTTTACCGGTATGTCCACCTAAAGAAGAATTGTTTTTTTCTGCATCTAAGAGTGTAACTTTCTCTGATGCATACCCTACATCAAGAGGCAGCTCGTCAAGACTCATGGTGTATGTGTTTGAGTGTATGTGCAAGGGAAGCTCCTATTAAAAAATTTTTTATCGCCATATCTATTTCTTTAGCGATAGGCGGTATCTTGATGATTGTGATGCCGCCGTTTTTCATCATCGTTTTCGTGTTTTGGCAATATCTGTTTGCAAGCAAAAAACTGCATCCATGGATAAGTTCTAGAAGGGTGTAGTGTTCGCATTTATGTCTGATACTTTGCTGGCGTTCTTTATTACATTCGCATTTTTTTTGTTCCATTTCGTATTCATTGCATTTGATTGCATTCCATGGATTTTCTATAATTGTGTTGAGACTTACATGAATATTGAGTGCTTTAGTATCTATATTGTAGATACCAAATTTAGGTGCTGTATGTGCATTGTCATGATATATTGCAAGAGAATCGTTCAGTGGGAGAGCTATCTTCATAACAATGCCTTTAGGATTTTTTATAAATGATGATGCATATGGCGTTCTAGGTACGGGGGATTAAAATAGAAGGATTTCTAAAAATGTTCTTTTAGAATGCTGCATTTTTTTCAAAACCTCACAGTAATGGTACTTTGTCATCACAAATTGAGTAAAATTAGTTAGTTTTTAGAAGCACTAAGAAATAAAAAAAATTGATAAAAATCAAAAAAAATTCCACACAATCTCAGACAAAAATGTCATAAGTGGGTTTTATTTTTATACATCTCCAAAAATAAAAAGTGTGCATTTGTTAGGGCTACAATGTTTAGATGCTGCTCATCTGTAATTTTAAGAGCATCCGATGGATGGAGTGTGATGCCATTAATGGATGTTTCGCCTTCTATCTGTATAAAATAAACTTGTCGCTGCGTTTGAGGTAAATGTTGTATGTTTTTATTTGCCTCAAGCTCACAAACAAAAATGTCAACATCCTGATGGATTTTTATTTTTGCATCGCCGTTTTGATTTGAAACAATATGCAAAAGCTTGTTTTCTCTTTGCTCTTTTGTATAGTGTTCTTCTCCGTAGAAAGGTTTGAGACCTTGTTTTGGAGGTATGATCCACATTTGAAGCAGTCTGAGATTTTGTGTATCATGCAGATTGTATTCGGAGTGAAAAACTCCTGTACCCGCGCTCATATACTGAACTTCACCACGCCCTAGTGTTCTTTCATTGCCCATCGAGTCTTTGTGCGTTATCTCACCTTCTATGATATAAGAGATGATTTCCATGTCATGGTGTTGGTGTGTGTTGAAGCCGTTTTGAGGATGGAGGATATCGTCATTTAGGACTCTAAGAACCCCGAAGTTCATATTGTTAGCATCATAATAATCAGCAAATGAAAAGTGAAACCGACTCTCCAACCAGCCTTGATTGGAAAGATGCATGGCGTTTTTTGGTATTTTTTCTAACATTTTAACTCCTTGTGTGGGTTAATGGTCGTGATGGTCGTGATGCTCATGTGCCAAAATTTCTTGGATTCCTTCTGGAGTGAGTTCTTCGAGTTCTGTGATCGTTCCCTCAAAAGTCAAAGCGCGTCCTGCAAAAGGATGGTTTGCGTTTAGGAGTGCAAAATCGTCTTCTATATTTGTCACCACATAGATAAGAGTCTCTTGAGTCTCTTCATCAAAACTATCAAGTTCCATCCCGATAAAAATATCCTCAGGCAGCTCGCTAAGTGGCTCATTTACGATAAGCTCTTCTTTATAGATACCAAAAGCCTGTTCGCAAGGAATAGTTACTTTAAAAGTATCTCCTGCTTTTTTGCCCTCAAGGGCATCTTCAAGTTCGTCAAATATATGACCATGGCTGCCATGAAGGTAGATGAGTTCCTCTTCTTCTGGATTGAGATGATTGTTCTCCTCATCGCTCAGTCGGTAGTGGATGTGTACGAGTATATTTTTTGTGATTTTCATAGTGCTTCCTTTATTTTTGGTATTTTAGTTCAATTGGGCTTAAATCTATAGTGGTGAATACTTATTGCTCTATTAAAATATTGATTATTAATCGCGACAATGTAGGAGTATTAAGTTTGGTTTCATACTTCCATGTGGGTTTCTGAAGAAACATTTTGCTTCGCAAAAGTGGTTTCCTTGTTTTGTTCGGCAGCGCCCTGAGCGAAGCGATGGAGGTGCCCTTGGCGTATGGATTTGTTCGGTAGCGCCCTGAGCGAAGCGATGGAAGTGCCCTTGGGGTATGGATTTGTTCGGCATGTGGATTTGTTTTTTTAGAGAGGTGGAGATTTATTCTTCTCCTAAATTAGCTATCTCTTTCGTAATCTCTTCTACTTTTTTTTCTAGCTTCATTGCTTCAAAAAGGTGTTTGCTTAAAAGATAATTTGTTTTTGCCTCTTGTAAATTGTTTTGCAGTTTATATGTTTTTGCAATGTCTTTTAAAATTTCAGCTTCCAACTTTATAAATTTATTTGCTTTTGCTATTTTTAGAGCTTCATGAAACTTATCAAGTGCAGTTTGATAGTCTCCTGATTTTTTATATGTTTTTCCAATATACTTTATTGTATTGGCTATACCATCTTTATTGCCAATCTCTTTATATATTTTTAA
This sequence comes from Sulfurimonas sp. GWF2_37_8, assembly GCA_001829625.1. GTDB lineage: Bacteria > Campylobacterota > Campylobacteria > Campylobacterales > Sulfurimonadaceae > Sulfurimonas. The sequence continues at coordinate 6,433 of MIBW01000091.1, read as the reverse complement.
AGATTCATTTTGATATTGTAATGCTTTTTCATAATCAGTTAGTTGAATATAGATAGTTCCAATATTTCCAAGTGACGCGGCTATTCCATTTTTGTCACCAATTTCTTTTCTTATTTTTAAAGAGTCATTTTGATATTGCAGTGCTTTTTCATATTCAGTTAATAAATCATATATAATTCCTATATTTCCAAGTAAGCTCGCTATTGCGTATTTATTGCCAATCTCTCGTTGTATTTTTAATGAATCATTTTCATATTTTAATGCTTTTTTATAATCAGTTAGTTCAATATATATAGCTCCAATATTCCCAAGTGTTAGAGCCGTACCATTTATATCACCAATTTCTTCTCTTATTTTTAAAGAGTCATTCTGATATTTTAGTGCTTTGTCGTAGTCAGCTAGTTTGCTATATATATTGCCAATATTCCCAAATGATTGGGCTATAGCATGCTTGTTACCAAGTTTTTTTCTTATAATTAAAGAATCATTGTAATAGTCTAATGCTTTTTCATAATTTGCTAATTCAAAATGTATATTTCCTATACTACTTAGTGAGGCAGCTATACCATTTTCATCATAAATCTCATTTTTTATTATTAAAGACTCATTTTGATACTGTAACGCTTTTTCATAATCTGCTAGCCTATCATATACTTTTCCCATATTTTCAAGCGATATGGCTATGCCATGTTTATTGCCTATCTCTTTTTCTAATTTTAAAGAACTCTCATGGTATTTAATAGCAATATT
>MIBW01000091.1:1771-5616 GCA_001829625.1 Sulfurimonas sp. GWF2_37_8 | reverse complement strand
TTATATTTTTTAGCGATTTTTAAAAGTTTATTTGAATAGTTTATAGATTTATCATATTCTGCAATATTATTATAAAGATTACCAAGTTCAGAATATATTTTATATTTTTGAGTAATATTATTAGCATAAGATAAAGCTATTTTAAAATATTTCAGAGATAAGTCATTGTTACTTAAGCGAAAGGCTTCTAATCCAATAGTAAATGTTAAATCAAAAAGTATATTATCGTATTGAGTGCTTTCTTGTAAATATTTTTCATAATTTTGTATAGCGTTGTCTAATTTTTCATGCTTCTCTTCAAACTCATTGTGAATAGAATGGTCACTAAAAGAGTAAGAAAATTTTACTGTTGAGAACAAGTCTCCTGCTTCCATTTTGAGGTATTCCAGCAGTTCATTGGAGAGAATGACAACTATCTTAATATCTTTGAGATAGATGAAATCTCTTTGAAATTGGAGTCCAGCTACTACAGTTTTTTGATTTGGATGATTGTAGATATTTGCGAGAAAAAAACTTTTTTTATCGTACTTGTCATTGTCAGCTAACTCTCTTAAAATCTCATCTTTAAATGTAAAAAGTTGCAGTGAATGTTTAGAAGTGAGATACTCTTGAAACTCATCTGATAAGTTTTGTGTGTCAACGCCGATAAAAAGTATGCCATTGGCAGTTGAGACTCTTTTGATATCTGCTTCAAGTCTTTTAAGTGCTACTCTGTCTTGAGGGAGAAGTGATTGCATAGTTTTAGTTTAAATTCTCTGCTATGATAGGGTTGATATCATAGTAAACTGTTCCGTTAAAATAAGCAAATACAAGACCGTCTTTTATCGTTTTAGCTAGGGATGAGTAATCATCTTCATTTTCGATAGTATGTGTATTTTTGATTTTGTTTAAAAATTTTGAATGAATTTGAGTTCTAGTTGCATAGTGACCTTTTAAAATCTCCAATGCACTCTTTACTTCTTTGGTATCTACTTTATCGCTTTCAAATATATCTGTAGCTTCTGTTGAAGCTCTTTGCAAAATTTCTAAAAGTTGTCTGATATTTCCACCGCTCATTTTAACAGCTAAATCCATAGCTTCTGGAGTGATTAAGTCTCTGTTTGCAACTCTTTTTTCCACAATGAGTTTTAAATGTTCTATATTTTTTATTTTACCGTCTTTGATTTCCATAGTGAAATCAATAGGTTTTACATCATTTAAATCGATTATTTCTTTTAGATATAAAGGCATAGTTATAATTTTAAAGCATTTTACATCACGAAGTAGGGCTATATCTTCTTTGAAGATTTTGTCGGTATTTTCAATATTTGACAATCTTTCAAGACCATCTAGTATAAGTAAAATCTCTTTTGGAGAGTTAGCTAATCTTTTGTACTCATCTATAAGAGAATTTATAGTATCAAGTAAATCTTTTGTTTTAAATTTATATCTTCTTTTTGCCTCTTCTCGAATATTTTTGTCTGTTTTATATATAGCACTTAGCTTAGAATCTGCACTAAAGTATGAAAAAAAACTTGCTTTTATGGAGATACTGTTATCAGATGAACCTTGTGTAAGCGTTGAATTTGCTTTAGAAGAGACTTTTTCAAGTTCACCTGTGCTGAGTTCTTGAAGCTCTTGTAGTTTATCTGCAAATTTATCTCTAAGCTCTTTTGTTTTAGCTCCGTCAAGTTTGTTGTTGTCGATAAGGTCAAAACCGATAACCAACAAAATATCTACGATATCTACCTCTGAAATATCAAATACTTCCATTGCTTGAATGTGACGAATTTCATAACTTTCTTCAAAATCTATATTTTTATTTTTTAAGTTATTTAAAATAGTGCTTTTTCCATTGCCACGCTGTCCTGCTATAAAGAAAATATTTTGATGGATTTTATTTCTTCTTACATCGTTTATAAATCTTGTTAATTTTCCATCATAGATGTTTTCAAAAAAAGCATATTCATCTTCGCTTAAAGGTCTGTTGAACTCAAAACTACTGTACATATCTTCTAATGTATTCGCTTTTGTTAGCATAATTGTCATCTTCCTAAATATATATTTTAAGCGGTATGTATTATATCATTTTAAAGTCAGCATTGAGAAGTTGAGCATTTTTAAATTTAAACTTTTTCCTAAAATCTGGCTGGGGGAGTGTCTATAATACTGGCTCCGTAAGATAGAATTTCGGCATGTGGATTTGTTCGGCAGCGCCCTGAGCGAAGCGATGGAAGTACCCTTGGGGTATGGATTTGTTCGGTAGCGCCCTGAGCGAAGCGATGGAAGTGCCCTTGGGGTATGGATTTGTTCGGTAGCGCCCTGAGCGAAGCGATGGAAGTGCCCTTGGGGTATGGATTTGTTCGTCATGTGGATTTGGCTGAAAGCCAACAAGTTATCTTTCAGCAATCTAAATTAAATTTAGATTGTTTTTTAAGGTTGCACAAGTACAATGTTATCAAAAAAAAGGAAGTTTTATGAAATTATGTTGTTCTATCGTTCTGTTGAGTTCAAGTTTATTGTTTGCCGGTTGTTCTGATTGTTCTGAAAAGAATTTTATTGGAAATTTTGCATGTGATGGTCAATTATCTGTAAAGATTGAAGAAGGTGGCAGAGGCTATATCCAAAATGTACCTATTAAATGGAATTTTCAGAATAACTATTTGTTAATTGATGTACCAGCTAATAAAAATTTAACATCTGAATTGAAAAAAATCAAAACTAAAGAAAATTATTTTGAATTAATTACTGTAAAAAGTGGAGAAAAAATGGAATGTATGATACTTACTAAAGATAGCATTCAGGATAATTTGATACCAGGCATACTAAAAGGGAAATAATTGTTATAAGCCCAAGCTTTAGGTTGGGCTTAGCATATTACTGTATTTTTTTTTGTAATTACAACACTTCACATTTTTATATAAATAGTATATGACACCTACACACAGCTACATTTTTGTTTAATAAACTCATCCTTTAATCTTTTTGTTTGAATATTTTTATGATTATAAAATTTTCCGCTGCCTATCAACCAAAATAGTTTATCTACATTGTAAGCATGCTCGCCAACATTACTAGCTATTCTAGTTATTGACTTTAAAATTTGATAATTGGTTGCATTTTTTGGTGTCAATTCATAAGCTTCAAATATATCTTTGATATGTACATCTGGTTTGCCGTATGCAACATAACCTAACTCTTTTAAAAAATCGCAAGCTAATGGAAAACCTATTCCATACACTTCTTCACTTAATATCAACGGCAGTGCAGATATTGACCTTCTATCGTTATAAAAAAAATCTGTCCATTTAAAAAAATCATCTGCATTTTCAAATTGAGATAAAAATTCTGACATTGAAATGATAGTTTTACAATATTTTGGCCATATACTTTTTTCAGTTTTTCTAACTGCTCCATTTGGTGCTAGTTTTTCAATAATTTCAGCAAGTAGTTTTTCACTATCTTGAAAATTTTGATATACTTTTTTTGGGTTGAAGTCAAACAAAATTTGACCCAAATTCTGTACACCATTAATGGAACCGCCTATAACACCTGCTTTCATGTTCGCATTTTGTGCGGATACCAAAAAGCTAAGAAAAATTTTTTCTAACGACAAGATTTCACTTCTTGGCTGTGCTGGATTGCGTAGATAGGACTCTATTATTTCTTCCGTTACTTCTTCAGGGCTTTTTTTTAAAAGAAATGTTTTAGCACATTTATAAATTTTTTTATCACGCTCTATTTCGTTTGGATTCATTTTTTATTTCCTTTGTAATTACTTATTGCTTCATTAGTAGATTCTTCTTTGCCATTAAACTCATGTAACTTAACAACACACTGCTCATATCATCTCCAACCTCCTCAAA
>MIBW01000091.1:1279-1733 GCA_001829625.1 Sulfurimonas sp. GWF2_37_8 | reverse complement strand
TGCTCCTATGTGGTAGAGTTCTTTGCCGTCAAGGATGAGAAATCTGTCGTGGGAGGCGTTGAACTTTTTGAGGGTGATTTTTGGATATTGGGTGTTGTGTTTTTTGATGTCGAGTTCTAGTTGTGCGGTGATGTTTTTGGTGTAGAGAGTGGCACTTACATTTTTTTCTCTTTTGCAGAGCATGGTCAAAACACTCTCATCGAGGTAGTTGTCTATCAGCACTATGCTTTTTTTGGCACTTTTGATAAGGTTTGAGACAAAGAGATAGGCATCGTAAACCTCTCCGTCATAAAAGATGCCTTGTGTCGGTTTGAGAGATTTTGCTTCTATGGCTTCAAAAATTTTGTTGAATTTTTCATCATTTGTGAATTGTTTTTGTTCTAAGGTTTCAAGTCTTTGAAATATGAGGGCGTTGTTTGAGATGAGTTTTCGCATGTTTACAAAGCTTCTGATG
>MIBW01000091.1:830-1249 GCA_001829625.1 Sulfurimonas sp. GWF2_37_8 | reverse complement strand
TTTTTTAAAACCGCACTCAGCATTGAGACGCCTTGTTCTGTGAAAGCGTAGGGATTTACGCTTGAATGTTTGAGTGAATTGAACCGGTCACAATTTGTGACCAGTTCATTTTTTTCTGTATTTGTAAGCTGAAATCTAAAATCATCAGGAAATCTGTTCTCATTTCTTTTTACTGCTTGATTAAAAACTTTTGTCTCCACCTCATAAAGCTCCGCCAAATCTCTGTCGAGCATTACTTGCAAACCTCTTATGGTGAAGATTTTGTTTTGAATGTTTGATTCGTCTATCGTTATTATTTCATTCATATTTACAACTCCACAACCACTTCAAACATCTCCTTAATCTCCATCTCGTGGCTTATGAGAAATATCTGTCTATACTGCTCTTTGATGGTGTGAAAAGCTTCTAGAATCTCCATT
>MIBW01000091.1:0-786 GCA_001829625.1 Sulfurimonas sp. GWF2_37_8 | reverse complement strand
GAAGCCGATGGAGCTTGCTCCACTTAGTTCGGTTAGAGTTTTTGAGATGGCTATGCGAAGTACTAAGTTTGCCAAGTCTATCTCTCCGCCTGAAAATCTCTCGATAGGGTACTTTTTGCCATCGTCATAGATGAAAAAGTCGAAGTCGTTGCTTACTTCTATGTGCTGGTATTTTCCTTTGGTTATTGTGGCGTACATCTCTGAGGCAATGCTTGAGATTCGCGGTGCTACTTTGGAGTTTAGGCGTGTTTTAAACTCTGCCAGGCTTGTTTTGATTTTCTCATAATCTACCAAATCATCTTTTTTACTCTGCACTTTTTTGAGCTGTATTTCGTTGTTCTCAAGTGCGTGTTGAATGGTTTTTATCTCGCCCTCTATCTTTGCTATTTGCACTTTTACATCATTTAAGAGTGTTGTTTTTGAGTCTATGTGCTTGAGCAGTTCGTCATGCTCTGCAAGTTTTGTTTTGTGTTTCTCTTCATCATAAACTACGAGGTTGAACTCCGCCTCTTTGTTCTGACATGTAGTTTTTAACTCTTCTATCTTTTTAGTTACATTCACAATGTCTGCTTTTACGATGCTAAGCCTCTTTAGCTCTGTTTCTAGGGTTAGGGCTTCTTTGTATTGCGGTTCAATGGTGGCAAAAGCACTCTTTAAACTCTCATGTCGCTTTTCGTCGTAGATGAACTTTTCAAGCTCTTTTAGCTCATCTCTGTTTTTAATCCCTTTTTGTTCTACATGTAAGAAATATTCGCGGGCAGCTTTTAGGTCTTTAAGCTTGCTCTC
>MIBW01000090.1:2360-12143 GCA_001829625.1 Sulfurimonas sp. GWF2_37_8 | reverse complement strand
ACACAAGCACCATCAGGTCTTGGATATGCACTGGAAAACAGACTCACGATGAATGCCATTTCAAAAGGGCTTTATCCAGAGACACCTAAAAAGAGACTATTTCATTTTTTTGAAGATTTTAGAAATTTGTTCCAGAGTCTTAGTCCAGACAAAGAGAGTGTTTCCGTACTGCTTACTCCTGGACCTTACAATGAAACTTACTTTGAACATGCTTTTTTAAGCTCTTATCTCAATTTGACACTTGCGCAAGGCGATGACCTACTTGTTAAAAATGATACTCTTTGGCTCAAGAGTCTTGGCGGACTCAAAAAAGTGCAAACACTCTTACGAAGAGTGGATGATAGATATTGCGATCCGCTGGAGTTAAACGATAGTTCAAGACTCGGTGTATCAGGACTCTTGGATACTGCAAGAGTAGGCAATGTAAACCTGCTCAATCCTATAGGAAGTGCAATACTTGAAAATATTGGACTCAATCCTTTTATGGAAAAAGCCTGCGAATATCTCTTAGGTGAAAAACTCATCCTGCCACAAATAGCAACTTGGTGGTGTGGACAAGAGAAAGCACTGAAGTTTGTACTGAAAAATCTTGAGACACTTATCGTCAAAAATATCGACAGAACCGTAACAGTTGAAGCGTTTTTTTGTAAAAAAATGAATAAAGAAGAGTTAGAGATATTGAGAGAGAAAATCACTAAAAATCCTTATCAGTATGTTGCGCAAGAGGAGATAAATTTCTCTACTATACCATTTTATGCAGATAAAAAGATTGAGCCACGAAATGCTTCTATCCGTGCATTTAGTATCAAAGTAGGGGATGAGTATTCTGTTATGAATGGTGGACTTGTCCGCGTTTCAGCTACAAAAGACTCACTTTTAGTCTCTTCACAAAAAGGCGGGACAAGTAAAGATCTTTGGATTTTGGGCAAAGATGAGATTGATCTTTGCATACTCAATAGCTTTAAATATTCAAAATATGTAGATACTTCTATAGAGAATCTCTCTACGCTCAAAGCAGAAAATCTTTTTTGGCTTGGACGTTATTTGGCTCGCTCTATCACTACGACAAGATTTATGCTTCAAATAGTCAAAAAGTTGGCAAGTTTTTACAGATTTGATATGCAAAGTACAAAAGAATCTCAAGAGGTTTTACATACTGCCCTGACACATTTGACGATGACATATCCAGGATTTTTATCGCTCAAAGAGCATTCAAATGAAGCTATAACGGATGAGATACTTTCTGTTATCAAAGATGCTTCACGTCCAGGTACTCTTACTTATACATTTTTTATGCTTTTAAACGCCAATCTCAATCTCAAAGATATTTTGGCAATGGAGTCATGGAAACTGCACGATAAGATGAAAAGTGAATGGTATGAATTCTTAAACTCGGAAAAAAAATCCAATATTTATATAGCAGGCAAACTAGAAAATACGCTTATTTATCTCATGGCATATAAAGAACTTGTGCAAGAGAGTATCTTTAAAGAGCAGGGACTTTTACTTTATGAAATCGGTTCTAAGATAGAAGATACGATATTGCTTCTTTCTTTATGCCGTTCTCTTATGACTCTTGATATCAATAAATCGATGGAGTATGATATATTGGATTCACTGCTTCATACTATGGAGAGTTTTAACGCCTATAGAGCACATTATAAAAGCTCTTTGATGCTTGAAAATGTAGTTGAATTTGTTGTACTCAACAGACAATTTCCAAAGTCGATTATTCATATTTGTAAAGAACTGATAGATGACTTTAAGTTACTACCAAAGTCTAAAGCGATAGTGAGTGATTATGAAGAACCGATATATAAAGCATATAAGATATTGGAGTCTATGGAAGTCTCAAAAGTGTTGCAATTAAAAGAAAATGAAGTCGTCTTTTTTGAGTTTGACACCCTTCTTGCAGAGTTGTCACAGCTTTATATTGATTGTTCCAATGAGTTTACCAAAACATATTTTTCACATAATGACGAGTAAAGATGATATATACAATTTACCACAAAACAGAATTTAGATACCAAAATATGGTGACATACAGTCACAATATGGCACGACTCAAACCAAGAGAAACAGCATATCAAAAAGTGTTGCTTTTTTCACTTGATATCGATGCGTTTCCTTTTGAAAAACGCGAATTTAACAATATGTTTGGCAATGTGTGTACCCATATCGTCATCAAAAATTCACACCACTCACTGAGTGTTATTGGTAGATCAAGGGTCGAAATATTTCCCGAGATGATTGATTTACATATAGCCGATATCAAAGCCAATAGTATCACTTATAAGGCAGCTAAAGAGCGTTTAAAAAGCTTCGTAGATATAGATATAGAAGCCAAACAGTTTATGTTTGACTCTCAGTTGATTGCTCCTGCAACAGATGAGATAAAAGCGTATGCGCTAGAATCCTTCAAAGATGAGAGAGATATGTTTGAAGCTGCTTATGAGTTTATGGGAAAAATTTACAATGACTTTGAATTTCTCTCCGGATTTAGTGATGTGACTACTCCTGTAAGTGAAATTTTTAAGGCAAAAAAAGGGGTGTGTCAGGATTTTGCACAGCTTGCTATAAGTGCGCTGCGAGGTATCGGACTTCCTTGTAAATATGTGAGTGGATATATCGAAACAGTGCCCGCAGAGGGAGAAAAAAAACTCTTTGGCGCAGATGCTTCTCATGCCTGGTTTTCACTTTATATCCCAAACGCAGGTTGGATAGAGTTTGATCCAACAAACAATGTTATACCAAAACAGCAACATATTATTCTTGGTTATGGAAGAGACTACGCCGATATAGCCCCGCTTAAAGGTGTTGTCTTTAGCAGTGGAGCGAGTCGTTTATCAGTCATGGTAGATGTTAGAGAAGAAGTGTTGGATGAGCAAAGTCAAGAACAAAGTTTTTTTGGTTTTAAGAGCCAAACGCAAACGCAAGGCTAGTCAAGCGAGAACTACTAGGTATTTCTTGCTATCCTAAACGCAACTGCGTTTTCAAATATAAGGGCATTTTTATAAGAGCAGGCGATGACTCCGTTGCATGGTGCAAGGATTTTATGGATAACTTTCCCTTCAAGAGCGTGAATTATTTTGCCTATTACTTCATCTTCTATGACTTGTGTGCCTATTTTTTTTGTAGGAACAAAGATACCGCTTTTTGGTGTCTTAATAATCTTCATATCTTCACTTGCAACTATTGTTGATTCATAGCCACCTAAAAATTTATGTTGTAAGATATTGTTTTTGTTGAGAAAATTGACAAGAGCTTCAAAAATTTCGTCCGAATCAGGCTGCAGTTGCATCGTACTTGGGCAGATAATAGAATGCGCTTTTGTTTCCCAAAGTTGCCAATTGTACTGCAAAGAGACAGTGTCTGTAGGTTTAAGATCTTTATAATGAACAATCTTTAAGCCAAATTTTTTGGCATCTTCCAAATCTTCAAAGCCAGATTTGAACTCCCTGACATAAGGCATACACGTTGAGAGATCATCTCTTGTCTCTAAGATAATTCCATGAGTATAACCGCGTACTGCATCAAAGACTTTTTGAGCGATTCTTTGTGTTGTTTCACCTTTGTCATAACCAGGAAACATCATATTTAAGTTTGTTTTATCCAGCGGCCAAAAGCGCTCATGTATGTTGAGTGCATAGTGGTTGATTGATGGAATTATCAAAATATTTCCGAGAATTTTTTTGGAGTCATTAATACTATTTTTTAAAAAATCTACAAGCTTTGAAGCAGTGTAAAGAGGTAAAATCGTCTTGCCTTCCATCGCTCCAACGATAGCAACACTTGGCGCTTCTGGGTCACTTCCCTCAAAAAAATAACCCTCTACAATAAGTGGTTCACGGTTGAGTGAAGTTATTTTGAAGATTTCAATTTTTTGCATCATTACCTCCAAAAATTCGAGCAATAAGAGAACCTTCATAAACCACAGGATACTCTCTAAGCGTAAATAAAATACCGTCATGGGGTGCATAAAGCGTCTCAAAGATCTCTCCATCAAGAGGATTGACGATGTCGCCTATCTTGTCATCTTTTTTGATAACGTCACAATGGCTAAGAGCGGGAACGAAAAGACCGCTTTGTGGTGAGTTGAGATAAAAAACATCTCCGACTTCTGAAGAAAAAGGCTCACGAACTTCAAAAACTTCATCTGTTTTGATAATACCTTCTTTTTGCATCAGATTTAAAATACCTTTGAGAAGCTGCAAACCGTACTCTTGCGTCAAACGCATTCCCACACCCATCTCTACAACAAGCGTTTTTGTGCCCATCGTATTGAGTGTGTGAGAAAATGTAGCTTCAAGTACAGTTACTGCGTCATGAATCCAGATAAAATCACAATTGAGCTCTTTTGCTAGAGGAAGGGTTGCGTTTGAGAACTCTTTGTTGATACGTATTTGAGGGATTTCTCTTAGAAATATGTTTGAAGAATGGATGTCTATAGCGATATCACTTCCCTTGACATCCAGTGCGAGAGCATGGACAAGTTGACCGGGCAGAAAATCATCTTCTCCACCTGGAAAAACTCTGTTGAGATCTACTTCATACAGAGGAAAACCTCTTGTAATAGAATCAATGCCCAAAGTGTTGATACCGGGGTAAATATCTATCGTTGCGCGTATTGCTTGAGGATTTTTTTTGAGCCAAGCAGCGAGAAGGTAGGTCACATACTGACCCTCAAGCTCATCTCCGTGGATACCACTTACAATACTGATGCGTTTAGAATTTTGCAGTTTTGAGTTTGGCTCAAATCTGCTTTTTTTTATAACGAGGTTTTCACCTACTGGAAGTTTGGAAGAAAAAATTTCTAGTATTTGCATCAGTCTATTATCAAATCCTGAATTTTTTTATGGATATTGTTGATAATAACTTCATAATCCATCTCTTGCGTTTGCGTCTGCTCAACATTTGTCTCTTTATCTGCTTCAAGGTTAGCAAGAATCTTATTTATCTCATCAATAATAATAATACCTGTCTCTTTCTCTTCATCAAATCTAAAGTTAAAGTCCGCTTTTTCTATAAGTTGACCAAGTCGTAAAAAATAATCACTTATGCGTTTATATTCCGTCTTAGAAATTTCTCCCCACATCTCAGAGATAAGAGAACCTGCTTCATCAATAAGCTTATAATCAATATCAACAAAAGAATTTGAAGATTTTTGAAAGAGTGCATTGAGAGCGATAATTTCTCCAAAAGCTTGTGTGTTGATATGGTTACGGCAGATAATTGCATTTTCTCTTGCATAACCTGCAAGTACGGCGATATTTGCAGCATGCTCACCAAAGATAGCTTTTTGTAAAAAGTCTTTGGCATTTGTATATTCGAGTTCAGTGCTAAAGTTTTCATATAAAGTAATACCTGCGTTTTTATCGACATCAATAATCTGATCGTAGGCAATCATAATCTGTCCTAGTGTCGCTTCAATGCGTTCTATATATCTTCCTAACCAGTATAAATTTGTGGCTACATTTGCTGTTAATAGTTGTTCCATCTTTATAACTCCATTACCCATGTATCTTTAAACCCCCCACCTTGTGATGAATTGACTAAATAGTTTCCTGCTTCGAGTGCGTAGCGAGTAAGTCCACACTGCCACACTTTGATATCTTCACCCATGACGACATAGGCTCTAAAATCTGCTTTTCTATCTTTGAGTTCTTTATCAAGATAGCATTTTTCATCATAAAACTCTATGAGCTCTTGAGCGATAAATCTTCTAGGATTTGCTTTGATAGCAGTTTTAAGGTCCTCAAGTTGGAGTGTACTCATCTCATGTCCAAATAAAACGCCATAACCTCCCGCTTCAGCGACATCTTTGATAACCAGTTTTTCGATGTTATTGAAAACATACTCCATATCTTCTTTGAAATAAGGAAGATATGTTGGTGCATTATGAAGGATAGGGTCTTCTCCAAGATAGTATTTAATCATTTTTGGAACAAAATAGTAGATACCTTTATCATCCGCTACACCGTTGCCGATAGCGTTCATGAGCGCTACATTGCCTGCAAGATATGCTTCAACAAGACCAGGAACACCGATAAGACTCTCAGGATTGAAAAATTTTGGATCGATAAAATCATCATCAAGTCTTCTATAGATAGAACCTACACGGATGCGTTTACCGTTGTAGTTTTTGAAATAGACTTTTTTGTCTATAACTACTAGTTCATGGGCACGCACAAGCTGTGCATCCATCTCTTGAGCGAGATAACTGTGTTCGTAATAAGCTGAGTTAAATCTGCCCGGAGTAAGCACAACATTGATACCGCCGCAGCTTACATAGTTCATTGCAGATTTGATATAGCTAGGATACTGTTTGATAGGTTCTATTTTGAGTTGTTCAAAAAAATCAGGATAGATTTTTCTATAAGTATCTCTGATGGAGAGCGGATAACTTGAGCCACTTGGTACTCTGAGGTTGTCTTCTAAAATGACCCATGAGTCATTAACGGTATCTTTGACAAGGTCGATACCGTTGATATGTGTTCTGATTTTTTTTGAAGGAGAAAAACCTTTGAATTCTTTGAGATAACCACTTGCTTGTTCTACAAATTCTTGTGGAACGATACCTTCTTTGACTATTTTCGCATCTGTATATAAATCTTCTAGGAAAAGATTCAAAGCTTGGATTCTCTGTTGCAATCCTTTTTCAATCTTGGAAAACTCTTCTTTTGAAATAATACGCGGAATAACATCAAATGGTAGAGATCTTTCTATAAAGTTACCATCTTTGTAGAGGTTGAAATTTATTGCAAATTTATCCATATGAGTTTTAAATTCATCAATCTTCTGTCTATCTTGTTTTGAAAAAATCTCCCAAAACTTTTTATGAAGCTCATTTTCTGTTTCTAACAATGTACACCCCTTTGATTTATTAACTTAAAAATATTATATCACTACTGCCGATATATTATATAATCCATAGTAGCTAAATTTTAATCAGTTTTTGATATATGTTGTTCATGTTTTAAGAAAATTTTGGAAATTGATTATTTTTTAGACGGATAAGTAACGAAGAAAAGCAAAGGAGTTTCAAGTGCAACTTTTGAGCGTTGCACTTGTGTATTAGTTCATGTCAGATTGCGGTGTTGTAGCTGTAGAAGCTGGTAGCATCGGTAGCGCGAGTGCAGGTTTTCTTCCATCAAGCGCTTTAAGGAACTCTTCGATAGAAGTAGCTTCTTTATCGCTTATCTCTGTTCCAAGTTGGATACGACCCATCTCGATGATAGCTTCTTTGAGGCTCCATACCTTACCGTTGTGGAAATATGGCGCAGTTTGTGTGATATTTCTAAGAGTAGGAACTTTTACCATGCCGTTTGCATCTCCTTTAAAATCTCCTACATCTTGATATTTATAAGTAGCAGTGACATTAAACGCATTCATACTTTGACCAAGTGAGATACCTGTATGGCATGTCGCACAGCCTTTGTTTATGAAAGTTTTGAGACCTTCTTTTTGCTTTGTAGTGAGTGCGTTTTCTTTACCATTGAGGTAGTCATCATAAGCAGATGGAGTGACAAGAGTTCTCTCAAAAAGCCCGATTGTATCTGTAACTTTTACAAAGTCGATTTTTACATCTTTGCCGTACGCTTTTTCAAACGCAGTAACATACTCAGGCATAGAGTTTACAGTCGCTTCAACATGCTCTTTTGTCGCTGCCATCTCTGGGTGTGCTTGGATAGGACCTTGTGCTTGTTCTTCTAAATCTTTTGCACGACCATCCCAAAACTGCGCGTCAAAAAATACTGCGTTATATACAGTAGGTGAATTGAGGTGATGTGGATTCATAGCCCATTTATGTCCTATTGCAGCTGAAACGCCATCATCTCCACCTTCGCTGAGGTTGTGACATGTATTACAAGAGATAAGTCCGCTTTTTGAGAGTCTTGGGTCAAAATAGAGTTTTTTTCCAAGTTCTGTTTTGAGATCCGTAATCTTATTTTTTGGATCATCGATGAGTTTCATAAGTGCAGCTTTTGAAGTTGGAATAGGTTTAAGCCCTGCTTCTGTTGCTTGTGTTGTAAGAGTTGAAGCCAACAAAGAGAGAGAAGTAAACGCCAATGTAAGTGCTATTTTCATTGTATATCCTTATAATAATTATTAAAAGATAAAAATTATCTTTTGTAAAATAATATCAGTATAATCTTAAAGTATAATTATTATTATAAGCTAGCCTCAAGTTTGAGTGCACTTTTGATTGCATTGAGATAACTGAGTGTTTTAGCTTTGCCTTGATAGGCTATGTCAAATGCAGTGCCGTGATCTACGGATGTTCGGATGATAGGGAGGTTGAGAGAAATATTGACACTCTCATCAAAGTAGAGCGCTTTAAGCGGTGCTAATCCTTGATCGTGATACATCGCTACAAAATAGTTATAGTTTTGTCTAAAATGTGGCGTAAACGCAACATCAGGAACAACAGGACCGATGAATTGTTCAAAACCCACTTGTTTGTTCGCACTTTTTATAGCTTTGGTGATGATGAGCTCTTCATGTCCCAAAACACCGTTATCACCTGCATGAGGATTGAGACCTAAAACAGCTATTTTTTCCTCTTTTATAGAGTTATGCAGATCCAAAAAAAACTGCTTGAGTTTTTTGTATTTGATAGATGCCGCCACATCTTTGAGCGGTATATGTTCGCTAAAAAGCGCAACAAACATCTGCGGGCATCCAAGCATCATGATAGCTTCTTTGTCGAAGTGTTTACGAAGCAGATCCGTATGCCCTTTATATGTAAGACCTGCGAGCATCCATGCTTCTTTGTGGATGGGCATGGTGACAAGCGCATCGGCTTCTTTTTTTTCACAGAGTTCTATGGCACGTATAAAAGAGTCATAAGCATATTTTCCTGAGGCTGCGTTTACCTCTCCAGGCTTAATATCAAAAATACCATTTACCTCAGAGAGTTCAAAATCTTCTGCTACAGTAACATTCAAAAGTTTTGCACCCTGAGAGAGAAGAGCTGCGTTTATACAGTAAATCGGTTTGCAAAGTTTGGAGACTTCTGCATGAGCGCAAAGCGCTATCTCAAGCCCTACACCGTTTAAATCACCGATACTGATGGCTATTGTCTTCATCGGGTTGTGAGTCTTTTCATCTCTTTGACAGCATCTGCCAAACCGCTAAAGACGCTGCGTGCAATGATACTTTGACCGATATTGAGTTCTATGATCTCTTGTATCTGCATCATTTCATGCACATTATGATAGTTTAGACCATGTCCAGCTGCTACTTCAAGACCTATTTTATTTGCATGAGCGGCTGCGTTTTTGATAGTTTCTATGGCTTGTTCGAGTCTATCTGAGAGTTCAAAACGCGGAAGCTCAAGCTCTTTAACTGAATGTTGGGAGTAGGGTAGTGAGGAGTGAAGCATAGCAAAAAGATTTGCAAAAGTTCCTGTATGAAGCTCTACCATTTCGGCTCCAAGTTCGCGTGAGAGATTCATCGCTTCGATAGTCGGATCGACAAATAAAGAGACGGGAATAAGTGAATCATGAAGCTGTTCAATCGCATAAGCGATCTCCGCCGAGTAGCTAAAAACATCCAAACCGCCTTCTGTTGTAACCTCTTCACGTTTTTCAGGTACTAAAGTAGCACGGTGAGGTTTTAAAGCACAGGTAATATCAAGGAGACTTTTGTTTATAGAACACTCCAGATTGACTGGAATAGGAGAGTTTTGGATGATTTTAAGCGCATCAATGTCTTGAATGTGACGTCTATCTTCACGCAAATGAATCGTTATCTGATCCGCCCCGTTTTGGCAAGCAACAT
>MIBW01000090.1:2007-2324 GCA_001829625.1 Sulfurimonas sp. GWF2_37_8 | reverse complement strand
TGCACCTTACACCGAGTCTCATCTTATTCACTATTTACTTTCCTTTACTGTATTTACGAGTTCAAGATATCCACTCTCAAGGTTGTGATGGTCGATGATATCGCCAAAGTGGATTTCTACTATTTTTGTCTCTTTATAAGGTGCATGTTTGAAAACTGCTTCGAGCGTATCATTGATATAAACGGGTACAACATCGAGATTATTTGCTTTTGCTATCTTTGCCGCACCGCTTTGAAACTCTTTGATACCTTCATTTTTATGGCGTTCACCTTCTGGAAATATATAAACATTGAGGTTTTCTACGCGTGAGAGGGTCG
>MIBW01000090.1:932-1981 GCA_001829625.1 Sulfurimonas sp. GWF2_37_8 | reverse complement strand
AGTCCTCTGCTGTGATCGAGATCTACGCTCATGCAGCCGCTGTATTTGAAAAACTTTCCATAAAACGCATCGAAAAGTTCTTTTTTTGCAATCCAAACACCACTTTTGTCATGTTTGGAAAAGATATGCTCCATAACGATGATATCAAGTAAAGAGCGGTGGTTGATGGCATAAAGAATTTTATCCTGTTTTGGGACAGTACCGATTACTTTGACTTCTATATTGAGAAACTCCAACACTTTGTTTGAGTAGTCCTGGCGGTCTAGTGAGAGTTGTTTATAAGCAGGTTTTTGCGATATAAACGGATGAAAATATGTCTCTTTAAAAACGTGTATATATTTATAACCGAGTTCGATCATAAATATATATTTCCCTAAATTTTTGAGCATGAAAAAACCTTGTAAGTTAATAAGTGATTATAACCAAAATATTTAAATGCACTTTTTTTTATGAAAGCGAATTATTGATACAAACTTCAATCTCACTCAAATCTTTTGTATTTGCAAAACAACTTTTTTCTCCGCAAATCATAAAACTCTCATCTTCAGAGTGTTTATACATCACAAATGGGTAAGAGAGTATGGCTAGTTTTTGTAGATTTTGTGTGATGTTCTCTGTTTTTGATTTGACAACACGATCCCCTTTGAGATAACGTAACATTTGGATAAGCATATGTGGTGAGTAGATAGGTTTTCGCGCAAAATCATATGAGTTGTATTCCATCGTTTTAAAGGCAAAATGGGTGTATTTTTCATCTTCTAAGAGTGTGCCGAGTGAAAAAAGTACATCAACTACGATGCTTACAGAACTTGTATAAGTAAAGTCGTGTATTTCTGCTTTTGTCACAAACTCTCCGCGGCTAAAATCCCACTCACCTTGGTTGTAAAACTCTTCAAGTGCTTTGTTGGCAAATCTCTGTGCGTGGATAAGATATATCTCATCTTGTGTAGAGCTAAACGCAGCGATAAGCGCTTTTGCTAAAAAAGCATAATCCTCTAAAAACGCAGTCACTTTTGGTGTTTTGTGGATAAGTGTCGTATGGTAAAGTA
>MIBW01000090.1:0-924 GCA_001829625.1 Sulfurimonas sp. GWF2_37_8 | reverse complement strand
TCTCAAGCAGTGCGTCAAGGTTTTTTATGGCTCTGTGTCTGTATTTTGTATCTATTTTACCGAGTGTAAAAAGTGCGTGTATCATCATACTTGACCAAGAAGTTTGGATTTTTTTATCACAAAATGGATACTCTCGCGTTTTTCTGAGGTTTTGAAGCAGAAATTTTACATTTTCAAAATAGGTCGGACGCTCGTCACACTCAAGACGGATGATGTTTTTGCCCTCAAAGTTGCCGTGATGCGTGACTTGCATCTCTTGGAGCATCGTTTCGATATTTTTATAGCCGTTTTCTTGTAAAACACCATAAACTTCCTCGTAGCTGTAAACAAAATATGTTCCCTCTTCGCCTTCACTATCCGCATCGCTTGCTGAGTACAAAAGTTCATCTTCGCTCATGAAGTTGTGCCAAAAATCAGCTACTTCTTTTGCTATACGCAGGTGTGATGGGTTGTTGTAAGTGAGATAAGCGTTTGTGTAGGTTTCACAAAGTAGGGCATTATCATAAAGCATCTTTTCAAAGTGTGGAACCAAAAACTTATCATCTACGCTGTAGCGGCAAAAACCGCCGTCAACAAGGTCATACATTCCGCCTTGTGTCATAGAATCAAGTGTATGGATAAACATAGCTTTTGCGGATGCGTCGTTATAGAGCTTATCAATTATTAAAAGTGCGTTGAGTGTTGCAGCATGCGGAAATTTCGGAGCAACAGAAAAACCGCCATGTCGCGTTTCATAGTTGTTTTTTGCTTGAAGCATAAAGTTTTTTGTGATATCTTCTCTGAGTACAGTCGCTTCTTTGGGTTGCGTTTTCTTGTTCAAAAAACTCTCTACTTCATTGGCGTTTTGAAAGAGTTTTGGATCACCTTCAGCGACTTTAGCCGCGATGAGTTTTGTAAGCTCGATAAATCCCATCCCCTGCACAC
>MIBW01000089.1:7456-12149 GCA_001829625.1 Sulfurimonas sp. GWF2_37_8 | reverse complement strand
TTCTGTGTTATGTCTGATGATTGTTATTGCTTTTGCCATGTAGTGATAAAGCAAATAGTGTTCCGATAGTTTAGTTATTTGTGGATGGTATAAGCATATAAATTTGATTTAGAATCTGGATTTTGCAAGAAATCTATAGTCATTGTTAATTTTTGCAAAATTACAACTATTGTTGGAAATTTTTTCTACCTCTTGTGCTACAAAGTGCCTAATACAGGCTTTATTGAGCTTTTTTTATTTATTCGATACATTACGAAGCATTACTCAAAAATTGTTTAAATTTAGATGTAAAATTTGAGTAGATAAATTGTTTTGTGATATAATATTTTTTAGTTCTTAAAAATGGAAGATTATGAAAAATTCTGCATACAAAAAAGATAACAGTGATTCGATTTATTATAACAGTGTAGAAGATATAAAAAGTTATGCAGCAAAAATTAATGAAGAACGAAAAAAAAGGGACTCTTTCGCTTCTCAAGAAGTAGATGTTCATAAATATGTTTTCTCACCTGAGGGCTGGGAAAATTTTGTCCTGATATGTTATATTATTCTTATTCCTTATATTGTTGGTGTTTTGTTCCTTTTTGTATTTATTGCAGAAGTTGCATTTGAGAAATTTTTGCTTTTAGATATGAGCTCCATTATTATTGTATGGGCTATTGGTTATGAAGTTATTGCGGCTACTCTTCTGTTTGGGATTTTTGTCTCTTTTCTCTCATATCTGATTCAATCTAAATCAACAACACAAGCTAATAATCCTTATAAAGCCCGTCGTTAGATTAAAAATTATCATAGTAATTTTTTGATATAATCCCGAAAAATTAACTTTTCAGAGCAAAATATGAACTTTATACAAACGCGTGGATACGACGAAAATAGACCAAAAACTGTTACTTTTTCTGAGGCTATACTCTCTCCAATAGCTTCATTTGGTGGCTTGTATGTTCCAGAAAACCTTCCAGAACTTGGCGAAGCTTTTCTTTTAAAACACCTTCACTCTTCCTATAAAACTCTAGCATCGGATATGCTCTCTCATTTTGAGATAGATATAGACAAAGAAGTAATAGATGAAGCACTCGCTTTATATGACAATTTTGATGATAAAAACAATCCTGTGCCTGTAGTGAAAGTAAGAGAAAATTTGTATATAAGTGAACTCTATCATGGGCCAACACGCGCGTTTAAAGATATGGCACTTCAACCTTTTGGTATTGTTCTCTCTTCTATTGCTCAAAAACGCAATGAAAATTATCTTATTCTTGCTGCAACAAGTGGTGATACAGGTCCTGCAGCGTTAGAGACTTTTAAAAACCGTGCAAATGTTCAAGTGGCTTGTCTCTATCCTGCTGGTGGAACAAGTGATGTTCAGCGTTTACAGATGGTGACAGAAGACGCAAAAAATCTTAAAGTTATTGGTATTCATGGCGTTTTTGATGATGCACAAAATGCACTCAAACATTTACTTGCTTCAAATGATTTTAAAATGGCGCTTCAAGAAAAAAACATTTCTCTCTCAGCTGCAAATTCTGTAAATTTTGGGCGTATTATTTTCCAAATCATCTATCATATCCATAGCTATCTTGAACTTGTACGTCAAAACGCAGTGAATATGGGCGAAAAAGTTTATTTAAATGTTCCAAGTGGTAACTTTGGTAATGCTCTAGGTGGATATTATGCATGGAAAATGGGACTTCCTGTTGAAAAGATTATTATCTCATCAAATGAAAACAATGTACTTACACAACTTATCAGAGATGGAAAATATGATTTGCGTCATATGAAAGT
The DNA here is from genome assembly GCA_001829625.1 of Sulfurimonas sp. GWF2_37_8. Classification (GTDB taxonomy): domain Bacteria; phylum Campylobacterota; class Campylobacteria; order Campylobacterales; family Sulfurimonadaceae; genus Sulfurimonas. The sequence continues at coordinate 10,364 of MIBW01000089.1, read as the reverse complement.
TGTCAATACAACTTCCCCTGCTATGGATATTCTTAAGTCTTCAAATGTTGAGAGAGTTTTGTACGACTTATTTGGTGAAGTAAGAACAAGAGCGCTCATGGAAGATTTGGAGAGTAAAAATGTTTATGAGCTTACCTCTTCTGAACTCGCGACACTTCGTAAATATTTTGACGCAGACTTTTGTAATGGAGATGAAGGCAAAGCGTATATCAAAGAGACTTTCGAGAAGAATGCTTATCTTATGGATCCACACACTGCAACATGTTTTAAGTCTTATGAAACTTGTTCAAACCCTGAGATAAAAAGCATCATCTATTCTACGGCTGAGTGGACAAAATTTTCTCCAGTTATTGCTAACGCTCTTACAGGAGAAAAAGATGCAGAAGATATCATAGCGCTAGAGTCTATCTCAAAAATCGCAAAACTTGAAATCCCAGCGATGGTCAAAGGTCTCTTTAGTAAAAAAATAGTACAAGACACCGTTATAGAAAAAGAAGATATAGCAAAAGAGATATTGAAGTTTTTATAACTCTTTAGCTCTTTTGTGTGCTTTTTCGATTGCGTTTATACATGCGTTTCGTACATTTCCTTTTTCTAAAGCTGCATATCCAGCTGCTGTTGTACCACCAGGGCTCATGACACCATCTTTAAGCAGCGCAGGGTGAATCTCTTGTATTAGTGCTCCAAAACCTTCAAAAAGACCACGCATGATAGCCATGGCATCGTCGCGTTTGAGACCTTCTTTGACAGCTCCATCCGCAAGTGCTTCTGCTATGAGCGCGAGATACGCAGGTCCACTTCCTGCAAGTGCTGTTGCAATATCTATCTCTTTTTCACTTCCCAGCCACTGCGTTTTACCGATTGTGCTTAAGAGTTGTTCAGCTTCTTCTCTAAACGCAGTATCACCTGTTAATGTTGTCATGGATTTGTTTACACTTGCAGCTAAGTTTGGCATAGTTCTCACTACTGCGTTTGTGTTGATATTTGTGCGAAGTTTTTCTAGAGAAGTTCCAGCTAAGACGGAATAAAGAACTCTTGCTCTTCCTATAAGTTGTGCTCCTACTTCTGCAACATTTGCAGGTTTTACACACAAAATCAGAGTTTTACCTTTTATATCAAAACCCTCAAGAAGGTGTTTTTCGATTGTAATGCCAAGTTTTTTTTCAAACACCTCAAGACTTTGCAAACTTCTTCCGACTACTTCAATTGTATAGTCAGATATGAGACCTTTAGCAATACTAAGAGCCATATTTCCATTGCCGATAAATGTGAGAGTTTTTGACATATCAATCCTTTTAGTGTAGTATAACACGAATGAAATAAAAATTTTACATAGAAAAATAAATGAAGTTTTTGAAGAGTTAAGTAGCTTTTTTATACTCTTCAAGCAATCTAAAAAGAGGAAAATATAAATGGAAAAATTTTTACAAGAAGCCAAAACAGCAAGCCGTATGCTTAGTGTTGTCAGTGGGGCAGAAAAAAATAGGATTTTACATGAGATGGCTCAGGCACTTCGAAGCAATATGATGGATTTGCTTGAAGCAAACGCACTTGACATGAGTCAGGGCAAAAAAAATGAACTTACATCAGCGCTCATGGACAGACTTTTTCTGGATGAAAAACGTATTGAAGCGATGGCTGTGGCTATCGAAGAGATAGCAGCTTTAAAAGAACCAATTGGTCGTGTCTTAGATGGTTGGGTGACTGAAGACGGACTCAAGATAGAAAAAGTGAGTATTCCTATCGGAGTCATCGGTATCATCTATGAATCGCGTCCAAATGTGACTTCAGATACCGCTGCACTTTGTTTCAAAAGTTCCAACGTTTCTGTACTTAAAGGTGGTAAAGAGGCTGAAAACTCCAATAAAGCTATAGCTAAAGTTTTACAAGCGGTACTTAAAAAAAACGGACTTCCAAAAGCACTTGTCTCTCTTATTCCAGACTCCTCACGAGAAGGTGTGGACAAACTTATCAAGATGGATAAATATGTGGACCTTATTATTCCCCGTGGTGGCGCCGGCTTGATCGCTCATGTGAGCAAAAACGCAACGGTCAGTGTCGTCAAACACGATAAAGGTCAATGCCATACGTATATAGATAAAGAGGCAAAGATTGATGATGCTGTTGCAATTGCTCTCAACGCAAAGGTACAGCGTCCTGGTGTTTGTAATGCAATGGAGACGCTTTTAGTTGATAGTGCTATCGCAAAAGAGACACTACCACTTTTAAAAGCTGCGTTTGACAAGGCGCATACAGAGCTTAAAGGTTGTGAGCAAACGCAAGGTATCATTGAGGTTGCAAACGCAACGGATGAAGATTATGATACAGAGTATTTGGCAAATATACTTAATATCAAAGTTGTAGAGGGTGTAGAGGGTGCGATTGAGCATATTGTACGTTTTGGTTCGGGACATTCTGAGGCTATTATCACACAAAATATAAGTACAGCAGAAACTTTCCTAAACGCAATAGATGCAGCAGCTGTTTATGTCAATGCTTCGACGCGTTTTACAGATGGCGGCGCTTTTGGTTTTGGTGCAGAGGTGGGTATTAGTACAAACAAACTTCATGCCCGTGGACCAATGGGCATTGAAGGTCTTACGACCTATAAATATAAGATTTACGGAAGTGGGCAGGTGAGAGGATAAAACATCCATAGATGTTTTATTTGTACTTCCCGATACTTTGTATCAGTCTGTGAAGATGTTTACTATACTGCTTCGCAAAAGTAAGGTAATTTTTTTCATTACTCTCTTTTAACGCCTTTTTTATCTCTTTGATAACTTTATTTAGGTTGTCTGCACCAATATGAGAAGTGATACTGAGTATGTCAAGTAAATACTTGTCTGCATGAATGAACTCACGTTTGTTGATATATTCAAATATTTTTGTATCAGAATTAGAATAT
>MIBW01000089.1:2125-7439 GCA_001829625.1 Sulfurimonas sp. GWF2_37_8 | reverse complement strand
AAGAATCTCATGATAAAAATTTGTATCTCCAGCACAAGTTTCTAAACCTTTTTCAACGTTTAGTTCATCATAATCTTTTGTATCGTCGGTATAAATATACAGTACGTCATAAAGTGCATCGATACGAAGAGGTTTTTCTAAGTGCCCATTCATGCCAGCTGCAAGCATTTTTTTGATATCGGATTCTGATGTGTCACCACTAAGTGCTACTATCGGAATATGATTATAATTTGCGTTTTTTCTTATAGCGTTTGTTGCTTCAATTCCACCCATAATAGGCATTTGCGCATCCATAATGATAAGTGTAAAATTTACATCATTTTGGAGTATGTCAAGTGCTTCTTGACCATTATTGACGATAAAAATTTCGATACCGCTCTCTGCTAAAAGCCCTGAGATGACTTTTTGGTTGATTATATTGTCTTCAGCAACTAAAATCCTTGCTCCAGCAAATTCTTTAAAATTTTGTTTTGTTATTTTGTCGTGGATAGTAAGTTCTCTTTTTTGAAGTGTTTGAACTTTTTCTTGAGATGAAATAGTATCACTTGCTACAGTAAAATCATCTTCTTCTTTTTCCTGATGTTTTTGCGCAGTATTTGCATCAACTTTGTTTTTTTCAAACGTATCTGTAGCTTGTGGGAGATCATCTGTTAAGGCTTCTTTTTTTTTCTGAGATCTTTTGATCAATAGATAAACAAATACGAGTATGCTAAAAATTAAAAAAGCACTCGTTAATATCGAAGTATCAAGAACATCTTTCTTTATTGGTTTTTCTACATTATTTTTTGGAAGATCTGTTTTTATTACACTTTCATGAGCTGGGGTTTGAGAACTATTTGTCTCAGTAATATTTGTTTTCTCAGCGATAGCAACATCTTCATGTGTGCTGTTTATCTCTTGTAGGCTTACAGCAGATGTGATATTTCCCTCCGCTGCTTTAACTGGAATTATGACAGCCTCAGGAACTTGTTCTGGCTCTTGCTCCTGTACTGATTCTGGTATCGCTACGACAATTTTTGGAGTTGTAGTTATCGTTTTTCGAGGAAGTTTAAAAGCGTATGCCTCTTTGTATTTTTTTTGAATTATGTTAAGTGCGGTGGCTAGCGTTTCTTCATCTTTAAAAGGCTCAAGTGTTACTAAGTAGTAACTTTTTTGTAGTTTATATTTTGTGTAAATAGAGTGTTTTACAAAAAATTCTTTTTTTTGATTCATGATTTTTTGAAGCTTTTCTTCTTCTTCAATAGCTGATTTTTTTGAGCTATATGCACCTGTTATTATCTGAAAATCTACACCAAAAGTAAAACTAAAAAGTAAGGATATAAGCCAGAAAAATTTCATTTACGAACCTTTTTTTTATTTATAATACAGTATAAACAATTAAATTAGACAAAATTTATGTATAATTTACTAAAAATACAGATGAAGGTTCGTTTTGCAAAATATTCCTCATATTCCAGTTTTATATCGAGAAGTAGTGGATATTTTCAGCTTTATTGAGGCTGGAATAGTGATAGACTGTACTATGGGTTATGGTGGTCACTCTTCGATGATACTTGAGTCAAATCCGAATATAAAACTAATAGCAATAGATCAAGATCAAACAGCTATAGATTTTTCAACACGCAGACTTGCCCCTTATCAAGATAGGGTGGAGATACGCAAGGGAAAATTTTCTTCTGTCATAAAAGAGATACTCAAAGAGTATGAAAATATCAATATTAAAGGCATTTTGGCAGATATCGGCGTCTCTTCGTTGCAGCTAGATCAAAAAGAGCGAGGTTTTTCGTATGAAAGTGATAATTTGGATATGCGTATGGACAAAGAATCGGTTCTGAGTGCTTTTGAAGTTGTCAATCAATATCCAAGAGAAGATATCGAGCGAATACTTCTGGAGTACGGTGAGTTGAGAAACTACAAAAAAATCACCTCGGTTATCGTAGAAAATCGTCCTTTTTCATCAGCAAAAGAGCTAGGAGAAGCGGTAAAATCTTATATGCCTCATGGCAAAAAAATTCATCCTGCAACTTTGCTCATGCAAGCTATTCGTATAGAAGTTAATGATGAACTTGGTGAACTGCAATCCTTGCTTCAAAGTATAGAAAAAGCAAATATTCCAAACGCAAAAGTCGCAATTATTTCATTTCATTCGCTAGAAGATAGAATCGTCAAACAAGAGTTTAGCAGATGGACGAAATCATGTATTTGCCCACATGAAGCAATGCGTTGCGTTTGTGGCAATAACCATGCAATTGGTAAAATAGTAACAAAAAAACCATTGATGGCAAAAGATGATGAATTAAAAGAAAATGCAAGAAGCAGAAGTGCGAAAATGCGTGTTTTTCAGATGGATAGAAGATGAGTGAAAAAAGTGAACTTTTAGACGAAGTTAAGGTCGTTCTTGTAGCGAAGAAAGTTCTTGATTTTAGTTACTTTTTAAATGTCTTTTTGATTTTGACTCTTGTGTGTATCTTTGCGTTTCCAGGCGTATATATTCACCAGCAAATCTATTTTAAAAGTAGAGATATCTCCAAGCTCAAATCAGAACATGACACGCTCAAAGAAGAAAATAGAATCATACGTGCTTCTGTAGAATCTATACGATTTAAAAATCAAATTCTCGATACGCTTTTTTAGGAATAAAATGATTCGCCAATTTATTGCATTTTCCATAGATAAACCGCTTTTAAACCATATTCTGTTGCTTTTTATATTTGTGATGTCTATTTTCGCTTATATCAATATTCCAAAAGAGATATTTCCTCCTTTTGCAACAGACAAGATATCTGTAACCGGCGGTTATGTCGGTACATCGGCAGATGTACTTGACAAAATGCTTGTACAAACCATAGAAGATGCTATGCAAAATATTGATGAGCTTGATATCATCAGTACGACTATCAAAAATGGCTCTTTTAGCATTTTAGTAGATATCAAACCAGGCTCTGATAATATCGCTGTCTTAAATGACGTCAAAGATATCGTGAGTAATGTAAAAAAAGATTTACCTACGGATATGTCTGAACCTGTCGCAAAAATTCACACAAAAAGTTTTCCTCTTGTTTTGATTGCTTTAGCGGGTGATGTGCCCAAAGAAGAGCTGCTTTTACGCGCAGATGAGTTGAAGTCACAACTGAGCGGCTTTAAGGATTTAAGTGAAATCGCTATACGCGGTGATGCAGATGAAGAGTTGGTTATCACAATCAATGAACAAAAACTTTTGGCATACGATCTTGAACCTTCACTCGCTATTAACGCACTTAAAAATATAAGTTCTATTTTTCCAGTTGGAACTATCAAAGAGAAAGGGCAGCATCTTTATATCTCCACTTATAATGGAGAAAAAGATAAAAAAAGCGTAGAAGATACGATTATTAGTGTAGGTAAAACACGAGTAAAGATAGGTGATATTGCTGATATTTCGTTTGAGTTGAGTGATGAGAGTGAACTTTCACATTACAACGGAATGAGAAATGTCTCTATAAATGTCACAAAATCAGAGCAAGGAAATGCAATCGCTCTAGTTAGAGACATCCGAGCACTTCTTGAACAAAACGAAGCGAAATATCCAAATCTCAAATATGAAGTTTATACCGATACATCGGTTTGGATAAAAAATCGTCTCAATACTGTTTTCGCAAATATCGTTTTTGGTCTGATGCTTGTGTTTTTGTCTATGCTGATTTTTATTAACCGAGGCATTGCGTTTGTTGTTGCGCTTGGAATACCTGTGAGTTTTATGATAGGTCTTATTTTTAGTGAACTCAGAGGCGATAGCTTAAATATGCTTTCATTGCTTGGAGCGTTGATAGCACTTGGTATGCTTGTTGATGAAGCCATAGTTGTAGCTGAAAATATTTACAGACACCTTGAAGAAGGGATGGAGAGACGCGAAGCTGCTATAGTCGGTGCAACGGAGATGTTTCCAGCTGTCCTTACGGCGACACTCACTACAGTTTTTGCATTTTTACCTATGCTTCTACTCACGGGAGATATGGGGACTTTTATTAAGATTATTCCTATTATGATAACGGTACTACTTTTGTCTTCGCTTTTTGAAGCTTTTTTCTTTTTACCTTTGCATGCACATGACTTTTTAAAAGTTTCTGAAGATAAAAAATTTACTTCAAAAATATGGGATAAACTCTATTTTTGGTATGACAATACTTTACATTTTGTTTTTAGAACAAAAATTATCTCTCTGACGCTGATAGTTGGAACTATCTTTGTTTTGACATTTATTATGGCAAAAAATTCCAAATTCCAACTTTTCCCAGATTTTGATACAACACAGGTTTATGTTTCTGGAAAGGTAAATATCAACTCTGAGCTTAAAGATACAGAAGAGCTTGTCGTAAAAATAGAGAAGATACTTCTTGAAAAACTCTCCAAAGAAGATGTCTCTTCGGTGACATCAGTGATAGGTTTTCGTATGGATGCAAAAAATGTTGTTGAGACGGGCAATCATATGTTTCATATATTTATAGACCTACATGAGCGAGCTCCTTCTAATGTATTTGATATCTATATAAGCCCATATCTTTCTCTTGAATATGATGCAAGTGTGCTCAAACGCCAACGAGATGCGGTAGATATAAGTAAAGATGTAGAGGTGATGATAGAGTCACTGCAAGAACTTAAAACAAACAATGGTTTGGCATTTGAAGAGTTGATTGTTAAAGTGCCTGGAGCTGGAGTTGTGGCTCATGATATCGAAGTGAGCTTGAGCGGAAAAAGTGAAGATGCTATTCTTAAGGGTCTTGAAGAACTCAAAAAAACTCTTGCTTCGATTGAAGGTGTTAATAATATTGCAGATGATGCCGATATCGGAGAAAAAGAACTCAAACTTCGTGTAAACGCATACGGTCAGGAACTTGGTTTCAATGAAGAGACTATTGTAGCAGCACTTCGTTCGTACTATCTCAAGGGTGAATATGGAAAAATGTTCAACGACAATGGGCTAGTGCGTATCAAAATAGAAAGTAAAGCAAATGAGAGTATAGAATCTGTCAAAACTATGCAATTACAAGTTCCCTCAAGCACGCAATATGTTGGACTCAAAGATATTTGTGACTTTGTTATGGTGCAAGGTTTTGTGGCACTCAATAAAGAAGACGGTGTCCGCATACGCAGCGTTTTCGCATCTACTGATAAAAAACTCATCACTTCTGCAGAAGTCATGAAACAGATGCAAAGTGTTTTTGATAAACTTAGCGCAGAGGGATATAAAATAGATGTAAAAGGCGAGGAAAAAGAGAACAATAAAAATAAAAAAGAGATGATGCAAGCTGGTGTTATCGCTATCTTTCTTATATTT
>MIBW01000089.1:0-2076 GCA_001829625.1 Sulfurimonas sp. GWF2_37_8 | reverse complement strand
GCTTGGCGTTTTGGTGGGACATATACTCATGGGTGTTAACTTAAGTATGCCCGGAATGATAGGAGTGGTCGGACTTGCAGGTGTTGTAGTCAATGATGGGCTTATTATGGTGAGTTTCATCAAAGATGCCAAAGATAGTGAAACGCTCATGAAAAGAGCCAAAACGCGATTGCGTCCTATTTTTCTTACTTCACTAACAACTGTTTTAGGGCTTGCATCACTTATCTTTTTTGCTTCAGGACAGGCTATGATTCTCCAGCCAATGGCTATATCTTTGGGCTTTGGCATAGCATGGGCGACGGTTCTTAACCTTGTTTATGTACCACTTCTTTATGCAGTTATCTATAAAATAAATCCACCAAAAAGAGTTAAAATATGAATCTAACAATAACAAAAACACCTTTTGGAGTACGACCGCCTGTTACAAAACCTATCCCTGAGTTTTTTATAGAAGTGGGTGAGACTGGGATACGAGAGTTGATAAGGAAACATTACGACCTTATAGCACAGAGCAGTATTGCCCATATTTTTCCGATAAACGCAGAAGATTTTGAAAAAGCAAAACAGCATTCAAGTGATTTTTTTATCCAGATTTGTGGTGGGAGAGCTTATTTCAACGAAAATCGTGGAGCACCACAGATGATAGGCAGACACGCTCCATTTCGTATCGATGCAACTGCTCGAGAAATTTGGCTTGAACTCTATAAACCTTTGCTAGAAGAACTCCAAAAAGAGGGTATTACAGAGAGTTCTTTGTGTTCATTTTGGGACTATCTTGATATATTTTCCTTATGGATGATAAATACAAAATAAAGTACCACCAATCAGAAAAATATAAGGATTTATTGACTATAATTGCGCCCTACAAAGCAAAAGCTTCGTCGCAAACAGTGGGTCTTTAGCTCAGTGGGTTAGAGCCCTCCGCTCATAACGTATTAGTGGAATTTCCACAAAGTACGTCTGTGAGGTGGTTTAGTAGGTGTTAGTTTTTTATAGGTGTTCACTTGGGTGTTCACTTCTTTTTTCATTGATGGGCTTTTAACTCAGTTGGTTAGAGTCCCCGGCTCATAACCGGGTTGTCGTAGGTTCGAGCCCTACAAAGCCCACCATCTTATGAAACAATACTTTTTTTTCGAAAATCTTAAAAGCTTTTTACTACTCTTGTTTTATCAATTATTAAATCATTCATCTTTTCCCATTACTATAATCTAATATGAGAATATAATTTGCACACATGTAGTAAGTGTAACTATTTGACCTAAAATGTTAAATTGTCGATGTAGTATCATAGTATCAAGAATCATTAATTGTTATTGGTGTATATTGATAAGCAATTAGAATTATTTAGATACAATTCCAAAAAAATAGTTTAGGATAGCAAGGTGAAGAAATTTACAAGAGACGAAATCAACGATTAAAATGGAGGGTTACTGTGAATAATTGTATTTTACCTTATGGGCAAACTTTTCCATTTACTCATAAATCGATGTTTAGTCAGCTCGCTGAAAATTTTTCAAATGTTCTCAGGGAGTTATCTAAGGAATATAAAAAAACTTATATCAAAATAGAGCTAGAAAAAGAAGCTATTGAAATAATTAATGATATTAATTTTTGCATAGCTGAAGCTCAAACATATCGTGATATGATAAAAATTTACTGTATAAATGATATAGAATTAGAAGAAGACAATTTTACAGACCTCTGTTTATTCTTTGATGATATTGCAGACAAAATAGAATTATTGCAAGAAAAAGATACTTCTTATTTTCCAAATGGTTATTCAGAGCTTATTGAACATAGATTTGAAGTTCTTTATGAAGATATTATTATGGCAAAATTTGAAGCTAGTCAAAAAATAGCGGAGTTTATGATTGACTCTGAAAAGAACTAAGGCTTTTGATGCTTTGTTGAGTAAACTTGAGGCAAAAGGTAAAATAAGCAGAGAAGAAGTAGAAAATGCTTTAGATTTATATCTTCAGGATAATAAGTCCCCCGAACTTCGTCCTCATTGGATTGAGTGTAAAAAAAATCAAAAACTCTTATCTCTTTCTATACCAAATCAATCGTTTAGAATAT
>MIBW01000088.1:8449-9938 GCA_001829625.1 Sulfurimonas sp. GWF2_37_8 | reverse complement strand
TACGCAACCCTAAGCACGCTTTACAATACAAATGAAGAACTTCTTGATGAAGCTATCGTCATCTTTTTTGAAGGACCACACTCTTTTAGTGGTGAAGATGTTGTAGAGATACAGTGTCATGGCGGTTTTATCGTAGCGCAAAGTATTCTCAAAGCTACACTTAAAGTCGGAGCACGACTAGCAACTCCAGGAGAATTTAGCAAACGCGCTTTTTTTAATGGTCGTATAGATCTGAGTGAAGCTGAAGCGATTGCCCAACTGATCGAAGCGAAAAGTGAAGATGCGGCAAAGATTTTGGCGGCACAGATGAAGGGCGCACTCAAGGTTTATATAGAAGAGATTCGCGATGAGATTATCCATATTTTGGCCTACTCTGAAGTGAGTATCGACTATGCTGAAGAAGATTTACCTCAAGATCTTGTTATGCAGATAGAAGTGAAACTTCAAGAACTATCGAAAAGTCTTGAAAAAACTTTACTTGCTTCAAAGGCGCGAGAAGGGCTCATGCAAGGTTTTCGTGTGGCTATTGTTGGTAAACCAAATGTCGGGAAAAGTTCACTTTTAAACTCTCTTTTGAGCTACAACCGTGCTATAGTGAGCGATATAGCAGGAACAACGCGTGATACGATAGAAGAACAGGTGAAGATAGGTACGCATCTAATCCGTATCGTAGATACCGCAGGTATCCGTGAAGCAAGTGATGAGATAGAGCGTATTGGGATAGAACGTTCACTTGAAGCTATAGAACAGAGTGACATAGTTATCGCACTTTTTGACGCTTCACGAGAGCGAGATAATGAAGATGAAAAGATACTTTCACTTATAAAAGAAAATGCAAAATGCAAAAAAATCCTTTTAATTCAAAATAAAATAGATTTAGAAGAAAAATTTGATGCACATGAGTTGCGTTTTGATCTGCAGCTCAACACAAAAGAGAGTGTTTTTTCTCTGATAGAAACACTTCAGGGTATTATGGACCAGACAAACAGTTCTGATGAGATGATGCTTATTTCGCAACGACAGATATCTGCCGTACAAAATACGCTCTATGCAATCGAAGAAGCTTATGAACCTCTGCAGATGCAAGAGTTGGAAATTTTCTCCTTTCATCTTAATGAAGCTATTAAAGAGATGGCAAGCATCACGCGTCCATTTGAAAATGATGAGATGCTTGATAAGATGTTCGGCTCTTTTTGTTTGGGTAAATAGCAGTGAAATATCTTGCAATAGATTTAGGTCTAAAGCGCATTGGTTTGGCTTACAGCGCTCATAAAGATATCATAACACCACTAAGCGCAATCATCCGAAAAAATAGAAATCAGGCAGCAGATGAAGTAAAAAAAGCACTCAAAGAGTGGGATATTCAAGCTATAGTTGTCGGTATCCCACTTGGCGGAAGCAGTGAGGACGAGATGCGAAGACGGATAAAACATTTTATGAATCTTGTTGATTTTAGTGGTGATGTTTTGTTTCAAGATGAAGCAGGTAG
>MIBW01000088.1:231-8420 GCA_001829625.1 Sulfurimonas sp. GWF2_37_8 | reverse complement strand
GCGAGATGAAGCAGATACGTGATGGCAGAGTCGATTCTCTTGCTGCAATGATTATCTTACAAAGGTATCTCAGAACACTAAGACAGCTTTAAATAACTCAAAGAGGAAAAGTCATGCAAATCAAAACTTACCTTTATATGGATAAAAAGTGGAGTGAACCTTTAGATGTTTCTATGGACTCATCCAATACCCTTGTAGTTGTTTTTGGAAGTACAGATATTGTATCTATTCAAGAGGGACTTGATACCCTCATTTTACTTTACAAAAACGCAACGATTATGGGTTGTTCAACATCTGGAGAGATTTATAAAAATGAAGTTTATGATGCTTCTTTGAGTGTGGCGGTCGTAAAGTTTGAAAAATCTACTTTTAAACTCGTGGTAGAAGAACTTGAAGAAGAGAACTCTTTTGAGATTGGAAAAAAAATACTAGACACACTTCGGGGCGATGAGTTAAAGTCTATCTTTTTATTGTGTGATGCACAAAATATAGATGGTTCACAACTTAGCCGTGGTTTAAATGAAGACCTTCCTCTAGAGTGTGCTATAACTGGCGGTTTGGCTGGAGATGGTGTTGCGTTTAACAAAACTTGGATTATTGTAAATAGCAAGATTGTAAAAAAGTATATTTCAGCCGTGGGACTTTATGGCAAAGATTTGCGAGTGCATTATGGATGTAAATGTGGATGGAGTCGGTTTGGCGTAGAGCGAAGGGTAACATCTATAAAAGGCAATACTCTTTATACGCTTGACAATAAACCTGCGCTAGAGCTGTATAAAACTTATTTAGGAATTTATGCTTCAGAACTCCCTGCTGCTGCACTTCATTTCCCGCTCATGTTGCTCCAAGATGGAGATAGTGACGCCAAACTAAGAGCTATACGGGCAATAGATGAAGAAAATGATTCGATTATTTTAGCAGGAAGCATCAAACAAGAGAGTATCGTCTCTTTCGCAAAAGCAAATTTTGATGAGCTCATAGATGGGGCACAAGAGGCCGCAGAACTTGTGAGTATAGGTTATGACAAAGAGATTCCTGCTTTGTGCATCGCTGTGAGCTGCATCGCAAGACGCAATGTACTCAAGCAAAACGCAGAAGATGAACTTGAAGTTGTCGTAGATACTTTGGGCACAAATGTTGCAACCATAGGTTTTTATTCTTTTGGTGAGTTCTCAAAATCCCAAGCAGGCTGTTGTGATTTTCACAACCAATCTATCTCACTTACCATGATTTACGAACAATAGAGTTATGATGGTACAAAATAAGCTACTTCTAAGACAGATAAAAAAAGCAGGTATAAATCTCTCTACCGCGCCAGATAAAGCCTCTTTTGAGAGGTTGTTAAAACTCATTGAACAATCATACGAAGACACCATAAAGTCACGTCGTATGATAGAACATTCTCTGGATGTTTCATCAGCAGAGATGCGGGAAACGATAGATGCTCTTGAACATGCAAACGAAGAAGTGGCAAAAAAAGACAAGATGATGTTTCAGCAGTCGCGTTTTGCGCAGATGGGTGAGATGATATCGATGATAGCGCACCAATGGAGACAGCCACTCAACCTTATAAGTGCAACAACGGCTTCCATAGAGTTTGATGTCTATTTTGACAAAATTGAGCGTAAAAAACTGCTTCTTAACACAGAAAATATAGCCAAATACTCCCAACATTTAAGTGATACTATAGATGACTTTAGAAATTTTTTCAAAATAGATAAAGAGATGCAAATGACTACATTTATGCAAGAAATGAGTAGCGTTTTGAGTATTATAGGCGAGTCGCTTTATGCTAAAAAGATAGATATAATAGAAGAGTTCAATTATACACAAGCGTTTAAAACTTATACAAATGAACTCAAACATGTTATCATCAACCTTATCAAAAACGCAGAAGATGCTTTACTTGAAAACAATGTTACAGATCCTTTTATAAAGATAAAAAGTTACACGCAAAATGATATGGCAATCTTAGAGATAAGTGATAATGGCGGCGGCATCCCTGAAAATATCATCGAGAATATTTTTGATCCCTATTTTTCCACAAAAAGTAAAAAAAGCGGGACGGGGCTTGGTTTGTATATGAGTAAAATTATTATCCAAGAACATTGCAAAGGTGTGCTTGAAGTAAGAAATTATGAAGACGGCTGCGTTTTTACACTCAAACTTCTTCTATAAAAATAACAAAAAATATTTTTATAACTCATATAAATTGTGCTAATATTTCATAATGATTAATCAGAGTAAAAAAAGGTGTAGTATGAAGTTGTCTTTTATAGTAAGTAGTATTTTAGTAGTAGTTGCGTTTAGCGCATGTTCAAATACAGAGTCGCCCGAAAAAGTCGCTGTTTCTATGTGTGAACTCGCTAAAAAAGCAGATATCAAAGGGATGAAAGAACTCTCAACAGTAGAGTTTGCGAAACAATTTGAGCAGATTGAAGAGCTGTTTAATGCAGCGACTGCAACAGAAGAAGGAAAAGCAGAATTAGCGAAACAGATTACTTCGATGAGTGCAATAGAGTGTAAAACAAGTACAAAAGTTACGGATATAGATGAAAAAACAAAACAAGTTCACAATAGTGAAACCGCACAAGAATTTAAACTCACTCTTGTTGATGGTAAGTGGAAAGTTACAAATTAATACTTCTTTTCAAGCTTGCCTCAGGCAAGTTTGAAAAATTCTGCTGCTTCAAGCTCATCGTCACTAAGTGTTTCTAAGGCGTAAGCATCATCACTCAACATAATCTCTTTCACTCTTTTTTGGCAATGTTCATAGAGTACATGAACTGCGTTTTCTTCATCTTTTATAAATCCAAGACCGCTAAATTGATAGGGATTTTCTTGTTCGATACACAGCAGCGTACCCTCGCAATTTTCTTCAATCACTTCAACTAGTTCTCTATATTTGATAGAAAATTCTGTAGCATTCCAGCCTATATCTTCCATTGTTGAAGATGAAAATTCACTCACTCCATCTCCCGTAGTATCATCATAAGAAGCTCTTGGAAGATTGACACTTATAAGTTCTTGCCAATTTGAAAACGCTTTAATGAGAACACGATCATCATCTTCTACAACCTGATAGTTTTTTCCCAAAATTTCGGCAATAGAAGGCGCTGCTTTTGGCATGAGAATACTTGATTGTGAGGCTGTATATTTTCCTAAAAAGATAAAAATATCGTTTGGAGTATAAGGCTCTTGTTTAATCTCTCCAGCGATGGTTATAGCAAACTCTTTGGATGTATTTATAGCTTTTAGCAAATCCATTTTTTGTACAACTATAATCTCTTTAAATAAGTTAAATTTTTTCATTTTTCATCCTAAAATTTGGGGTAATTTTGCCGTATTATAAAAGTTTTTGCTTTATTTTTGTATAATGCGACAAATTTTTTTAAGCTTTAAGCTTAATATTATGCAAGGAAATAGAATGTCATTAAAAGTTTACTACGACAAAGATTGTAATATCGACCTTATCAAAAGCAAAAAAGTTGCTATGATAGGTTTTGGTTCTCAAGGACACGCACACGCAGAAAACTTAAGAGATAGCGGTGTAGAAGTTATCATCGGTCTTCGTAAAAGTGGTTCTTCATGGGCAAAAGCTGAAGCAAAAAACTTCAAAGTTATGACAGTAGGCGAAGCTTCTGCTTCTGCTGATTTGGTAATGATTCTTCTTCCAGATGAAAACCAAGCAGAGATTTACGCAAATGAAATCGAACCTAACTTAAAGCAAGGTGCAACGATTGCGTTTGGTCATGGTTTTAACATTCACTACGGACGTATCCATCCAAGAGCTGATATCAATGTAACTATGATTGCTCCAAAAGCCCCAGGACACACTGTTCGTTCTGAGTTTGTTCGTGGTGGCGGTATCCCTGACCTTATCGCTGTTGGTCAAAACCCAAGCGGTGTTACAAGAGAGTTAGCTCTTTCTTACGCATCAGCTATCGGTGGCGGTAGAACTGCAATTATTGAGACAACTTTTAAAGATGAGACTGAAACTGACCTTTTTGGAGAGCAAGCTGTTCTTTGTGGTGGTGCTGTTTCTCTTGTTCAAGCTGGTTTTGAAACTTTGACAGAAGCTGGTTATGCTCCTGAACTTGCATACTTTGAGTGTTTACATGAGCTAAAACTTATCGTTGACTTGATGTTCCAAGGGGGGATCGCAGATATGAGATACTCTATCTCTAACACAGCTGAGTATGGTGACTATGTTTCTGGTAAACGTGTTATCAATGCAGAGAGTAAAGCTGCAATGAGAGAGATCTTAAAAGAGATTCAAGATGGTAGATTTGCAAAAGACTTTATCCTTGAAGGTCAAGCAGGTTACCCTCGTATGAATGCAGAGCGTACAAACGCGAAAGCATCTCTTATTGAGCAAACAGGTGTTAAGCTAAGAGCTATGATGCCATGGATATCTGCAAATAAAATCGTAGATACTTCTAAAAACTAAAATAGCGACGCATTTACTGCGTTGCTTCACTCGTCATGTCCATGAGGACACTTCTTCTCTATTCGCCTTGTACCTCCATCACTCTTTTAGTTTTTAGTCCTCATAAATTTTCTTAATGTGCTTGTCCCTGTTAATAACTTTTTGCTATAGTTGCATAAATTACAATAAGGATAATTCATGTTTTTGGAGTCATTTCTCTTCTTTTTACTCTTCTTTTTTTCAGCAGCAGCTATTTTACTTCTGTTTATATTTCTTTATGCGAAAGTTACGCCATATGATGATTATCAACTGATTTTCAGAGAGAACAACGCAGCCGCTGCTGTTGCGTTTGGTGGTGCTATTCTTGGTCTTTGTATCCCTCTGTACAGTGCGCTTGTGAGTTCTGTTTCGTATGTGGATTTTCTTCTTTGGGCTATGGTGGCTATGGGTATCCAGCTTTTGTTTGCTTTTGTGATGATTCGCATCAATGTAAAATTTTCATTTGAGAAGCTTTTAGAAGAGGGTGTTGTTTCTGTTGGGGTTTTTATGGCGTTTTTGTCTCTCTCTATAGGTCTTCTCAACGCAGGTTCCATGAGTTACTAAAACTAAAATGACGATGCAACTTATGCGTCGTTATACTCGTCACATTTGTTTCTTTAAAAGTTCTATAAACGCAGCTTCAGGAATGGCTTTAGATTTGAGATAACCCTGATAAAAATCACATTTTTTCTTTTGCAAGTAGTCAAGCTGATACTGCTCTTCTACACCTTCTGCGATGGTTTTGAGTCCTAATGACTCTCCCATAATAAGGATTGTATTGAGTAAAATAAGATTTTTTTCATTGTCTTTTTTGATTTCATCAATAAAACTTTTGTCTATTTTAATGGCATCTATAGGAAATTTTTGCAAATATTGCAAAGAAGAGTAGCCTGTCCCAAAATCATCCAGATGAATACTCACTCCGAGTGCACGCACTTTGTGGAGTAGGTCTGAAGCAAAGAGACTATTTTCAACCATAACACTTTCTGTTATCTCAATTGATAGATTTTTTGCCTGAATATTATTTGTTTCGATGGCATGTTTGAGATGGTCGTAGAGTTGGATGTCTTTGGCCTGTAATGTTGATATATTCAAAGAGATATTGATATCATCAAATCCGAATAACTCTAGTTTTTTGATAAACTTAGCACCCTCGCAGAGTACAAATTTTCCTATATCTAAGATAAACGCAGAATGTTCTGCAAGAGGGATAAAGGTGTTTGGAAAAATCAAACCTTTTGTTGTATGTTCCCATCGTATTAACGCTTCAGCACCGACAATTTTTTTTGTATTGACATCTACTTTTGCTTGATAGTAAAGTTTAAACTCTCTTTCATTAAGCGCTCTATGCATATCTTCTACAAGATTTACTTCATTATGCAGGTTGTCATCAAGTGATTTGGTGAAAAATTTAAAATTATTTGTTTCATGCGCTTTGGCACTATACATAGCCATATCTGCATATTTCATAAGTTCATTGATATCCTTAGAATCATCAGGGTATAAAGCACAGCCTATACTTGTGGATGATTTGAGTATTTTTCCTTTGACGATTATCTCTTTTTTAAAGATACTTAAAATCTTTTCGATACCCTCTAAGATACTTTCTTCATTTTTGATATCGCTTAAAATAACAATAAACTCATCTCCACCGATGCGCGCCACTAGGTCATTTTCTCTGAGGACACTTTTGAGCCTAATGGCGATTACTTTTAGCAGAGCATCCCCAATATGGTGCCCTAAGGTATCGTTGATACTTTTAAAATTATCAAGGTCCAAAAAAAGCAAGGCAAATTTATTTTTATGTCTATTGGAGTTGGCTGTAATATATTGAAGTTTGTCATAAAGATTTTGACGATTTGCAAGCCCTGTGAGTGAGTCATACATAGAAGAGTAGCGAAGTTTTTCATTTACACCGACTAACTCGTTTTCTGTTTTATGCAGCTCAATGCTGTGTTGCACCTGACGTTGGACTATATAAGCCAAAACAAACATCTCTGCTATGACAAATATTGCATGAAAAAGAACGATATCAAAACCACAGCCATAGTTAAAGATCATCACCGGCATCTCAAAAAGAGAAACTTCATAGTATTGGAGATAGTTGAAAATCAGGTGATGTGCTATGGTAGTTATCGCCGCGATGATGATAGGTAGCGTGTCTTTATAAAGAGATAAAATGGCCATAGCGATAAAGATATGAAAGTGCATCTCTATCCTGCCGAGGTGCTGCTGGATATAGACAAGTGAAAATAACATCATCACAATAGCAACCAAAGCACGCATACTTGGCGTGCCAGCTAAGTATTTGTATGCGATGAAGAGCGCAAGTGTCAAAACGCCGCCACTCACAAATCCATAGATATAAGTGTCATACATCATAGAAGTGACGAATGTTGCTACGAACCATTGGATTATAACAAGTATAATCATTACCTTATCGGAGTTTTCAAAATAAAGCCGAAAGTTGTCTCGTGTAAATTCAGGGACTTGTTTGTAGCTAAAAGGCTGTAAAAAATGAAATATTTTCATAAAGTATTTTTGATATCCTGTGTAAGTTGATTTGTGTTGAACGGATGCGTTGTATAGATACTTTTAAGAACTCGTTTCCCTTCACTTTTTGTTAAAAGATAGATAGAGTCGGAGTGTGAAAGTTCATTGGCATCTATGAGCCCTGGCGTATAAAAAAGTGAAAATTCTCGATCTATGTCGTAGAGTTCTTTTTGGGTCAAATAGAGACCTTTGAACTTTTCATGAAAAGAGCTTGCAAAAAGTTGTGGTTGGTCGGATGTTATCGCTGGAAGAAGGTTGACAAAAACCACAGTAGTGGAATCTTGCAACTCTTGAGTGTATAATGTACTAAGTTCTTGTAAGAGAGGTGTACAAATATCACTACAGCCAACATAACCGAAAAAAAGGACAATATTTTTTTCTTCGATGGCATCAAGAAATATTGCATCAATCTCTTTCTCCACCACAATTTTAGAATCTTTGAGTGTTGTAGTAATAAAGAGAATGTTTTGTAAAAAGATAAAGAGCAGCATAAAAGAAGCAAAAAGAGTGATTGTCAAGGGAAGCTGTTTTTTTGTTCTCATTCTAAATCATCCACTGGAACAGCTTTTATCAATCCGATGATTTTTTTGACACCATCACTTGAGTGGATATTATGAAATGTATTGATAACTTGGATAGATGAGCTGTCTTGTAAAAGAATATTGTGTTTTATCTCTATTTTTACATTCTCTTGTGTCGCAGTTTTGATACTCTCTTTGAGGAGATAAAAATTGTTTGGATGGATAAAATCATTGAAAAAATCATCATAAGAGAGTATTGTCTTATCTATAAATCCTAACTCTAGATTTGCTGCGTTTATGATAAAAACTTTAGAATCTTCAATATCCAATTCCCAATAGATTGCGTTAGAGAGTTTTTCAATGTTATGTAAGACGGCATCTGTTTTTTCAAACTTTTTTTGTAGTTTTAAAAGATTTTTTTGTGTATCTAAAAGCTCTTGTTTTTTTTCTTTAGATATGAGGTAAATCAAGATTGCAAAGATAAAGGAGAGAATAAGAAGAATAAAAAAAACATCTTGAATTGTATCTTGATAACGTATGTAAAAACTTATATCTTCGTTGAGAATAATTGCATTTTTACTTATTGGATCAGGAAGAAAGAGCTGTGCCTCATAGAGAGCTTTTCTATTAAAGATATAAGTATTTGC
>MIBW01000088.1:0-147 GCA_001829625.1 Sulfurimonas sp. GWF2_37_8 | reverse complement strand
TTTTCCATCAGTGACATAGCCACCTATGACTCGGTTTTGTATATAAGCATCTTCCATGCTCATGATGATGATATTTTGCAGACTACTCAGCTGGTCTATAGAATTTTGAAGGGTTTGGCTGATAGCGTCTTGTGTTTTAAAACCGCC
>MIBW01000087.1:12739-13079 GCA_001829625.1 Sulfurimonas sp. GWF2_37_8 | reverse complement strand
TTTTTCTGGGTTGAAACGTCGTCGTCCTGCGTGGGCTCGCTTGCGTTTCCCTCGCTTGAATTGGCGTCAAAATCCTCCGCCTTTTCCTCAGTATCGTCTTCAGTCTTCGAGGTTGCGAGCTCCTCGAGGGCCGAGATTCTTTGCTCCAGGGAGGCCATGCGCTCATCAAAGCCTTGCCCACCCTGTTCGCCTTGCCCGTCTGCCTGTTTTTCTTTCATTCCAAAACCTCCAATGTTAAAGCTTTTTGCTATGTGGCCGTAAGTTGCGTTACGGTTTGATTGAACTGGCGTCCAGCTCGCTTCCACGAGCTCGCCGTCAGTGTAAACAGTAACCTCCCTCC
>MIBW01000087.1:10118-12665 GCA_001829625.1 Sulfurimonas sp. GWF2_37_8 | reverse complement strand
GCTTCATCACGACCAAAAACGATAACATCTTTATCCACTACTATCTCTTTGGCATCGATTTTATCGGGATACTCTACATAGTTGAGGATATGCTTAAATACATTGATACGCGCTTTTTTCTTGTCATTACTTTTGACGATAGTCCACGGAGCCACTTCTGTATGCGTCGCACTGAGCATCATAAACTTTGCAAGCGTATATTCATCCCAAAGTTTTTGTGACTCTTTATCCACAGGAGAGAGTTTATACTGCTTGAGCGGGTCTGTTTCTCTTTCTTTAAAGCGTTTGGCTTGTTCTTTTTTGGTTACCGAAAAATAAAACTTAAAAATTTTGATATCTTCATCCGCTATCATCACCTCAAACTTCGGAGCGTCTTTGAGAAACTTATGATGTTGTCTCTCGGTGCAAAAGCCCATAACAGGCTCAACCATCGCACGGTTGTACCAGCTTCTATCAAAAAAAACTATCTCACCTGCTGCAGGCAGATGTTCTACATATCTTTGAAAATACCACTGCGTTTTCTCTATATCGCTTGGTTTTTCAAGTGCGACAACCCTTGCACCCCTTGGATTGAGATGTTCTGTGATACGTTTGATAGTACCGCCTTTTCCAGCCGCATCACGTCCTTCAAATATCATCAGTATTTTTAAGCCCTGATCTTTCACATGATTTTGAAATTTTAAAAGCTCCACTTGGAGTTTAGCCAACTCTTTTTCATACTCCAAAGTCTCTTTTTTTACCCAAACTTTGACTTCATTACGATGTTTATTGGTTTGTTTCTCTTTTTCTGCTTCGCTCATGTAGTCTCCTTTTGTATCAGTTGATGAATTTGCCGCTACGTGCTATTTGCGCATCCATGATTTCTATCTCTCTTGAACCTGAGATAACAACCTGTGCATCAAGCGCATAGTTGAGATAGGCATCTCTAAAATCATAATTCACTGCGTTTAAGATGACTTTCATCGCTTCAAGTCTTGCTTTGTGTTTGTCATTTGAGCGGATGATTTTCCACGGTGCACTGTGCGAATGGGTGTGTTTAATCATATTGTATTTTGTATTTGTAAAGTCATCCCATCGCTCTTGCGCCTGTAAATCGATCTCACTGAGTTTCCACTGTCTTAGCGGATCAGTTTTACGGCGTTCAAACCTTCTCGCCTGTTCATCTTTGGTAACACTAAAATAAAGTTTGATAAGGATGATACCCTGTTGCGTCAATTCATTTTCAAAATTTTGTACCCCATTCATAAAATCTCTATACTCTTTTTCTGTACAAAAATGAAAAACATGCTCAACCATCGCTCTGTTATACCAGCTTCTATCAAAAAGAACTATTTCTCCAGCTCTTGGAAAATGTTGGATATATTTTTGATAAAACCACTGCGTTTTTTGCTCTTCCGTCGGTTTCCCAAGGGCTACAATACGGTAGTGTTTTTCATCCATATATCTTGTAACCCTGCGTATCGTACCACCTTTTCCCGCTGCATCACGCCCTTCAAAGAGGATAATCATTTTCTGCTTGCTCAGTTCAAGATATTTTTGAAGTTTGATTAGCTCCGCCTGATAAGGTTTAAGCTGTTGTTCGTTATCTCGTTTTTGTTCTGCTTTATTTTTAGATTTTTTATCCGACTTCGTTTTTTTATAATAATGTATAAGCTCTTCGAGTGAAATCATCTGTCCGTCGATTTCAAATATATCTTTATCGTTTTTTTTCATACTTTTTCTCCTTTTATTTTTGTTTTGCATAAAGTTTATAAAGGATGGCTTTTCCTTTTTTTATCTCAATAGAGACGATTTCAAGCTCCTCTTTCAGAGCTCTTTTTTGTTTTTTTTCAAGTTCAAGTTCAAGTTGTTTCTTGAGACTGCGTTTGCGTCTAACAAGTTGTTTGAGAAGTTCTTTGAGTGATTTTTTTTTGCCCTCAGCTACTGAGTCGCCTAAGTTCAAAAACTTTTTCACACTTTTAATGAACTTTTTCACACCCATTTCTTTCTCCATTTACGTAAATTTCTAAGTAATATTACATTTTAGTATATTCTTCAAAGACTTAATTTTTTATTTAAATGTAAGGGTTTTCAGGAAGAGTTTTGTAACAATTTTGTAACCAAACTCATCTACACTTCCAAACTTACTCAAAAAGGACATAGTTACATTGAACCAAATACTCGATAAAATTTTTGCTCATGCAACAAAGTTTATAGCATTATCTGTGTTGCTAATTGTTGCATGGATTTTTACTACCCTCTTTGAACAATCACTTTTTTCTCTACAGGCTTCAGGCTTTGATTTCATCACTGAAACGCTATGGGCACCTAACTTGGAAAAATTTGGCGCACTTCCTGCTATTTACGGTTCGGTTGTCTCCACGTTTTTAGCGATGGTTCTTGCAGTGCCTGTAGCCATCGGAATAGCTATCTTCTTAAGTGAACTCGCTCCTGCAAAACTCAAATCTCCCGTTGGTGTAAGCATCGAATTGCTAGCCGCAATTCCATCTGTTATATATGGAATGTGGGGACTTTTTTATTTTGTGCCTATCGTTCGTGATATCTTCG
>MIBW01000087.1:0-10052 GCA_001829625.1 Sulfurimonas sp. GWF2_37_8 | reverse complement strand
CACGTGATGCGATGAATACAACACCCGATATTCTCAAAGAGTCTGCTTATGCACTTGGCGGAACGAAATGGGATGTTATCAAAGATGTCATTATTCCTTATGCTAAAGCAGGTATTATTGGTTCATTTATCTTAGCACTTGGACGGGCTATCGGTGAGACTATGGCGGTTACTTTTGTGATGGGAAATGTACACAAAATCTCTCTGGATCTGACACAGCCTGCAACTTCTATCCCTGTAGCGCTTGCAAATGAATTTACAGAAGCTGATACGCAGATTTATTACTCAAGTCTTTTTGAGCTTTCACTTCTATTGCTTGTGATAAGTTTTGCCATCATCTCTATAGCTAAGTTTTATTTTCTTAGAAGAAAAAGGGTAGGCGCATGACACACACGCAAAAAAGAATTTTTATCAATAAAGTTATCATGAGCCTTTCCACACTTTCGGCTATTATTGGTATGACATTTTTATTTTGGATACTCGGTGTTCTTGTCATAAACGGGATAGATGCACTTAACTGGACTACATTTAGTGAAGTCGGTGCACCCCCAGGTTATGAAGAGAGCGGACTCAAACACGCACTTATCGGTCAACTTTATATCGTAGGTATTGCAACACTTGCAGGTGTTCCATTTGGGATTTTGGCGGGAACGTATCTTAGTGAATATGGACAAAAGTCTAAACTAGCTGAGATCATCCGCGATATCTCAGATATCATGATGTCTGCTCCTAGTATCGTTATCGGTGCCTTTGTCTATGCTATAGTTGTGACACCAATGGGTCACTTTAGTGGTTGGGCAGGTTCTATTGCCCTTACTATTATCATGTTGCCTATCATTCTTCGTACTACGGATGATATGCTGCGTCTTGTGCCATCAACATTGCGTGAAGCCGCGTTTGCATTGGGTGCTCCAAAATATAAAGTTATTATACAGGTAGTTTATAGAGGTGCGAAAGTTGGGATATTAACAGGTGTTCTTTTGGGTGTTGCCCGCGTTGCAGGTGAGACGGCTCCACTTCTCTTTACATCATTTAATGACAATTTTTTAAATACCGACATGAGTGAGCCGATGGCATCACTCACGGTTACTATGTACAACTATGCAACGAGCCCATATGAAGATTGGCAAAAACTCGGATGGGCAGCTGCGTTTATCCTGAGTATGTTTATACTAGGGCTCAACATCATAGCAAGATTATTTTTAATGAAAAAAAGAGGTAAATAATGGCTACTATCGTAGATATACAACAAGAAAAAGCACTTGAAGTTAAAAACTTTGAGTTTACCTATGCGGGTGCAGATACTCCTAGTATAAAAAAACTCAATATGCCTATAGCAAAAAACGCTATTACTGCACTTATAGGACCTTCTGGTTGTGGTAAAACAACACTTCTTAGAAGTTTTAACCGTATTCACGATCTTTATCCAGGAAACAAATATGAGGGTGAGATACTTTTCAAAGAGAGAAATATTTTAACATCCAAAGAAGACCTTATAAATCTTCGTATAAAAATAGGAATGATCTTTCAAAAACCGACTGCGTTTCCTATGAGTATCTATGATAATGTTGCTTATGGTATGCGTCTTCAAGGGATCAAAAACAAAACAGAACTTGAGGGTCGTGTCGAAACAGCACTCAAAAGTGCCGCTATCTGGAAAGAAGTCAAAGATAGACTTAAGCATGATGCAAACGGGCTCTCAGGCGGACAGCAACAACGTTTATGTATCGCTCGTGCTATTGCCGTGGAGCCAGAAGTTTTACTTTTTGATGAACCAACAAGCGCACTTGATCCTATCTCAACAGCAGGGATAGAAGAGCTTGTCGTAGAGCTCAAAGAGCGCGTCTCCATCATCATAGTAACACACAATATGCAGCAAGCTGCCCGTGTCAGTGACTACACAGGATTTATGTATTTGGGTGAACTAATAGAGTTAGGTCGCACAGAAGAGATGTTTGTTTCTCCAAGAGAGAAACTAACAGAAGAATATATTACCGGCAAATTTGGTTGATAAGGAAAACAATGATAAGTAAATATGACCACAAAATAGAGCAAATAAAAGAAGAGATTACTTCTTTATTGAAGAACATAAAAAACGCGAGTGAAATATCTCTTCATGCTTTTGAAACAAGAGATCTCAAAGGTTTTAAAGAGGCTCAGGAGATGCTTGGAAATATCGCTGTTTCAGGAGATATCATCGACAATGAGATAATCAAAACTTTTGCACTTTTTGGTCCTGAAGCAAGAGAACTTCGCTCACTTGTCGCTTATTTGAAGATGACAAATGAGATTGTACGTATTGGTGAGAGTATAAAAAAATATGCTAAACGTATGAAAGAGCATTTGAGTAGTGATTGCAATTTGACACCGCTCAATTCGACTATCATTCAGCTGCACAAAAGTACGATTAACGCACTTGTTTATATACTAGAGTGTTTTACAAATCTTCCTCAATGCAACATTGAAGAGTATCATGCAAAAATCATGGTTGAAGAGAGTAAAAATGACGACCTTTTCTCTATACTTGAAAAAGAAATTATGGGGCTTATTATCGTTGAAAGAGACCTTTCTATAGAGTATGTAAATGTTCTTGGAACACTTAGAAAACTTGAGCGTTCATGTGATAGAAGCGTCAACATAGCGCATCTTATGATGTATGCGAAAAATGGTGGACAACTCAGTCAGTACAGCTAAATACAAGGCGATAGAATTGTACAGAATGAAACACGATGTACAATTGATGCTTTTTTAATCATCAATTTTTCATATATCGCTTTGAAATTAGCTATACTATCCGCAGATTTAATTAAGGAGAAAATGAATGGGAAAATTTGTTAATACTACGGAAGAATTTTTTACTTTTTGTGAAGAAAATGATGTTCAGTTTGTGGATTTTAGATTTACAGACATCAAAGGTACATGGCACCATGTTACATATAGAATGAGTGCTGTAAACACTGGTCACTTTGAAGGTGGTTTACCATTTGATGGTTCATCAATTGATGCATGGCAGCCAATAAACAAATCAGATATGTTACTTAAACCTGATGTTGGTTCTGCGTTTTTAGACCCATTTACTGCTGATCCTACCATCATTGTCTTTTGTGATGTTTACGATATTTACAAAAACCAAGCGTATGAAAGATGTCCTCGTTCAATCGCTAAAGCTGCTTTAAAACATGCAGAATCTTTAGGTATAGCTGATGCTGCATACTTTGGACCTGAAAATGAGTTCTTTGTTTTTGACGATGTAAAATTCATAGATAATATTAACGAAGCTGGCTACAAAATTGATACTGAAGAAGGTGGCTGGAATTCTAACACTACTTATGCAGATGGCTATAATAATGCGCACCGTCCAGGAACAAAGGGTGGTTATTTCCCAGTAGCTCCAACAGATACTGGCGTAGATATGCGTGCTGAAATGATGATGATTATGGAACAAATCGGTCTTGAAGTTGTTTTAGGTCATCACGAAGTTGCTCAAGGGCAACACGAAATCGGTATCGTTTTCTCTGACATCATCGGGGCTGCTGACAATGTTCAAAAATACAAATATGTTGTAAAAATGGTAGCTCACCTTAACGGTAAAACTGCTACATTTATGCCTAAACCAATGTTTGGCGATAATGGTAACGGTATGCACGTTCACCAATCATTATGGAAAGAAGGTAAGAACCTTTTCTATAAAGAAGGAAACTATGCAAACATCTCTGAAATGGGTCTTAACTATGTTGGCGGTATCTTTAAACATGCGCGTTCAGTTGCTGCGTTTACTAACCCGACAACAAACTCATACAAAAGACTTTTACCAGGATTTGAAGCACCAAGTGTATTAACTTACTCTTCTCAAAACCGTTCTGCTTCTTGCCGTATTCCTTATGGAGCTGGCGAAAAAGCTACTCGTATTGAAATGAGATTCCCGGATTCTACTGCTTGTCCTTACTTAGCATTTGCTGTAATGATGATGGCTGGACTTGATGGTATCGTAAACAAAGAGATTCCAATTGGTCCAATGGATGAAGATTTATATGAACTCTCTTTAGATGAAATTCGTGAAAAAGGTATTCCTCAAATGCCTCACACTTTACGTGGTTCGTTAGAAGCACTTGTTCGTGATTATGAATACCTACAACCTGTATTTACAGACGAATTTTTAAAAGCTTATAGACACTACAGATTTGAGCGTGATGTATGGCCAGACGAAGGTCGTCCAACTGCGTACGAGTTCAAAACTACATACCAGTGCTAATCCTTTCTTTCTCTCACTTTATGTGAGAGAAGAGCTTCCTGCTTCAAAATCTTTTTTTTCTTTACAACAACTATTTCTTAGCTACTGAGTTTTCTATAATTATAAATTTGCTATAATCCCGCTATTGATAGGTATGTAAGAGTGCGCTGTCATAATTTCTAGTACAAAGGATTCATCATGAATCAGATTCAAAAAGGTAAATATAGACCTTACCCACAAATAGATTTGCCAAATAGACAATGGCCTAATAATACTATTACACACGCTCCAAAATGGTGTAGTGTTGACTTAAGAGATGGCAATCAAGCTCTTATCAATCCTATGTCAATGGAGAAAAAACTTGAACTTTTTGCACTCTTACTCAAACTCGGTTTCAAAGAAATAGAGGTTGGTTTTCCTTCTGCTTCCAAAGTAGAATTTGATTTTTTACGCCGTTTGGTGGATGACAAACTTATCCCAGATGATGTGACAATTCAAGTTTTGGTACAAGCCAGAGAACATCTTATTGCAAAGACTTTTGACTCCTTAAAAGGTGTCAAAAAAGCGACTGTTCACCTCTATAACTCCACTTCGGTTGCGCAAAGAAAAATAGTTTTCGCAAAAACAAAAGAAGAGATTATCGAACTTGCACTTGAAGGTGTTGATTTGGTCAAAAAATATGAGGCCGCTCATGATGGAGAGATCTTTTTGGAGTATTCACCTGAGAGTTTTACAGGAACAGAACTTGAATATGCAGTTACTATAGCAAACGCAGTCACAGCGCGCTGGGGTATCTCTGAGAGTAGAAAAGTTATCATCAACTTGCCTGCAACAGTCGAGATGTCCACCCCAAACCTTTATGCAGACCAGATTGAGTGGATGAGCAGACACTTAGATAACCGTGAAAATGTCATCATCTCAACACATACGCATAATGACAGAGGCACATCCGTAGCAGCTACAGAACTTGCACTTTTGGCAGGTGCAGATAGAGTTGAAGGTACGCTACTTAGCAACGGTGAGAGAACTGGAAATGTGGATATGATCACATTAGCGCTCAATATGCTCACACAAGGAGTCGATCCTGAACTTGATTTCTCTAACATCAATGAAGTTCTAGAAGTAGTAGAGCGATGTACAGAGATAGAGACACATTGTCGTCATCCATATGTAGGCGAGCTTGTTTACACTGCGTTTTCAGGCTCACATCAAGATGCTATCAACAAAGGGCTTGCCTATCAAAAAGCCAAAGATGACGCGTTTTGGGAAGTACCGTATTTGCCTATAGACCCTGCAGATGTTGGTCGTACATATGAGAGTATCATCCGTATCAACTCTCAATCGGGCAAAGGTGGTGTTGCGTATATCTTGGAGAAAAATTACAACTATCAGCTTCCAAAAGCGATGCATCCAGAAGTGGGTCGTTTGGTGCAGATGGTCAGTGATGAAGAAGGTCGTGAATTAGAGCCAAAAGAGATATACTCTATCTTTAAAGAGAACTATTTTAAGATAAAAGAGCATATTTCACTCATTGATTTTACGCTCACTTCGCAGAAAAAGATTGCAAAATGTTCTTTGACGTATATTTATAATGGTAAAGAGATTACAGCCGAGGGCGAAGGTAACGGACCGATAGATGCGTGTAAAGATGCGCTCATGAAAGATTATAAAAATGATTTTTCTATCAGCTCCTATTCTGAACACTCATGCGGTGACAAAAGCTCTGCAAACGCAGTCGCTTATATGCAGATACACAGCAAAGATATCCTCTCTTGCTTTGGTGTCGGTGTGGACACGGATATCGCAACCGCTTCTGTTAAAGCACTTTTTTGCGCACTCAATCGCGCGTTTAAATAACAACTCTCTCAAAGGAAATTTTCTCCCTTTAGACTTTCAAATCTATCTTTTCTACAGTTCCAACACTCCCTTCTTTTCGAAGGAAAACGGAACTCTCTTGCATCGCACCTGCTTTATAGCCACTGCGTTTAGATTAAACATAAATTTTTTACTTCTTCAAGCAAATATATTGTCAATACATCGATACAAAAGTAAATAACTTATCTTTGCCCTCTGCCTGCGTTTTGGCTTTTTGCTGGTCTTGGTTTATTTGCAGAAGTTCTAGAACCTGTGCCTCTTGGTTTGTTTCGCGCACCACGATTGCCGCCCATATTGATAGCTTCCGCTTTGATGCTAGGATCGGGTTTAAAGCCTTTGAGTGCTATTTTTTGTATATCTTTTTTGATAAGTTTTTCGATATTTGCCAAAAATTCATGTTCATCCACACATACAAGTGAAATAGCTTCTCCTTGATTGCCTGCACGCCCAGTTCTACCTATTCTATGGACATAATCCTCACTCACATTTGGAAGCTCAAAGTTGACAACATGAGGCAACTGATCGATATCTATACCCCTTGCCGCGATATCTGTTGCCACCAAAACACGCACAAGACCTTTTTTAAAGTCATCAAGAGCTTTTGTTCTTGCGTTTTGGCTTTTGTTTCCATGGATGGCTGCAGATGTTATAGCATCTTTTTCAAGTTGCGCGCTAAGACGATTTGCACCGTGTTTTGTGCGGGTAAATACCAAAACCTGTTTCCATTTGCCTTCGTTGATGAGATGTGTTAAAAGTTCGCGTTTTCTCTCACAATCCACCAGATAGACACTCTGCGCAACAATCTCACTCGAAGTATTTGCGCGCGCTACTTCTATGAGTGTTGGAGCGTTGAGAAGTCTATCAGAGAGTTGTTTGATCTCCTGAGAATACGTTGCTGAGAAAAGAAGGTTTTGTCTTTGTTTTGGAAGTACTGCCAAAACTTTTTTGATATCGTTGATAAAACCCATATCAAGCATTCTATCCGCTTCATCTAGAATAAGAAAACTTACATGAGAGAGATCTATTGTCTTTTGCATGAGGTGATCGAGAAGTCTTCCTGGTGTTGCTATAACGATATCTACACCACTTTTTAGTTTACTTATTTGAGGTCCTATTTTGACACCTCCAAATATGACCGTGGATTTGAAGGGAAGGTGTTTTCCATAAAGCTCTACACTTTCACCGACTTGCGCCGCAAGCTCACGTGTAGGTGTGAGAATAAGGGCTTTTATATGGTGCCCTTTCGCGTGTTTTGTACGGCTGAGAAGCTCAAGCATAGGGAGAGTAAAACCAGCAGTTTTACCAGTTCCTGTTTGTGCTCCAGCTAAAATATCTTTTTTATCCAGAATAACAGGTATAGCCTGTTTCTGAATGGGTGTTGGTGTTTCATAACCTTGTTCTTTAATCGCTTTTAATAGCTCTTTGCATAATCCGAGAGTTTCAAATGACATAAATATCCTAATCTTAATATCCTTCCATCATAGCATAATTTATGCAGCTATGCGCTATAATTTCGCCATAATATAAATCCCTCCATCCTAGGAACTCTTCATGCCAGCCAATTCTATCTCCATAAAAGCGAACAATCACCGTATTTATCAATGTTTTGAACATAAAAAAAAGCAACTGCTCTCTGAGGTGATAGAAGAAAATGCAGGCGCAGATATCCTTATAATCACTTCTAAAAATGCAAGCAAACTCAAAGAACATATCAATAATCCACAAATCCGTGTCATGAGTGATGAGGAACTTTCTGAAATGCCCGATACGAAATGTGAAGTTCTAATCAACTTTGACCTTCCTCAGAACGCACAAAGCTATTTTGAGAGAGTATCCAAAGCGACGATAAAAGCAGTCGCTATTGTAGATATAGCCGAACAAAAACTTCTCTATCCAATAGAGACCATCATCGGCCGTGTTATCAAACAAGAGATACGCTCTGGATATGGTTATGTCACAAAAAAAGATATCGCAAACGCAAAACTCAAAGAAGAGCTCAAAGCAATGCGACAAAAAGAGAAAGAGAAAAAAGAACTTCCTCCAAAACGCGACTTTAAATCAAAACGTGCAGAGGAAGATAAACCTAAACGCGACTTCAAACCAAGAACTGAAAACGGTGAGAAAAGAGAGTTTAAACCTAAACGCGATGATGACAAACCTAAACGAGATTTTAAATACAAAGCAGAAAACGGTGAGAAAAAAGAGTTTAGACCTAAAAGAGATGAAGCTGACAAACCTAAACGTGACTTCAAACCAAGAACTGAAAATGGTGAAAAAAGAGAGTTTAGACCTAAAAAAAATGATGATAAACGCGACTTCACACCTAAAAAAGACGAAGGTGAAAAACGCAGCTATAAACCTGATGAGAAAAAAAATGACTCTTGGGCTAAAAAGAAAAAAACAAATACATATTTAGGTCATGACGAAAATGGAAAAGCAAAATTTTCTGCTAAAAGCGGTGAAAGAAACCATCGCTATGACGGCAGTAAAAAAGAGACTTTTGATGCACCAAAAAAACCTGCAAGAACGATAAATATCAAAGAAAGAAAAAAAGAAGAAAAATAGTTTTTTAACAGTTGCAATAACTTAAAGTCAAAAACTTTTCTACTTAGATTTTTTAGAAGACGAGCTCTTCAATTAAATCTGGTGTATCTTCACGTCTAGGCGGTTTTGAAACGTCTGAGAAATACTCTTTTTTGCCATTCACTTCCACCTCTATAATACCTTCAGGTTTTTCAAATTTTCTTGGTATCTGCGGATACAGTACAAGTAATTTTTGATAATACTTTGCAAACGCAGGTGCGGCTATTTTGCCTCCTGTCTCTTTTTTGTACATAGGCGAGTTGTCATCATTCCCAAACCATACAACCGTTTCAATACTCGGAGAATACCCTACAAACCAACCATCTACATTGTTGTTTGTCGTACCTGTTTTACCTGCAATTTCAATCCCTGCTACCCTTGCGTTTCTTCCCGTTCCGCGCTCAACTACATCTTTGAGTATAGATGTGAGGATAAATGACTGCGTTTGTGTAGTTACTTCTCTTGTGGAGAGTGTTTTCTCATAAACATTATTTGAGCCTTTTTCTATGCTTGAGATAAGATTTGTCTGCACCTGCACTCCGTAGTTGGAAAAAGAAGTATAGTATTTTGCAAGTTCAAGTGGTGACATAGACAAAGTTCCCAAAGAAAGGGAAAGGTCGTTTGGCACATCTCTGATATCGAACTTTTTAAACTCTTTGATAAGTTGTGTTAACCCTATCTCATTTACAAGGTTGATAGTTGCTAGGTTATTTGAATGCACAAGCGCTTCTCTG
Organism: Sulfurimonas sp. GWF2_37_8; assembly: GCA_001829625.1. Classification (GTDB taxonomy): domain Bacteria; phylum Campylobacterota; class Campylobacteria; order Campylobacterales; family Sulfurimonadaceae; genus Sulfurimonas. The sequence goes on along the minus strand of MIBW01000087.1, from coordinate 630 downwards.
AGACTTACGATACCGTTATAGCCTCTTTCATAATTTTTTGGCTGCCACTTTTTCTCTTCACCGTTACTGTCATTATAAACATAAGTTTTGGCGATATCCACTAGTTGTGAAGCGCCTGAATATCCTAAGTCAATAGCCACTTGATAAATAAAGGGCTTAAAGGATGAACCAGGTTGGCGTTTCCCCTGTGTTGCACGGTTGAAAGAGCTCTTTTTATAATCTACACTTCCCACAAGTGCGAGAATATCTCCTGTTTGTGACTCAACACTTACTAAAGCACCATTGAGGAGTGTATTGTTTGTATCATCTGTACCGCCAACATCTTCATCATCTTCATCTGATTCAGGTTCAGGCTGTAGAGCTGTTTTTGTTTTTTCATACTCTTTGAGTCTTTTGATAGAAGCATCATAAGCAAATTTAAGTGACTCACGCGCTGCTTCTTGAAGTTTGAGATCGATAGTTGTATGAATTTCATAGCCGCCTGTTTTGAGGTCTTCTATGCCCATTTCTTGCATGGTTCTTACAACTTCATCCACGATAAAAGGGGCCTTGTTTTGCGTAAGTGTCTCATCATACACTTTCGGATTTTCCTCAAGCGATGTTTTATACGTTGGCTCGTCTATCCATCCT
>MIBW01000086.1:2672-13737 GCA_001829625.1 Sulfurimonas sp. GWF2_37_8 | reverse complement strand
GGAAGTTTTAGGGAGGTTGAGATGACAAGTGAATTACAAACGATAGATAAACAAAACCTACAAGACAAAATCCACACAATCCCTGGACTGCAAGTGATGCTTGATAGTGATTTAGCGGAGCTTTATCAAGTGGAAACCAAAAATCTAAATCGTGCGGTAAATAGAAATATAGAAAGATTTCCTCAAAGTTTCATGTTTCAACTTACACAAGAAGAGTATGAAAACTTGAGGTCGTATTTTGCGACCTCAAGTTCAAAAGAGTCTTTAAGGTTCCAAATTGGCACCTTAGAAAATAGTCGTGGAAAACACAGAAAATATTTGCCTTATGTATTCACAGAGCAAGGTATTTCCATGCTGTCGGCGGTTTTGCGAAGTGATATTGCCATAAAAGTCAGTATTCAAATCATAGAAGCTTTTGTAAATATGAGAAAATTTATATCACAAAATATAATTACATATGAACGATTTGAAAGAATTGAGCAAAGGTTGTCTTTGCATGATAAAAACTTTGACAAACTTTTTGAAGCATTGGAAGACAAAACTCAAAAACCAAACGAGGGGATATTTTATGACGGACAAATTTACGATGCCTATGCTTTTGTAAACGATTTGTTAAAAAGTGCAAAAAGTGAAGTGGTGCTGATAGACAATTATATAGACGATAGTGTTTTTACACTTTTTAGTAAATATCCAGAGTTAAATATCAAAATTTATACTCAAAGTATCTCAAAACAGCTAAATTTAGATTATCAAAAATACAAAGCACAATATGCAAATATAGAGTTAAAAGAGTTCAAAAATGCGCATGATAGATTTCTGATAATAGATGAAACAGAGATGTATCACATAGGAGCAAGTCTCAAAGATTTGGGCAAAAAGTGGTTTGCATTTTCTAAGTTTGAGATGGAAGCTTTGGAAGTTTTAGGGAGGTTGAAGTGAAAACAATATTTGCCATAAATCAAGAGAAATTTGCAAAAGTGCAACCGATAGTTGCACAATTAATAAACAAACTCAAAAATAGTTTGGAAGAGGGAAAAACAAAATGACCAATATCGTCGAAGTAACATACAACCAAACAGGCGAGAGTAAAACAACCAATAGTTTTGGCATGAGAGATATGCAAGAAAAAGCATACAAGGCGAGAGGCGAACAGTATCTTTTACTCAAAGCACCTCCAGCTTCTGGAAAGTCAAGAGCTTTGATGTTTATAGCTTTAGACAAACTCTATCATCAAAATATCAAAAAAGTGATTGTTGCTGTTCCTGAACGCTCTATCGGTGGGTCATTTGGTTTGACGGATTTGAAAAAAAATGGCTTCTTTGCTTCTTGGGAACCAAATCCGATTTATAATCTTTGTAGTGGCGATGCAGATAAAAGCAAAGTAGAAGCTTTTAAAAAGTTCATGGAAAGTGATGAGAAAATACTGATTTGCACACATGCCACATTAAGATTTGCTTTTAAAGAGTTAGAAGATGCTAAGTTTGATAACTGTTTACTTGCCATAGATGAGTTTCATCATGTTTCAGCCGATGGGGAAAACCAGCTAGGCGAACTTTTAAGAACTTTGATACCAAACTCTAACGCTCACATCGTAGCTATGACTGGTTCATATTTTAGAGGCGATAGCGTGCCTGTTTTGCTTCCTGAGGATGAGGCAAAATTTGCAAAAGTAACCTACAACTATTACGAACAACTCAACGGTTATGAGCATCTTAAATCTTTAGGCATCGGGTATCATTTTTATCAAGGTCGCTACACAAGTGCAATAGCGGATATTTTGGATACCGATAAAAAAACGATTTTGCATATTCCAAATGTGAACTCTGGGGAATCTACAAAAGATAAACATAAAGAAGTAGATACGATTTTAGACATCATCGGAACAGTCATCCGAACCACCGAAGATGGGATAATAATCGTTAAAAGAGAGAGTGATGGCAAACTTATAAAAGTAGCAGACTTAGTCAATGACGACCAAAAAACAAGAGATAAAGTTGTAACTTATTTGCGAAATATAAAAAGCATAGATGATATCGACTTAATCATCGCTCTTGGCATGGCAAAAGAGGGGTTTGACTGGCCGTTTTGTGAACATGCCTTGACCGTTGGTTATAGAAGCTCACTCACAGAAATCATCCAAATCATAGGACGAGCCACAAGAGACAGCGACAACAAAACACATGCACAATTTACAAACCTCATAGCCCAACCGGATGCCGAGGATTTGGAAGTCAAACTCTCAGTAAACAATATGCTCAAAGCCATAACTGCATCGTTGCTTATGGAGCAAGTTTTAGCACCGAATTTTAAATTTAAACCACGATTTGAAAACGATACTGAGCCACATAAAAAGGGAGAGTTTAAAATCAGAGGTTTTAAACCTGCTTCAACTTCAAGAGTAGAAAATATTTTAGAATCAGACCTCAATGACCTAAAAGCAACTATCTTACAAGATGAGCAGATGATAAAAGCGATTCCAGGTAATCTTGATGCAGAGGTTATTAACAGAGTTTTGATACCAAAAATTATAAAAGTAAAATATCCTGATTTGAGTGATGCCGAAGTGGAAGAAGTACGACAATATGTAGTCGTCGATAGTGTTATTAAAAATGGGCAAATCATAGAAAGTGGCGATAAAAAGTTTATAAAAATGGCTGATAAGTTTGTAAATATTGATGAACTGCATATTGATTTGATTGACCAGATTAACCCGTTTCAAAGAGCTTTTGAGATTTTATCTAAGTCGGTAACAACGCATGTTTTAAAGCTTATTCAAGAGAGTATAGAAGCGACTAGGATTGAGATGACCCCAGAAGAAGCCGTGATACTTTATAAAAAAATTCCAACTTTTCAAAGTGAACATGGACGATTGCCAAATGTAGAGAGTCAAGATTTCAATGAAAAAAGAATGGCAGAAGCACTTATCTATCTCAACAAATTAAGACGAGAAAAAGCGAATGGTTGAATTTTCACTTGATGAGATTTTAAATGACGACCCACTCAATTTGCTCAGTGAAGCTACAGCAAGAGTAAAATCTTTAAATGAAGATGATAGACTTTTAGCCACTTTTGAAGAGATAAATGCTTTTTTTGAGCAAAATGGACATGAGCCTCAAAAATCAGCAAATATGAGTGAGCGAACATTGCATGCAAGACTTGAAGGAATCAGAAAAAATCCCGAGAAAATTGAGGTTTTAAAACCGTACGATACGCATAATCTTTTAAGAAAAATCGAGATAAATTCAATAGATGATATTTTAAACGATGATGCTTTTGGACTGCTTGGGAGTCGTGTACAAGATGATATTTTTACTCTAAAGAATGTTCCAAAACAAAAAGAGACTACGATGCCTGAGTATGTAGCGACGAGAAAACCATGCAAAAAATTTCAAGATTATGAAGAGCTTTTTATTAAAACACAAGAAGAGCTTAGACTTGCTAAAAGAAAACTTGTAAGGTTTCAAAATGAACAGCAAATCAAAAAGGGGTACTACTTTATACTTAAAGGTGTTTTGCTTTATGTTGCTGATGTAGGTGAGACAATCAAAACTGGTGGAAAAATCAATGCAAGGTTGAAGTTGATTTTTGAAAATGGTACTGAGTCCGATATGCTACTTCGCTCACTCTCTGCTGAACTCTACAAACATGGGAAAAGAGTAAGTGAATACGATGAAACATCGCTTGAAGGCCTGTATGAAGTAAATGACAAAGATAAAAAAAGTGGATACATCTATATCTTGGAATCTTTAAGTCAAAATGACAAAATAGCTTCAATCAAAAACTTGTATAAAATCGGTTATTCAACTACGGATGTCAAAGAAAGAATTAAAAATGCCGTGAATGAAACAACCTATTTGATGGCGCCCGTGAAGATAATAAGTGTCTATGAAACCTACAACATGAACACCCAAAAATTTGAACAGCTTATTCACAAATTTTTCGCAGATGTTTGCCTCAATGTGGATATTTTTGGGGATGATAGCAAACGATATACGCCACGAGAATGGTTTGTTTTACCTCTTGAAATTATTGAACAAGCTATCGAACTTATTATAGTCGGTGAGATAATAAACTACGAATATGATGAGAAAAATGAAGTATTAGTTTTGAGTTAGATACGTTGCGTTTCAATAAGGTTTTTTTTCATCTATCTGGCTTTATAAAATTTATTTTGATTTCACCGCCTGTATAAATATGCCCAACTTTATACTTCTATCTCATCATTTCAGGAACTATCATTTGAGAATGATAAGAGTTTCGTTTGATATTTCGAAAAATAGCTTTGTAATAGTTTGGATGTTCTTTGATATTTATGTCAGTTACGATGACAAATTCAAATGGTTGATTAGGAAATTTTGTAAAGAACTCGAGGATTGTTGAATTGTTTGTTGACAATTTTTAATCCTCCTGTAACATTTATTCTTGTCGAGTAACTTTTGTTCTTGTAAATGACATTTATGTTCTATAGTCTGCGTTTACCTTGACATACTCATATCCGAGGTCGCAGCCATATGATTCAAAGGCACCAAAAGCGATACCCAAATCACATGAGATAGTAAATCGCGGAAGTTTCATAACAGCCGCTGCTTTGTCTTCCATCGCTGCATTAAAAAGTAGATTACCTCTCTCATAAACGCAGAGATCGTTAAAATAAATACTTAACGTCTCTTCGTAGGCTTCCACGCCGCTAGCACCAACAGTTGAAGCGATGCGTCCCCAGTTTGGATCTTCACCGAAAAGTGCTGTTTTCACAAGAAGTGAGTTGGAGAGTGCTTTTGCAACTACCTCTGCTTCTTTGTTATCTTTAGCTCCACTTACTTTATAAGTCACCAATTTTGTAGCACCTTCACCGTCCCGCACCATCTCTAGTGCCAAAAAATGCATGATTTTGTGAAGTGCCTCTGTAAACGCAGCCTTATCAAACGCAGCGCTTTTTTTATTGCTCAAAAGCAAAACTGTATCATTTGTAGAGGTATCGCCATCCACACTTGCAGCATTAAAAGTCGTCATAGTCACTGCATCGAGTATCTCTTGCATCTCATGAGCACTTGCGCTTGCATCTGTCGTGATAAAACAGAGCATTGTAGCCATTGCAGGATTTATCATCCCTGCACCTTTTGCCATCGCACCGATATGAAACGCAGACCCATCAGAGAGTTCTACACGAAACGCCATCTGTTTTGAAAATGTATCCGTTGTCATGATAGCTTTCGCTGCGTTTTGCGGCTCTTTTTTTGTAAAATCAAAAAGCTTAGCGCCTGCAATAATCTTCTCTTTAGGAAGTCTCACACCAATAACACCGGTAGAGCTCATAAGAGGATTTGTCACATTTAGTATAGTTGCAAGAACTTCATCAATATCAACTACTCCTGCTGCGCCTGTCATTGCGTTTGCGTTTTTAGAGTTTATAAGGATAAAGTTTGTCTCAAAAGTACCCTTCGCACGAAAATGCTTTATTGGTGCTGCAAACATCTTATTTGTTGTAAAAACTGAAGCAACTTCACACAAAGAGTCACTATAGATAAACGCCATGTCAAGCGCTGCGTTTGCTTTTAACCCTGCACTAATACCATCTGCGTAAAAACCGCTACTCGCACATACACCACCTTCAATCTCAACTAACTTATACAAATCTAAGCTCCTTTGGCTTTTCTCTTTTATGCATCAACTCTTTTGTCATAGCCATACCCGTTTGAGTACCAATAACAAGAAGTTTGCACTCACTTGTGATAAGAACATCACCTTTTGGCATGGTCATAAATTTTCCATCTTTTTTTGTAATACCAATAACCGAACAGTTTGTGATTTCACGAATATGTGTCTCTTTAAGTTTTTTCAAAACTGCCCAACTGTATTTTGGAACATCAATCTCTTGCATATTTAAAGGATTATCACTTTTATATAAAAACTCTTCAAGCAGATTTTCCATATCTGGACGTGCCGCCATCGCGCTCACTCTTTGGGCTGTGAGTTTTGTAGGGGAGACAACCGTATCAGAACCCAATTTTTTGAGCTTTTCAACATCACTAAGATTTGCTGCTGCAGAGATAATATAATAAGGTCTTGGAAGAAAATGTTCTTTTTCAAAAAGTCTCACAGAAGCTATCAGAGCGATATTATCAGCGATAGAATCTGAAAGTGTTATCAATCCTTTTGCAGAAGCAAGATGCGCTTTGAGCATAGTCATCTCTGCATATGGTTCTGCCTGAAGATAGGTAGAATACTTATATTCTACCGCCCACTCATGGATCTCTTTTCTTGGATCGATCACAACAAAAGGAATATGATTTTTTCTTAACTGCTTTGTCACTTCAATCGTATAATTATTATGATAACAAACAACAAAGTGCTTTTTTAATCGCACAATCTTATACAACATTCTTCGCTCCTTGAGGATTTTCGAAAATCTGCCCTTATTAACAACATCTACAATAATACCAATAGCAATTGTAAAAATCGTAAAGCCTAAAATGATAAGCGTGATAGTAAATATCTGTCCAGCTGCGGAAAACTCACCCTCATTTAAGGAACCAAACCCTACCGTTGTAAAAGTATATCCAGTTTGAAAAATCGCATTCATAATGGTATAGTCTTCTATGTAGATATATCCTAAAGTTCCAATAATCATACATATCTGGACAAGAATTAACGGTGTTCTAAAAGGAAGTAGCTGAGTATAAAGCTCATCATTGAGTGTAATAGCAGGTTTGGGAGTGGTCTCCCAGTGTAGAAATTTACGAATCTTGTTTAAAAGATTCATTTGCATTTCTTACGACGCTTAAGAATTTTTCTTAAGTGTACGTAATTCTCTCGCAGAGATTTTGATTTTTTGAGTTGTACCATCTTCTAGAGTGATACGAACTGTTCTTAGGTTTAATAAAAAACGACGCTTCGTTCTGTTTTTTGCATGAGAAACATTGTTCCCACTCATAGGGCCTTTGCCGCTAATAGCACATTTTCTTGCCATTTTAGGTTCCTTATTTAGGTTTTAAAGTTGCGAATTGTACCAAATCAAATCAAAACTGCAACTTAAGCCAAAAGAAAATATTGAAGTAATTTTAAATTTATATTACTCTTATGATTATAGAGCTAGAATATATGAAATTTAATATTATGAGTGCATCAAAGTGATAACAGCTGAAAAACTCAATTCGTATATAACAAAAATCCCTCCTGCACCTCAGGCACTGCGGGATACCTTACATCTGCTCAACTTGGGTGATCTTACAAAAGCAGCGAAAGTTGCAAATGAAGATTTAGCTTTAAGTAGTTATTTAAAAAACCTCATGCGTAAACCCATTTATGGCTTTAAAAATGATGTAAGCGATATCTCACAAATATTTGGCATCCTCGGTGTTGCCGGCTCACAACAAGCTGTTTACAACTATATGATTTCCCTTTTGTCTCCTTCTAAATGGGTACTTTTTAAACTAAACGCAACTGCGTTTCATAATCTTCAAGCAGAACTCTCAGTCAATTGGAAAAAAATACTCACGCATCTAGCTATCTATGACAAAGATATACAAAGTGCTATAACTCTCCTTCCAGCAAGTTTCATCATCGCCGAAGCTCTTTTTAGTGAAAAAATAGAAGATGTGAAACTTTTACGCTCTGTAAGTGCTATTGATCTCAATACAATACTCAAAAGATTATGCGGAATGGATCTCTTTGATATATGCGAAAAAATATCGCAAAAATGGGAAATGCAAGAAAGTATCGCCAAAATTGTGCAAGCAGCATCAGGGGTCAAACCCCAGGAGGATAACAATATTAATACTTTAGGCAAATGGATGCATCTTCTTTTATTCTATACACTGAGCAAATCAAGTTATATAGAAGCAGGACTTAATGATTTTATAGATTTTCAGGTGGAATATGTCATGGACATTTATGATGATTTTAGTAGTGTGATCGAGGTCTCATGAGAGCAATGGTAAAAGACGGTATAGGTATTTTCTCACCGCAAGGTTTTTTAGATGGTAATAATGGAAACTTTTTTTTAAGCATAGAAGATATAGAAGCTACCATAAAACTCAAAGTTGACATGATACTCGTCTCTCTTAAAAAAGTTGTGTTTTTCAATAGAAATGGACTAGACGCTTTTGTAAAAATGCTTCTAAAAGTCAGAGCAGCCAACCATGCAACCGTCGGTTTTTGCGACTTTGATCACAAAAAATTTGAAGCTATCTCAAGATTTTATGAAAATGATTTGAACTTTTCTCTTTTCAAAACACAAGAGATTGCTTCACTTTTTGCCTCAAGCTTTAAAAACCAGAGTAAAAATGTGCTTATTTATAGTGAAGACAAATCTCAACGTGCAGCGATGGCGATAGAACTTCACGATAATGGGCATAATCCGATAGTTGCCCAAAGTGAAGCAGAGTACCACCAAAAATCAAAAGCTGAAAACACTTATGATGTTATAATAGACAACACCTATCTTGGTGTCATGGGACAAAAAGTCGCAACCAGAGTTACTGGAAACGCAATCATCTACACTGTTTCTTCTTTCTTGGACGCTGAGATAGGCAACACATTTAATATCGCATACCACAACAACTCTCTTAATGTAGGTTTTAGACTCTTTATCTTTGATGCTTATAAAGTCGTCTCAATGAATGTTCATGCTCTAAATTTTTTCTCAAAACTTGCAAGTTCTGGTGCTGAATACAATGCCGCTATCTGTTTTGTAGGGCTCACTTTTGAAAAGACACCTATTGCGTTTAAAGAGACGCTTGAAGATGCAGGAATGCTATTTTTTGATCATATGGATGATATTCTGCAGAACAAAGAACTTCTTCATGAACTAGGAGCAAGCAGCGCAGCAACAGTAAAAAATAAACGGGCTATCAACAAAGCCATAGTCACTGAACTTCCAAATTTTATCGATGCAACTGTTGCCACTATTGAAATGATGACAAACGCAACTGCCAACAAAGAAACAGCCAAAGTGTGCACTATTGAGGTAGCAGATAAAGAAAATAAAATTGCCAGTTCCATAGGATTTTATGGAGACATTGACGGTATGGTTGTGCTTGTTTTTCCTCTTGCTATAGCCAAAAAAGCATGCGCACTGCTTATAGGAGAAGATACAGATGATAAAGAGCAAGTTCTTGACACGCTAGCAGAGCTTGTCAATATAGTCGGCGGAAAGATAAAAACACTGCTCGCTGATGAAAAAATCTCGGTAAATATTACGCTGCCCAGAACCTATACAGATGTAGATGGACTACTTGAAGTTATACATGATAAAAAAGGTGTGCAATTGGATTTAAAATTTGATGATGATAAATTTTTATTTTTTCTCACAAGATAAAAATATAAAGCCTACTCTAACTAGTTGGTCAGTATAATTTCAAAAATATTACTGCTCCATAAAAAGGTAAACTATGAAAGTTGCGCCAAGTGTGTTATCTGCTGACTTTGGAAATCTCCAAAGAGACGTAGAAGAGATCTGTTCTGCCGGTTGTGATTTGGTTCATGTAGATGTGATGGATGGACATTTTGTGCCAAACCTAACAATAGGGCCCGTTGTCGTTTCCGCAATCGCAAAAGCAGCTACAAAACCTCTTGACATCCATCTAATGGTACAAAACAACACTTTTTTTGTAGAACTTTTTGCACCACTCAAACCTGAATATATCTCTTTTCATATTGAAGAAGAGAAACATCCGCATAGACTTATACAAAAAATCCGTTCTTTGGGCATCAAACCTGCTATAGTTTTAAATCCACATACTCCACCTGAAAGTATAGAATTTTTGCTTGCTGACTTAGATATGGTTTTACTTATGAGCGTCAATCCCGGTTTTGGTGGACAAAGTTTTATAGATTCTGTTATCCCAAAAGCAAAAAAATTAAGTGCTATGCGAGATCAAATCAATCCCAACTGCCTTATTGAAGTCGATGGCGGAGTAAGTGATAAAAACATCCAAGCCCTAAAAGATGTAGGTGTTGATATCGTTGTTGCTGGAAGTTATGTGTTTAATCACACAAACAAAAAACAAGCAATACAAAGCCTACAGATATAATGATGGAGCTCATGTGTGATGCGTTGTAAGATTTGTGGGATAACTTCCTTTCATGATGCTATGATGGCTATAGAAGCGGGTGCTGATGCACTTGGATTTGTATTTTATGAAAAATCTCCTCGATATATCACTCCCTCTAAAGCAAAAAAAATCATCCAAAAACTACCCCCTTTTGTAGAAAAAGTTGCTCTTTTTGTCAATAATAATGCAACAGAAATAAACGCAATATGTCAAGAGAGCGGTGCATCTTTAGCACAAATACATTTTGATGCAGAGCCCAAAGTGTATGAAGCACTCACAATCCCCTACATAAAAGTAATCCGTGCACAAAATAAAGAAGATATTGCAAAATTTGCAGATACATACAGATTGGTGGATGCTTACTGTGAAACTTACGGTGGAGCTGGTAAAAAAATCAATGTTGAGTGGTTTGAAGGGCTTGACTGCTCCAAAATCATTTTAGCAGGTGGTCTCACACCAGAAAATATACATACCATCAAAAAATACGGCTTTTATGGAGTTGATGTAAGCAGTGGCGTAGAGAAAGAATACGGTATCAAAGAAGAGTCTAAAGTCAAGGCTTTTATAACAAATGCTAAGCAATAACTTTATTCTTGATGCCAAAAGTATTTCCAGACTCTCTACACGAGGTCTTTGTTTTGAATCAATCAAAAAACAAGTGGATGAAAATGTTGATTTTTCGTTAGAACTCTGGAGAGCACAAGGCTTAAATATCGTCAAACATAAAGGTTATTTTTACTTTGACACGAAATTTATCCCCGTAGAAGAAGCAGAGTTTTGTATTGTTGATATAGAAACAAATGGCTCAAAACTCGATAAACATCAAATCATTGAAATTGCAGCCCTAAAAGTCAAAAATGGGAAAATAATAGACAGATTTGAGTCCCTCGTACAATGCGATAGAATAAATGATCATATCAGCAATATAACAGGTATAACAGTCAAAGACACAATAGATGCACCGCCATTCAAAGATGTACTTTACAGCTTCAAAAACTTTCTAGGCAATGCTA
>MIBW01000086.1:0-2656 GCA_001829625.1 Sulfurimonas sp. GWF2_37_8 | reverse complement strand
TGTTTATATCCGGTTCACTTAGTAAGATAGGACTAGAACCTCTATTAAACAGAAGCGTATGTTCACTTGCCCTTGCTGAGAGAACAATAATCTCTTATAGATACGGACTCTCTTATCTCAATGAATCTTTAGATTTGCATGGTGATGCAACACACCATAGAGCTATGAGTGACGTTATCACAACCTATGAACTTTTTAAAATATCACTTGAAAAATGTAAAGAAGAAATCAATAACGTAGAAGATTTGATTCGGTTTTCAAAAGAAGCACAAAGACTTAAAAGACCGAAGTTTGATCCTCTTCTTATAAATGAAGAAGAGAAAATAGAAACAATTTCTGAGTAAGAATTATTCGGAAAACGCACCTGGTTTTACCAGTTTTTTATATCTTTTTTCCATTCTTTCTTCTGAAGAGATTGCACGAAGTTTTGTAAGTTCAGATAAAAAATAATCCGCTACAACTTTAGCCGCACCCTCTTTATCTCTATGCGCACCTATTAATGGTTCGTCAATTACATCATCAATCAAATCTAACTCTTTGAGATCTGAACTTGTAATTTTCATGGCGTTTGTAGCTGCCTCAACTTTAGAAGGATCATTCCACAAAATCGCCGAACATCCCTCAGGAGAAATAACACTAAATACAGAGTAACGCATCATCGCGAACTTATCTGCTACACCAATAGCTAAAGCACCACCACTTCCTCCTTCGCCAATAACGATAGAGATTGTAGGTGTGTTAAGTTCTGCTAGTTCCAGAAGGTTTCTTGCAATTGCTTCACTCTGATTTCTCTCTTCTGCGCCCAAACCTGGGTATGCACCCGGAGTATCCACTAGCATCAAAACAGGTACATTAAATTTTTCGGCAAGTTTAGCAGCACGTAGTGCTTTTCTATAACCTTCAGGATGAGGCATACCAAAATTGCGTTTGAGTTTGTTTTTAGTCCCACGCCCTTTTTGCTCACCGATGACTACTACTTTTTCATCACCAATATAGCCAAGATAACAAACTATTGCAGCATCATCTCGAAAATGTCTATCTCCATGAATTTCATAATGATCATGCATAATCAGATTGATATAATCAAGTGCATATGGTCTATCTACATGACGAGCAAGCTGGAGTTTTTGAAAGTCAGAGAGATTTTTATATATTTTTGAAACTTCTTTATCAAGTGCTTTATTGAGACTCTCCACTGCTCCAAGGTCATGACGCACCTGTGCAGAGATAAGGTCTTCTTGAATAAATCTAATTTTTTGCTCAAAATCTAAATATGTTGCCACATGGAGTCCTTAAATAGTTAGATTTTTTTGAAAATTAAAACGCCGTTTGTTCCGCCAAACCCAAAGGAGTTACTCATAACTACGTTTAAATCTGCTTTACGTGCTTTATTTGGAACAATATCTAAATCGCAGTTTTCATCTGGAGTAGTATAGTTAATTGTTGGAGGAATAATTCCATCTCTCATAGCCATTAGACACACTACAGCTTCAATACCGCCTGCCGCACCCAGACAGTGTCCAATCTGACCTTTGATAGAACTCATTGGAGGACAATTTTCTTTGCCTCCAAGTAAATCTTTTAAAGCTGCTGTTTCGTTTTTATCGTTAATTGGCGTACTTGTTCCATGTGCGTTCACATAGTCAAGTTTTGGCTCACCGGCCATTTTGTACGCTGCTCTCATTGCACGAGCTGGACCATCAAGACTTGGAGTAGTAATGTGGCTTGCATCGCCACTTTCTCCAAAACCTATGATTTCTCCATAAATGTTTGCTCCCCGAGCAATAGCATCTTCATATATTTCTAAAACAAGTGCCGCAGCACCTTCACCCATAACAAAACCATCACGGTCTGCATCAAAAGGACGTGAAGCTGTTTTTGGATCTTCATTTCTAGTAGAGAGTGCTTTCATCGCAGCAAACCCGCCAACACCGGCACCGGTCACAGCAGATTCAGCAGATACTACTAACATTTTGTCAGCACCGCCGCACATAATTGTTTTCATAGCTTCACTAATAGAGTGTGTACCAGCTGCACAAGCAGTAACACTTGAGAGGTTTGGTCCTTTTGTTCCATGTGCAATAGATACAAATCCGCCAAGCATGTTTACAAGCGCTGAGGGAATAAAAAATGGAGAAATTCTACGAGGACCTTTTGTCTCAATTATAATAGAACTTTTCTCAATTGCAGGAAGTCCACCAATACCAGAACCTGAACTAATCCCGAATCTTTCCATATCAGTATCTGTGGGTACGTTGGCATCAGCCATAGCTTCTTGTGCTGCTTTTAGTCCAAGATGAATAAATCTATCGGCTTTTTTTACTTCTTTGGCATCCATAACAGTTGCCGGATCAAAATTTTTCACCTCACCTGCAATTCTAACTGCATATTCAGCAGGGTCAAAAAGTGTTATAGTGTCGATACCGCATTCACCCTCACATATAGCCTTAAAAGAACTCTCTTTATCATTACCAACTGAGTTAATCATACCAATACCAGTTACTACTACTCTTCTCATTACATAAACTCCAAAAATATAAAATACTTTTAATAATTAATCTAAATTAACTACTAAAAAAATTTTACTGCAGAGCTGAACTCTGCAGTAAGACGACTTGAGTCTCTTTCGACTATTTGCTTTCGATGTAAGCAACTA
>MIBW01000085.1:1232-11868 GCA_001829625.1 Sulfurimonas sp. GWF2_37_8 | reverse complement strand
TCTCTTACGTCATCTTCTTGTAAGTGAAAAACTTGAACAGGTTTTGGTTTTTATGGCAAACAAACGCGCTTCGGACAATATCGCCGCAAAGTTCAAAAAGTATGGCTTTTTGGCAGAATCTTTTCACGGTGACCTACTCCAAGAAGAGAGAGAAAAAACACTCAAAGATTTCAAATCCAAAAAAATCCGTATCCTCTTTGCAACCGACCTCATCTCACGTGGTCTGCACATAGAAGATGTAAACTGCGTCATCAACTTTGACCTGCCCCGCTCACCTGCGGACTATATCCACCGCATCGGACGAACTGGGCGTGCTGGTCGTAAGGGCATCGCCATCTCATTTATAGACTATGAAAACGCAGAACACTTCAAACTCATAGAAAAACGCGCGGACATAAAACTCATACGTGAAGAGATAAAAGGTTTTGAACTCACAGGTGAAGCGCCAAAAAAAGAAAAAGGAAGCGCACCAGTAAAAGGCAAGGGAAAAAGTAAAAAAGATAAACTTAGGGAAAAATCTAATTTAAATACCTAGAACCTATCATACGCATTCTTTACACCACTAATATTATTGAAATCAGCGCTCACAAAAAAAGTATATTGTTTTTGTTCATGATTTTCACCAAATCCAATAACTGGCATGAGTGGATGTGCATCTGAGATTTTTACTACTATTTTGTACATCAGTGCATCCATTTCCAGAGCATCTACACACACAAGAAACTCTTTTGTTGTAGCTTTCTCATCCAAAAACCCCAACCGTAACTCTTGATGTTCATGGTTCACACGCAAAGATGTAATCACTTTTTCACCTGCGTTTTGAAAGTTTTTTTGTGCATCTTCTTTTAAGAGCATCGCTAAAAGTGTGTACTCTTTGGAGTTTTGGATGTTCTCACGCATATCATCTATCATATCAATTATATATTTCATTTTTTATCCCTAAGAAAGTCCAATATTTTTTCTGCATTACCCTCAAACACAATAGGCAAACGACTTTTTTTGAGTTGATAGTCATACATAGGATCATAATACTCACGAAGTAAAATCTCAATCCACTCTTTATGTCCGACGTCGTCTTCACGCTCAAAATTTTGTGCAAGAAGCGCTTTTATCTTCAAATATCGTTCACTTCCTAATCGTTTTTGTACTCTATCCAACCCTGCGTTTATATCCTTATACCACTGAAACCGTCCCTCTTCTTGATAAGCCTCTGTATATTCTCGGATGGAATGGAGAACATATTCATCGTAAGTGATTTCTATCCGTTCATGCAGAGGTGTATGCAAGATAACAAGAGAGCCTTTATTGAAGTTATTAAAAATAGGTTTTGGGATGTACAAACGCCCGATATTATGGCTTTCATGCTCAATGACGAGGTTTTGGTAGCCATTCATTTGATGCTGCAAAATTTTGTAAGAGAGTGCATTTTCAAAGTCTATCTGCGAAGGCTGAGGCAAGATATGTTTTCCAAAAGAGGAGCCTCGATGTTTTGCAAGACCTTCAAGATCGATAGCATTGTCTATCTTGTGGAGTAAAAGCGTTTTGCCAGAACCCGTTCGCCCACCTATGATGATTGTATTTATATTTGCTGTGATATCTTCTGCGTTTAATGTCAAAAATCTACGAAATGCTTTATAACCTCCTTTGAGTCTTGGGATAGTGATACCCGCTTCAGCAAGCCACGTCTGAGCTATACCTGATCTTTGTCCGCCACGAAAGCAGTAAAGATAGGCATCAGGATTTTGCTTTATAAAGGCGTTCCACTGTGCTACTCTTTGAGCTTGGACTTTCTCATTTACGAGTTTTTTGCCGAGTTTCACAGCAGCTTCATTGCCTTCATTTTTGTAGCATATACCAACAAGACGTCTCTGTTCATTATCCAAAATAGCAATATTTTTGGCATTTGGAAATGCACCCAAAACAAATTCTATAGGAGCACGAACATCTAAAAGTGCTCTATTTTCTCGAACAATAGAGAAAAAATTATCGACAAAAGGAAGGCTCATACAACCTCGATAAGATATTTATTTCTTGCAACAGTCTTACCAATAGAGTTAAGTTCTAAACCATTTGCACAACATAAGGCAAGAAACGCAGCTACATTTTCTTCCTTGACAACACATAAAAGTCCGCCTGAAGTCTGTGCATCACAAAGAATATCTTGCTGTTCTTCGCGCATTGGACTGATATAATGCCCATAACTCTCAAAGTTTCTTTTCGTTCCTCCAGGGACACATCCCATCTCCAAATATTTTTTCACATTTGGCAAAATAGGAACAGCGTCAAAACGTATGAAAGCGGAGATATTACTACTTTCGCAAATCTCACTGAGATGCCCCAAAAGTCCAAAACCTGTTACATCTGTAAGTGCCGTAACACCTTCAAGTTGGGCGATTTCATAACCTATTTTATTGAGCGTGCACATGGTCTCAACTGCAATATCTATCTCGCCTTGAGCGATTTTGTCCTGTTTTTGCGCAGTCGTGAGGATGCCGATACCCAAAGGTTTTGTCAAAAAAAGCTCACACCCTTGTGTCGCTGTATTGTTTTGTTTGAGATATTTATTTTCTACAAGTCCACTCACTGCGAGACCAAAAATTGGCTCAGGAGAATCTATACTGTGTCCTCCTGCAAGAGGGATGCCTGCTTCTTCACAGACAGAGCGTCCGCCGTCGATAACTCTTTGTGCAACTTCGGCGCTGAGTTTATTGATTGGCCAGCCGAAGATTGCTATCGCCATGAGCGGTTTGCCTCCCATCGCATAGATATCGCTTATAGCATTTGTTGCGGCAATGCGACCAAAAGTAAAAGGATCATCTACGATTGGCATAAAAAAGTCCGTCGTACTCAAAAGAGAAGTGCCATTTCCAAGATCAAAACAGGCCGCATCATCACGACTTTCATTACCCACAAGAAGTGCTGGATAATCTATCTTTTCTCTTGAACTTTGGAGTATAGTATCGAGCAGTTTTGGAGATATTTTACATCCGCAACCTGCCCCGTGACTATATTGTGTTAATTTTACTTCTTCCATGAACGACCTTTTTTTTCTTATAATATCCAAAATATAATACGATAAAGATGCTATGATTTGTAAAAATCACACAAAAGAGTTTGAGACTATGAAATATAAAAATATCTCCATTCCCAATTTTAAAGAACTACGGTTGAGTCATGTCATTTTGGACTACAATGGAACTCTGGCAAAAGACGGTTTATGGAAAACGCAGGCAAAAGAAAGTTTAAAAAAGCTCTCCCAAGAATTTATCGTACATGTTATCACTGCCGATACATTTGGCAGTGTCCAAACGCAACTGGAAGAGTTTGATATCACGATAAAAGTTCTCAACAGTAATAACCACACGCAAGAAAAAGCCACTTATATCCAAAAACTAGGTGCCCACTCTTGCCTCGCTATAGGCAATGGAAACAATGATGCACTGATGCTCCAAGAAGCTGCCATCTCCATAGCTCTCCTAGGCGATGAAGGATGCGCCACAAAAGCGCTCATGAACAGCGATATCATTTGTAAAGATATCACAGATGCACTTGAGCTGCTTTTAAATGAGAAGCGTTTGATTGCAACTCTGCGTCAGTAATTTTCTACACAGAGACACAATCAACTTTAGTATCATAAAATATTTTTTTGAAGATCTTTAATAATCTCTAACTGCCGAACTGATACATACCGTGACAATATCTCTTCAGTCAATGCATTTACATCAAGATGTACTATAACTATAAAACGATCAACAAGAGAGATAATCTTAAAGATTTTCCCACTATAGGAAGCTTTTTTTTCATTTAAAGTTGCTGTAATACTAACTTCACATTCTGTTTTAAGAGCGTAGATATCCTGCATGACTATTTCAAATGTCCTAATGGATACAGACTGAATTTTTGCATCCATCTTTTTTTTATTAAAATAAAATGAAGCTTCTATAGGTTGCGGCAGTTTTACATGAACATGATTTCTATCCAGCGGCGATAACTCGACAGCTTGAAAAAAGTGTAATACCGCATACCCTTCAAATTTATCTACTTTATAAACAAGTGCTTTATAATCAGGTTTTTGTGGCATTTTTATATAAATTGCATCATTTTGGTACAAGGAAGAAAGAGCTATCTTTTTCATAGTAATACTCATTTTATCTTCAGTAACTGATAAAATAGTCGCATCTGATTTGATACCTATCTCCAAATAATAATTGGTCACCTGAATCGTTTTTTTCTCTTCTTTGTTTCTCTGCATCGTAAAAAGAAACTTTTTTTCCTCTTCGAGCCTTATTGCTTCTTGTTGGATGATAACCGTATCATCAATAATTGTCTCAAGCGGATCCAATTTCACCTGATTGAGTAAAATATCTCCACGCGCCAACATAAGTTCAACCGTATCATTTTTACGATGTACAACAATTGCGGCAAGAGGTTTTATCTTGTTTTGAGAGTTATTTTCTTCTAAAAGTTTATTGATTTTATCGATAATATCTTGAGTATTATTGACATTTTTTTCTTGAGAAATCATTGCAAAGCGTTCAAAATCTATTCTTGCAACATTGTTTGAATAGGTATCTTTGAGTATATCAGAGATATTTTGAAGCAATTTTTCTCCACTTTTTGTATCATGCGTATCATTAAAAATTTTAAACCCATCAATATCTATCATTAAAATACTGAGTTCGTCTTGTGGCTGAGTATCAATCTGTTTTTCCAACATCTCTTTAAATTTTGTCAAATTTGCAAGATCTGTAAGCGGATCTATAGAAGAGAGAGCATTTATCTTTTTTATCTCATTTTTTTCCGCAAAGATATCTTCAAGAGTAAAAACAAAATGATCTGCTTCATCAATCTGTCGCACATACATCATCATCATTGAGCGTTGATTTAACATATGATTGAAAAACTTAACCTCACACTCTCCATGATTATCTCTTATAATCTTCATCAACCATTGGACATACTTTTTTCTCTTAAAAAGCTCTTCAAACACTGTAGTAGCCTCAATAAAATCCAAAGGATGAAAGAAGTGTTTTTCTAACTCTTTTGCATCGCGCACTCCTGCTGCAAGAAAAAAAGCTTGATTACCCAAAAAAAGTTTATTGTTATGTACTTGAAAAAAAATATTTTTTTGTGCATCCAGCATAATTTGAAGTTTTTTACTATATTGTGTTGCATCAATATTTTCTTTGTTTTGAAGTTTATTTTCTAGGGTTTGAGCATCAAAATATCCAAGAACTCCTGCTAGATTATTATCAAAAACATCTGTTATTTTCATAACAATCTCAGCTCTATCAAAGTGATGTGGATAATTTTTATGGAGATATTCTATAATTGTTACGCGAAGCTTTGAGCAGATAATAAAGATTTCTTGTGAATTAATTTTTTTTTGAATCATATATTTAATAAACTGATTCATAATAGGACAGGTTTCAGATCTTGTAACTATATTCATTACTTCAAGATTATATAAAAAAATTGGATAAGCAAATTTTGTAGCAAATTTATCACTATTGATTTTATGTGCTGCTAAATACTGTTTCACACCACCTTGATTTAGCCAAGTGTTTACGATTATATCTTGTCGTTCTAGAAGCCATATAGTGATTGCTTGTAGCTCGCTCATTGCAAATCCTTTTTTTACAGGTATTATAAAAAAATAAACTCACAAAACTATCATAGCTTTAAAAGAAGAGCTTCAAGTCAAATATCATCAGAGTAATCCTTTTTATAATCTGCCATCGCACTTTTATAAAAAGTACGAGGCACATAGTAAGGCTAAAGCATAGAAAGCTCATACAAAAACTTTCTCTCTTTAAACGCAGGGATATCAAGTTCTTGGCGGTATTTAGCTATAGATCTTCGTACCATTGCCACGCCAAAACGGGCTTCGATACTTTCGTGAAGATACTTATCACTAAAGGGATTTTTTTTCTCTTCACTCTCCACAAGCCGTTTGAGAAAACTTTTGATCTCTGAAGTAGAAACCTCTCCGATAGAGTTGGAGAAAAAATCTTTAAAAGAAAACACACCGCGTTCACACTCAAGATATTTATCACTGATAGCTCTTGAGATAGTGGACTCGTTAAATCCTAACTCATCTGCTACATCTTGTAAACGCAATGGTTTTAGCTCGCTTCCCATAAAAAATGCATACTGTTTTTCTATCAGTACAAGTGCGATATTATAGAGCGTAGCTTTTCGCAAATCCAAAAGCTTGACAAGTTCACGGGCTTCCTTAAATTTTTGTTTTGCAAAATTGTCATATTTGTCTATTTGGCTGACAATCAAGTTTGGATAAAAATCATTGTTAATACGTATAGTGAGTTCATCGCCTTTAAACTCAATATACAGATCAGGCAAAATTTGCATTTCACTTTGCATATAAGCAATTGCAGGAGGATTATTAAGGTGTTTGAGTATCTCTTTTGCATCGTGAAGTCTTGGATGTTTCATAAATTTTTCTATATTTTCAAACTGCGTGATAAGTGCACTCATCAAAATACTCAGCTCATCATCCATCTCAAATTCACCCAACTGAAACAAAAATGACTCTTTATAATCGACTGCACCCACACCAATAGGTTTGAGATAAGCAAAACGCTGTCGCACCTGCTCCACTTTATAAGCATCTACGCCGCACTGTTCCCCTATCTCTTTGACATCACCTTCAAAATATCCTTCATCATTGATATAAAATATAATCTGTTTTGCTATTTTTTGCGAAATAGGCGTTGGAAAAAGTGGCGCACTTATCTGTCCATCAAGTACCTCATAAAGAGACTCTGTAGCGACACTCATCCACTCTATCTCTTCGGTGGCAGAATTGGAAACATGGTTTTGATACTCCATAAAAGTGTTGTGTGAACCATCCGAAGAACTCTCAGGCATCTCAAATCCAGACTCTACTTCAAGACATGGATTTTCATTTGTGATAACTTGTATATGTTTATCCAAATCACTCAGTGAACATTGGAGCAAAGGAAGCCAAGTCTGCATAGAGAGACGAGGTAACTGCTTTTGTTTAAAATTAAATTCTTGTTTCATTATTTGCTTCTTTACTCTAAGTTCCCCAAAATAATACGCTTTATTTATCTTTTCTATTACTTATAAGTGGGTTATATTTATACAGCTGCATATTTTGTTCTAGATAGATATAAAAGAGAACATTTTTGTATTCTGAGGTTTTTTTTGCAGGAGATTTACCCCAAAAGGGGTAAAAGATTAGTATTTAAGGCGTACTAAACCGTTTGGTTCAACGATCTTCATTTGGCAAGAAAGACGAGCTTTTGGGCTTGGCTCATTAAGCATTTTCATAACTGTTTTCTCTTTTGCAGTCATTTCGCTCAAAAATTCCATGCCTGATTCGATAGTTACGATACAAGTACCGCACTCACCATCACGGCATCCAAAAGGAAGTGCACTTCCTGATGCTTCAACGATATCTTGAATCGTTTTACCTGGTTTTACATTGATTGCTAAAAAGTCATTGATGATCTCTACGCGTGTTGTCATTATTTTTTCCTTATCTTTATTTTAGTTTTTTTTGATTATTCAAAAGGTTTCACAAGGATAGAACCCTTGATGATACACTGGCAAGCAAGTCTTACAGGAGTTTGCTGAGCATACTGCTGTGCGGATTCTGCCTCTAGTTTACTGATAGCGCCCATCTCCACAAGTGTAGCAAGCTCTTTATCTTCCATATAAGTCGTATATTTGTTTTTGTCCCAGCCATCAGGATCTACTTCGCTTTTTGCGCCGTTTTCACTGATATCTATCGTTAACTCTTCTACTTTTACAGCACAACTGCCGCACATACCGTCTTTACAATCTGTTGGAATAACAACACCGTTGTTATTCGCTACACGCAAAAGCAAATCCCCTTGCTTTGCGATAACACGTTTGTCCATGCCTTCGCCAAAACCGCAAAATATCACATTTACCATTTTTTCTCCTTTTATTTCTCACACGCAAGCATTATGGTCGATGCCTTTATGATCGTCAATTCACAAAAAGTTATTCTCCTTCTTTTTGGGATTGCATTTGTGCAGCTTTTTTGACTTCTTTTTCGGCTCTGTGTTCTTTGAGCCATCGCAACTCTTCTGCGACCTCATCATATCCGTCAAGATCATCGATAGCTTCAAGTTCCGCTTCACGGCAACCATAGGTATCGCCCTCTTCTATAAAATGAACCTCATAGATACGGATCACCTGAAGCCAATCTCCGATATGTTTAACATACCCCTCTGCTCCAGCTTGAACAAGAATTTCATTTGGTTCGTTAAAAGGATTTGAGCCATCATTGCGTATAGGTTTTGTCATACGCACTCTTTGTCCTAAACGAAAGACTGGAAGGATTTCGTCCTTAGTTGAAGCTGAGACTTGGCTGGCTTGCGCATGCGTGAGTTCCATTTGTCACCTCCTCTATATCATTACAGCTAGAAGATGTAGAACATGAGCCACACGCACTAGGATTGTCATAAGTATTCCAAACATCCGCTGCAGAGGGTGAATATCCATTTTCAAAGTTTTTATAGACACTGATGAGTGCGAACTTATAAAAATCAAGGAGTTTATTCTCATCAAAAATATTTTGCTCTTTTGCTTTATCTATCATCTCTCCGTACTTTTTCATGATATGAAAACGCTTGACATAGACAAGTCTCTCATCATATTCAAGGTCAAAAAAGTCAAAAAAATCCTCAGTATCTTTTAGTTGTGAAAACTCTTCAAATCTGCTCATGGTCAATCCTTGTAAAACTATTTATAAATCAGGTTGCAATTTTCACTCTCAACCCGTGCAGCAAAAAAACAAACAAACGCTACGAAAACATACATTTTTGTTTTGCTCTCAGAGACCCATCTCATCTTTAACTTGTGCAGCCCATTTTTCGATGCGTTGGGCTGTCAAATCTTCTTGATTGATATCATCTATAGGAAGTCCGCAAAATTTGCCATCACGCACGGCAAAAGAGTATCTAAATGTATAATCATCCACAGGCCAAGCACCAAACGCAGTGTTTGCTCCAAGTTTTGTAAAGATATCTTTCATCTTTCCAAGAGCACTGACAAACTCTTCAGGATGACTCTCTTGGTCGCCTGCACCAAAAAAAGCAACTTTTTTACCGCTAAAATCTGGCTCATCATTTTGCATTTCAAAGAAAGGGTCAACCCAGTCACGCTGCACATCGCCCTGACCCCATGTCGAACAACCAATAAGCAAAACATCAAAATCATCAAACTGCTCCAGACCATCAAAGTCCTCTTCCATATTGATAAGTTCGCTCCCCTCGAAAAGCTCATGCAATGCTTCTGCTGCTTCTAGTGTTACTCCGCCGCTGCTTCCAACAAAAATTCCGATACTTGACATCTACTCATCTCCTTTAATACATGGTTTATACTGCTCATATGTTGCAAAGGACTGCGCAAGATATTTATCGCCCTCTTCATAGAGTTTTTCTATGGTTCTAAAACTAAAACGGTGCGCGTCTTTGAAGTATTTATCCACAAGAACGATGCGACCTGCAATAACAATACAACGACCAAATCCTTCATGACTCATCTCCATAACAACATTGCACATCACCCCTGTTTTGCGTTCAAACTGCAGTGCTACAGCTTTAAATATCATCTTGATTTGACCAATAAGAATCTCATCAATATCTGCGATAATAGGAATCTCTTTGAGATCCTCTTTTGTTTTGACATAGATTTTTGTCAGAACCTCTTCATCACTGAGTCGTGACCAGTTTCCAAACTGATCAATTGCTCTTAACTGACGAATCAGCTCCTGCGTAAATGGACTTATCTCTTTTAGTGCTTCACTCATATTAATTCCTTAATTTTGTTTGTACGCTAACGCTAAGTTTTGCTCAGCGCAAAGCTCTCGCGACTAGTCGCTTTTTATTCCTCAGACCAGCGTGCTAAACGCGGATCTTCTTTTGTCTCTATATTCATAATCTTTTTCACCCACGGAGGAGGATTGTCATTTATCATCTCCACAAGTTCTGCCAAGATATCTTCTATCTTGTTATCTTCTTCTGCTTTCATAGGGTTAATACCGCCACGAATGACTTTTGCAGCCGCTGTGCCACCTATAGATTCGCAATACATAATGTTTATGCCCGCAAGTGCTTTGACTTTAAAATCTGTTTTATCATCCCCTTCCATTTCGGAAGTATCTGTCTTAACTACACCGCTCAACACATAACCATCTTTTGAAACGTCATATACTACAAACTCTTTCGCACCGCCAAAGTGTGCGTTTATTGTTTCCATATCTTTGCTTGCAAAAGCAACTTTAATTGCGTTTTCCATCTTGGTATTCCCCTCAACTATAATTTTTGTACTCTGATTCATGATGTTTTACTTCCCTTACTAGGTATGTTTATATCTTCAATGCAAGAATCGCTCTAGATAAATAGAACAAGCGGCGCAAATGTAAGCTATGAGCTATTAAAAGTTGACAAATAGCTCATATAGTGATACGATTAAAAAATTAATCAGCTCAGGGGTATTTATGAAAAAAAAGCGACAGTGGATTTGGGAACATCCAGAGTATCCGAAATTTCACTATAACATTCATGAATTTCTTCCTAAGATTACACAAATCGCTCAAAACACCGGTCAAGTAAAAGCT
>MIBW01000085.1:0-1210 GCA_001829625.1 Sulfurimonas sp. GWF2_37_8 | reverse complement strand
GATAGATCTTTTTACCAGCGACATCGTCTCTACATCTGCGATTGAAGGCGAACATCTCTCAAGAGAAAGTGTACGCTCTTCCATAAGAAAAAAACTAGATACCCAGTTTGATAAAGCTCATGACAAATCTACCTATTACACAGATGCGCTTGCTAGCATACTTATGGATGCTATTCTCAATGCAGCACCTCTAAAACTTGAGCGTTTACATAAATGGCATATGGCACTTCTTTCTCATATGCCAAGCAGTTTTAAAAATATACAACTTGGAGTATTTCGAGATTATGATGATATGCAAATTGTCTCTGGACCAATAGGAAAAGAAAACGTCCACTTCGTAGGACTGCCTCACAAAAAAATAGTTCAAGATATCAATTCTTTGTTTGAATATATCAACGGTAGCAGTGATAACATTTATATTAAGAGTGCAATAGCCCATTTATGGTTTGTGACTATCCATCCTTATGATGATGGCAATGGCAGGATAGCTAGGATGATAAGTGATTATATAGTATCTCAAAGTTTTGGATTGGAATATAAATATTTTTCCATCTCCTCAGCTATTGCAAATGACCGTAAAAATTATTATGACAAGTTAGAAGCCACCCAAAACTTAACAGACAATCCTAATTTAGATTGTACATCGTGGATAGGATGGTATTTAGACAGATTTAACGATTCATTGCAAGAGACTCTGGATGTAATCCATAAAATCATGAGTAAAACAAAGTTTTGGGATAAAGTACGCCACATCACCCTCAACCAACGCCAGCTAAAAGTACTCACCAAATTATTGGAATATAACGCAGGCGAGTTTCAAGGCGGTCTTACAACTAAAAAATATGTAGCCATGACAAAAACTTCATTGGCAACTGCAAAAAGAGATATCCAAGAACTTTTAAAATACGGGTGCTTGTATCAAGTTGAGGGAACAAGCGGCAGAAATGTAAGTTATGAGCTATTAAAAGTTTATAAATAGCTCATATAGTGATACGATTATTTAGATATTATCTTAAGACTATTTTAGAATCTCAAAAAAGGAATCTACCATGTTTGAAAAACAAACTTGTAATATGAAAAATAGAGAAGCGTATATACGCATGTTTATTGCTTCGCTTATTTTGCTTTATGGCGTTATTGAGTCGTCTTTGCTCTTTGGACTTCTCTCTATCGTCATTTTTTATACGGCGGTTTCCAGATTTTGTTTTAT